>NZ_JBAQXC010000019.1:0-59115 GCF_049299235.1 Rhodococcus sp. (in: high G+C Gram-positive bacteria) | reverse complement strand
CATGAACACAGTCTGTGCGTGCAATACATCCGGGGGGATCATCGAGATGCACGTCGATACTGTGATCAGCTTCGGTCTACCGGCTGATCGCGACCGCCGACATCTACGAGGTCACCGACGACGACTTCGTCGCCGACCTGTCGGTGGACGGCACTGCACTATGGTGACTCCAACTGTCACACAGGCCCTTTCGTGGATTCCCGACTCACTTCGAGCATTGGGTTCGGAGTGGTTGACCGCCGCGGCCACCGCCGGCAACCGCATTGCCGGTGCGGGTGACGTCACCACCGACTCCTACACCTACTGGGGTCCGGGCTCCGGTGACGCCATGCGTGACCACGTCCACGAGATCGTCCACACCGGAAAGAAATTGGCCACGGCACTGAGCGACGGACACGCGGCGCTGGACACACACCGCTCCCGGCTCCAGAACACGGTCGACACCGCGCTGACAGCGATCCGGGCCGCGGCGTCGTCCGGATTCACCGTCGCCGACGATGGCGCGGTCACACCGCCGCCGGTGAGCGGCGACTCGAACCCGACGACTTCCAACGCATCGGCGCGATCGTCGCGGCGATTCAGCTCTCCCCCGCCCAACTCGACACCCTCGCGCGCGGAGACACTGTCGACACCGTGCCGCCGGCCGCAATGAACTACCTACGCGACTTCTACCGCGAGGCCGGAACCAGCGGCCTGCTCGACATCGCCGAAAACCTCCGCGCCCGTGAACACTCGGGCGATCCGCACGCTGCCGCACAGCTCGACGCACTGGCCAACGGGCTGCTCACACTCTCGAACGAGAATGTCGGTGACGGCCAGACCACCGGCGGTTACGACCTGCTTCCCGACGACCTGAAAGACATCCTGTCCCGCATCAACGATGCCTCGGCCGATCGAGGACTCATGGGCAGCTTCTACGACGACGTCTACACCGAGCGACAGGCACCTGCGGTGGCCGATCTGCTCGCCGAAGCAAATCCGGGTTTCATTCCCGGCACCGAGTTCGCCTCCGAACTCGACCACGCGGCATCTCGCCTGGTCGATATCGCGACGGCCTCCCACGGTCTGTACCCCGAAAAGTACGATCCGATCGCCGAAAAGTTCCTCGAAATCGGCACGCGGAACGAGAGCGCCTCGTACGAACTGCTCACCTCCCCGGACGCTGCCCGAACGCTGATGCCGCTGCTCGAACACGAGTGGCGCGACGACGGAGCGACCGTCGGGCGACTCGTCGACTGGATAGCCGACGACGGAAGGTCGTCGCTGGGGGAAGTGAACCCTGCGCTGACGCAATCGATCGCCGCATCACTGTCCCCGTACGTGGTCGACATGGTCACCAGCGACAGAACCCTTTCGACCACATCGAGTTTCGGGCAACTGGGTCCGGTCGAAACAACCCGATTGTTCTCCGTACTCGACAGCGACCCACGGGCAGGCGCAGTCATCAGCGGGCACGCGCTCGCAGCCGCCGACGAGATCGACCACGCGTTCGCGCGGTCGGATCGGGAGCCGCCGCCGATCATGCTGGGGGAAACGTCGGGCCGACTACGTGCAGCGGTCGAAGGCGGACTCGATATCGAAATCGGCGACCGCGTAAACGATATCGACGAACGCAAGGCAGAACGAGCTACGACGCGCGCCGGGTTCTTCGGTGCGGCGCAGGCGATCGGTGCAGGCGCGCTGAGCTACCTTCCACCACCGTGGGGTGTCGCCGCATCCACCGGAACTTACGCTGTAGGTGCGTTTCTCGCCTCCGACATCATCGATGCTGATGGAAATCTTGCCGACGCGTACACACAATCACCCCAAGCGCGATTCAGGCTGGGAGCCGGCGACCCCGATACTCCGGACCAGACACAGGTCACCGACAACGAGATCAGCTACAGCATGTTCGCCGAGCTCGTCGAGACCGGTCGGATCCCCGTTACCTCGGTGTCCGAGTATGTGCGGAACGACGGCGGAGTGATCACCTACGCGGAACTCATCGAGAGGGAATCGACCGGCGACTTCGACTCATCTCGCGATCCAGCTAGAGGAAGACAGACGCTCATCGAGAGCCTGCCCGAGTATCTTAACGATGCCGGCCTCCGTTCGGCAGAGGGATACCTTCACCAGCATTCGATCGCTGTCGGCGCGTACCACAACATGATCTTCGGGCGGGTGAACGGAGACGGGACTTTCGACGCCGCGATTCGTGGCTCGGGAAGCCCCACCGCGATGAGCAGGTGGCCTGTATGACGATTACGCGAATCGGAGTGAGACTCCTCGCCCTGACCGTGCTGGCAACGGTCACCGCCTGCGGTTCTACCGGTACAACCGCACCGGTCACGAGTACCTCCACAGTGGCCACCACGCCCGGCGACTACCGGGTTCCCGACAACATGCGCACGTCCACCGTCGTCTGGTCCGCCGACGACGGCATCGATCTCCTCGGCGAATACGGCACGCTCACCCGAGGCGCCGTCGAAGCCAACCGTGTGGCGCTCGGCAGCGGACTCGACCAGAGCTACCCGGGTTACGCGCGCGCGATCGACCGGAAAACGGTCGACCATTACACCCAATTCGGCAGTGACGACGCCCCCGCCTACGGCACGGTCTACTACCACATCAGCGGAATCGAGCCGACCGAGAACGGTTTCGTCGCCCATACCTGCTACCAGAATTCGAATATTGCCTACGTGGCAGGCGACGGTCGCTATGTTCGAACCGTCTACAGCGGCGCCATGGGATCCAAAATCACCTTCGAACGAGCCGAACCCAGCACCAGCACCAGCACCAGCAGTCAGACAACACCAGCAGCGACCACCACAGCCGACCCCGACGCAACCGGACAGCCGCACTGGCAAGCACCGACCTACGACGTCTTCGTCGGCTGGAACATCATCCGCGGCGGATGGTCCGGACAGGATCACACCCTCGCATGCCGACAGTGGGGACAACAGTTCGCCACCGACGCCCCCGACCTCGGCACCGCCGAGATCCGGTCCGATACCCCACCCGACACCCTGCCCGCCTACCCCGGCTGGTAGCCCTGCCACGACAGGACGGGCCATCGCCTACCGTATCCACAGCGCGCGCAACATATCCGGGGGGATCACCGACGTGTACACCGAAGCCACGCGATGCAACGAACTCGCACCACGCAAGAGAATCGTGTCGACGACCGGTGTGCGCGCCACCATCGCAACCATCGCCCTTCTCACCACCATCACAGCGATCAGCGCCTGCAGCCCCACCGACACCACCGCGACGCCCGCATCGGCCACCAGCACCGCCACGATCACCACCACGCCCGGCGACTACCGGGTCCCCGACAACATGCGCAATTCCACCGTCGTCTGGTCCGCCGAACCCGGCATCGACCTCCTCGGTGAATACGGCACGCTCACCCGCGGCGCCGTCGAAGCCAACGACGTGGCGCTCGGCGGCGGACTCGACGCAAGCTACCCGGGTTACGCACGCGCGATCGACCGGAAAACAGTGGACCTTTACACCCAACTCGGCAGCGACGACGCCATCACACACGGCACCGCCTACTACCACATCAGAGGAATCGAACCGACCGACAACGGCTTCATCGCCCACACCTGCGAACAGATTTCGGATATTGCCTACACAGCACGCGACGGTCGCTACGTGCGATTCGTCGACGGCGGCGATATGGCTTCCAAGATCGCCTTCGAGCGAACAGAGCCCCCACCCGGTACCGGCTCCCGGCCGACGCCGACAGCGCCCGGACCGGACCCCGTCGGCGAGACCGGCCGTCCACAATGGCAAGCCCCGACCTACGACGTCTTCGCCGGCTGGAACATCATCCGCGGAGGATGGACCAGGCCCGGCCACACCCTCTCATGCCGACCGTGGGGACAACAGTTCGCCACCGACGCCCCCGACTACGGCACCGCCACCATCCGGTCCGACGCCCCACCCGACACCCTGCCCGCCTACCCCGGCTGGTAGAGGTGCGGACGAACAGTGCAGCAGGCGAACAACTCAGCGGACGAACAGCCAGAGGCACACACCGCCGGCGACACCGAGCAGCAACGCCACGAACGACCCGATGAACGGGCGGGTCGCCCAGCCGCGGGCTCCGTCAACGGCGATCCGTCCGGGTCCGGTCAGCACGATCGCCACCGCAGCCGCACCGAGCAGCACCTCGAACTCCACACCGGACTGTTCGGCGGCGAAGTACTGCACCCCCGGTTCGAGATTGTGTTTGAACAACACCGCATTGATCATGATCGCGACGACAGCCGCCGCCGCGAGCGGTGTCAGCAGCCCGAGCACGAGCAGGGCTCCGGCCGCGACCTCCCCGATCGCGCCGACGATGGCGAGCACGTCCGAATACCGGTAGCCGGCGTTCTCCACCAATGTTTCGAATCCGCCGAGCCCGGGCCCACCCCACCATCCGGTGAGCTTCTGCAGCCCGTGCACGATCATGGTGGCGCCGACCGCGAGACGCAGGATCAGCAGACCGAGGTCGAGGGTGCCGCGGCGTGCCTTCGGGGGTACCGCAGTGACATCCGGCTCGGGAGCCACCGGTTCCCTGTACATTTCCGACATTCCCGGCGGCTCCGGCCGGTAGATCTGCTCGGTCGGTCCGTCCAGCGACCTGCCGTCGAAGGCCAGGTCGTCGTCGGATTCGAGCCTCGACGATCGAGGGCGGTGCAGTTCCAGCGTCGGATTTTCGTACGGCTCCGGTTCCGGTACGGGTTCGTTCGCCTTGTCGCTCACACCGTCCAGGGTAGGTCTCGGGCTGCCACGCACCCGGTAACCGAGGCGACGCCCGGCGTGCCGGTAACGTTTGCGGCATGACGAGAGGTGCACGGTTGAGGGGTCCGCGGCGGCTGCCGACACTGATCGTGGCGATGGGTCTGCTCGCCGCGGTCACATCGTGCGCCCGGTTCGACGATGCCGCGTCGACCCCGTTCACCCCGGAACCGTCGTTCGACGGCGGCGCCGACGTCGGTCCGCTCGAGCAGTCGCCGTCGGAATCGACAACCCCGTCCGTCCCTCCTGTGCCACCCGGCCCGTGTGTGGATCCCGACCCCGCGGTCGTCGCCACCTGCCTCGACACCACCGGAGGTCTGGTCACTGTGCCCGACGGCAGTTCGGCGTTCGTGGCCGAACGCCGTACCGGGCGGATTCTGCAGGTCGCTCCCGGCGCGAAACCGGTGGAGGTCGCGACGATCCCCGTGGACGGGTCCGGCGACGGCGGACTGCTCGACCTGACCCTGTCGCCCACGTTCGGCGAGGACCGCTTGTTGTACGCATACATCACGACCGCGGTCGACAACCGGATCGTGCGGATCGCCGCCGGGGACGTCCCCAAAGATGTGCTGACCGGCATCCCGCGCGGTGCGAGCGGCAACGCCGGTGCCGTCGAATTCGTCACCCCCACCGAGTTGGCAGTCCTGACAGGAGACACCGGAAATCCCTCTGCGGCAACAGACCCCGCGTCGTGGGCCGGGAAGCTGCTGCGCGTCCCCCTGCCTGCTCCCGGTGGCCCGGCACCGGCCCCGACAGTGGTGTTGTCGGGTATCGGCACCGCGGGCGACGTGTGCCGCGACCCGATCGGCAATCTGTGGATCACCGACCGCACACCCCTCGAAGATCGGTTGCAGCGGGTCGGTTCGGACGGGTCCGTCGCCGCCGCACCGGTGTGGACGTGGCCGGAACGGCCCGGGCTCGCCGGATGCGCGGCCGGACCCGATGCGGTCGCGATCTCACTGACCGACGGCAAGGCGGTGTCGGTGGTCGCCACCGACCCGGGGACCGGCGCGGTCACCGCAGCGCCGGTCCTGGCCGTGCAGGACCGGTACGGGCGGCTGCGCGGCGCGTCGGCAGGCGCGGACGGGTTGCTGTGGGTCTCCACCGTCAACACCGACGGCGGCGAACCGGGACCGAACGACGATCGTGTGGTGCGCATCCAGTTCCCCGCGGGCGGCGGCGGATTCGATTGATCTTGTTGAACCCGTGGGGTACGGGCGAACGATCGCCGTGCGCGAACGAGGCCACCGTCGGCACCTCGTGTCGGGATGAGCGCAATGCCGATGCCTTGGTAACCTCGTTGCCTGGTTGTACGCGACCCGGTTCGGCCGCGACAGGGATTCGTGACAGGCGGTGACGTGGCGCAAGGCAATGACCGTTGGGTCGAGGTGTCGAAGTCGGCGTTCGCTCACGAAACAGAGGGTCTGAACTTTCTCCGCGAGATCGTCCCGAATGCCTCGCCGTATCGGGTGTGGACGAACTTCGAGTTCATGGACAACCACGGCATCTGGCATGAGGTCGACGCGCTCGTGCTGGGCCGGCGCCGTGTGCATCTGATCGAACTCAAGCACTTCGTCGGTCGTCTCGGCGGCAACGAAACCAATTGGGTACGTAAGCTGCCGAACGGCAAGCTCCGAACCCAGCGTTCCCCGCTCCTGCTGACGCGCCGCAAGGCGCAGCGGTTGGCCACCCGGATCGAGGAGGAAGCCCGCAAGGTTGCGATCGACAACGGGCTGAATCCGGAGAAGGTGCGCCGGGCGCTGCCGTTCGTGCAGGAGTCGGTGTTTCTGCACGCGGCGGACTTCACCGTCGACATGCCGGATTTGGCCAAGTCCGGGCTGTTCGGCCTCGACGGGCACGAGACGTTCTCGAAGCTGCCGGGGATCTCCACCCGCATTCTCGAGCCACCCACGGACGGCCGCCGCGTCGACGAGGATCTCAGCGTCATCATCGCGCTGGCCTTGCGGAACCTCGGGGTCGCTCGCCGCACCGAACGCGACGCGGGCTCGTGGACCATCTCCGGGGCACCGCTCGCCTCGGGTGACGATTGGCAGGAGTGGCCGGCCAAGCACAAGGGCACCGACGAGCAGGCCCGCGCCCGCATCGTCTCGTTCCGCCCGGGGACACCGACGCATGCCCGTGCCGCCGCGCATCGGAAGATGCAGCGCGAGTACACGTTGCTGGCGTCACTGCGACACGAGTCGATCGTGGCCCCGCGCGATCTGGTGCAGGACGACGACGGCAACACCGTCCTCGTCTACCCGGAAACCCCCGGCTACGAGCCGCTCGATCTGGCGTTGGCGACGCGCACTCTCACCGCCGAGCAGGCGCTGACCGTGCTGACTCGGGTCTCCGAAGCCCTGGCGTACGCGCACCGCAATCACGTCGCGCACCGGGGCCTCGGCCCGTCGTCGGTGCTCATCCACACCGAACGGCTGGATGCGGGCCGGGTCGAGGTGCGGTTGGTGGATTGGTCGTGGGCGGGTCGCATCCACGACGGCGGTACCCGCTCCGGAACGATGCTCGGGACCGCGGTGACCGCGACCGGCGGCGCCGCCGCGGACGAGGTGTATCAGGCACCGGAGGACCGGTGGGCGCCCGATTCGGACCGCATCGCACTGGACGTGTTCTCCCTCGGTGCGCTCGCGTACTTCCTGCTGTCCGGCGGGCAGAACCCGGCCCGCGACCGCGCGGCACTGCTGGAACGGTTGCGGCTCGAGCAGGGGCTGGACCTGGCGGCGGCGACGGGCCGGTTCGTCGACGAGAAGCTGCGCGAGCTGGTGCTGCGGACCACGAACCCGTCGGTGTCGAAACGTGTTGGTATCGAATCCAAGTCGGGGCGCCCGACGTTCGGGGCACAGCAGTTCGCGGCCGAGTTGGACGCCTATCGTCGGGCATCGACGACCGCGGCGTCGCAGATCGATCCGCTGAACCCGCCGACCGGTGCGCTGCTCGACGACCGCTTCGAGGTGCTGCAGGTGCTCGGGTCCGGGTCCACCGCCCGCGGCATCCTCGTCGCCGATCACGAGGCCGACGGCCGGCAGCGCGTGCTCAAGGTCGGTCTCGACGACACCGCCGCGCACCGGCTGCGGGACGAGGCGGAGGTCCTGACGACGCTGGCTCAGCAGCAGCCCCCGGTACCGGGGGTGGTGGAGCTGATCGAAGGCCCGCTGCAGTTGGCGCACCGCACCGCGCTGCTGCTGAGCAACTGCGGCGAGCAGACCCTCGCCGACGTCGTCCGCTACACCCCGCTCGGCGAGTCGCAGCTGAAGATGTGGGGCCTCGGCCTGCTCGACGCGGTGGTCGCGTTGGACGCCGCGGGCATCACACACCGCGACATCAAACCCGCGAACCTGGGCTTGTCCCGCCCGGAGGGGAAGAGGTCCGCGAAAGCACGTCTGGCGCTGTTCGACTTCTCACTGTCCCGCGCGGCGGTCGACCAGATCGACGCCGGCACTCCCCCGTATCGGGATCCGTTCCTCGGCACCGGGATTCGGACCGTCTACGATTCGGCCGCGGAAAGGTACTCGGCGGCGGTGGTGCTGTACGAGATGGCGACGGCCAGCACCCCCCTCTACGGCGACGGGGTGAGCGATCCGCGGGTGCTCACCGACGACGTGTCGGTGTCGGCGGAGGATTTCGGCGGGCACTCGCGTACCCGAGCCGAAGCACTGGCCGGCTTCTTCCGGACCGCGCTGGCCCGCAACGCACGTGACCGGTTCGATACGGCGGCGGCGATGCGCGCCGCGTGGGCTGCGGTGTTCGCGGCCAAGGCCGTCGATCCCGAACCGGTGCCCGCGGTGGTGCATGCACCTGTCGCGACGGGTACGGCGACACTCGTGGCGCCGACGGTCACCGTGGGCGAACCCGTCGCCACCTACGCTTCCTTGAAGGTACTCACAGCCGAGTTCGCGCGGGCGGCGGCAACGAAATCGTCGGCGATCCGGCGGCAGGTGGTGGAACTGATCCTCGGCAGTCACGAGCTGTCGCCGGCCGATCCGTTCGTCACCTATCAAGTGCTGTCGCCGCTCGCGAAGGTGACGTCGGGACGGATCGCGCAGATCTTCGGTGAGCTTCGGGAACTGTGGGCGAAGAACCCGCAGCTCGCGGCGACCGTCGACCAGTTGTATCGACGTGGTGTGGTGCTGCTCGAATCAACCGGTGGGGCAAGCACTCCCGAGCTGCTGGCCCGGGAGCTGGTGAGTGCGCTGGACACCGATGGCGTGTCCGATCCGCAGCGCGCCGCGCTCGGCGTGCTGCGCCTGGTCCTGGCGTCCGCGCCGCCCCCGCCCGAGGCCGCGCCGGGCGAGGCGGATTCGGGCGAGAACCGCGAGCCGCGGTTGGTGCGTCGTCAGTCGACGGGCACGGTGGCGATGATCGCGACCTTCGAGGAGCGCCGCTTGGCTCGGGTGCTCGCCCGGGAGGCAGACCGTCTCGTGGAGGCTGCCGGCGCCGCGCAGGGCTTTGCGCTGGTTGCCTCCTCGGACGCGGCGGGACCACTGCGAGCGGTCGCCGCGTCGGTGCTCGATATCGCACCGGAACAGGTGGAGATCCCGCCATACGTACTGTTGCGCATTGCAGCGGCGTCGTCCGGCGAGGTGACCTTGTCGGCGCGCGACGAACTGCACACCCGCACGCTGCCGATCCACGATGTGCTGGCGTTGCTGCTGCAGGGTCTGTCCACGTCGGACGCGTTCAGCCGGGCGGAGCTGGAATCGCGGGTCGCCGCACGGTTCCCGACGCTCACGAAGTCGCTGCCCCGCCGCCCCGAACTCGATGCTCTCGTCGCCACCGTTGTGCCGGGGATGGTGTGGAGCGAGGAGCGCGGTCGCTACCAGTTCCAGGATGCACCTGCGCAGCACTCGCACGTGCCCACTCGGCACACGATCGCCGGCGCACCCGCCGTGGCGGGCGGGTCCGGAAGTGACGTCGAGTTGCTGTTGCACGCCAGCATCCGGGAGCGCACGTTCCGCGCGCTCGGGGTGCCGATGGGTGCTTCCGATCAAGTCGCGGAGGCACTGGCGCAGCGGTTCGGCGCGGTGCGCGTCGACGTCACCGAGGTGCTGCTCGGGGAGCTGCGGTCGCGGGCCGCACAGGCCGGGATTCCGTGGGAGGCGATCCTCGCCGCGGACTCCGGCGCAGCCGCCGACCGTGAGGGATTGAAGGGGTTTGTCGCACAGTCGATCCCGGCGGTCGTCGACGCTGTCAACGCGGCCGGTGGGCCGGTGGTGCTGACAGACCTGTCGACACTCGCCGCGTACGGCCAGTTGGGTACGTTGCTGGCGTGGGTGGATGTAACGAATCCGCCGCCGCACGCGGTATGGGCGTTGATCCCGCAACCGGAAGAGTCGGGGGGCCGGCCCGGCGCGCGCGTCGACGGCACCGCCCTCCCCCGCACCACCCCGGAACAGTTCGTGCAAGTGGACCGGTTCGGTCTGCGAGCGTTGTTGACCAGTGAAGATCGATCGATGAAGGAGCATGTCTGATGGCGGCGCCCCTCCACACCAGGGCTACGATTTCGGGAGCCGCGCTCAAGGATGCACTCAAACCGCAGTTGACGTTGCTGGTCGACGACATGCGCGCCAAACTCACGGCCGACGCCGATGATTTGGAACGCTGGCGGGCGACGCACCGCCAGGCCGTGTCGGACAAGCGCACTGCGGTGTCGTGGACAGACTGGTCGGAGGACCAGCTCACCCAGGCCGCCGTCGGCTGGCTGCTGACGTCCGTGTTCGTGCGGTTCTGCGAGGACAACCTCCTCCTCGGCGAAACTGCCGTGTGGATCACTCACCCCGACCAGATGCTCCGACAGCGGGCGGTGGACGCTGAGCAGGCGTTCTACCGCAGCGACACCAGCAACTCGTACCGTGAGTGGCTGGCGCAGTCGTTCGATGCGTTGCGGAAGTTCCCTGCAACACAGTCTTTGGTGGACGAGCACGCGGCATTGAACATCATCGCGCCGACATCCGACGCGGTGCATCAGGTGCTCTCATTCTGGCGGCAGGTCGACGACGCCGGTGAGTTGGTGTGGACATTCCGCGATCCGGAGCTGTCCACCCGTTTCTTGGGTGATCTGTATCAGGATCTGTCGGATTTCGCGAAGAAGAAGTACGCGCTGCTGCAGACGCCGGAGTTCATGGAGGAGTTCATCCTCGACCAGACCCTCGAGCCTGCGTTGAAGGACCGTCCGCTGGAGGGCTTCAAAGTCATCGACCCGACCTGTGGGTCGGGGCACTTCCTGCTGGGCGCGTTCGCGCGGCTCGTGGATCGGTGGCACCGGGAGGCGCCAGGACTGGATCTGCGGACGCGCGTCGACAAGGCACTGTCGTCTGTGTACGGCGTGGATTTGAACCCGTTCGCGGTTGCGATCGCGAAGTTCCGCCTGATCGTCGCCGCGTTGAAGGCATGTGGGGAAACGACTTTGGTGAACGCGCCGAAGTTCACTTTGAATCTCGCGAACGGGGATTCGCTCCTGCACGGGACTGAACAGGGTGGGGCGGAAGCGCTCGACTACGGCGACTTGAGCTTCGACAAGGACGCGGTGGTGTCCGGGTTCGCGTACTCCACGGAGGATGTGACGCTGCTGCGGAAGATCCTCGCGCCGGGACAGTATGACGTTGTAGTCGGAAATCCCCCTTACATTACAGTCAAGGATAAGGCACTCAATGCCCGATATCGAGAGATTTATCGCCGTTGCCATCGCGAATACGCTCTAACGATCCCATTCATGGAGCGATTTTTTTCTCTTGCGAGTACGGGGCTCCGGCCCGGCTGGATCGGGCAAATTACTTCCAACTCTTTCATGAAGCGTGAATTTGGCGTACCAATCGTCGAGCAATTCCTGCGGAACAAGGACATAACATTGGTCGCGGACACGTCCGGGACCTACATTCCAGGCCATGCAACTCCAACCCTCATTCTCGTCGCCCGGAACCGGGAACCGATCAGCGCAACGGTACGCGCTGCCCTTGCAATCAAAGGCAAAACAGAAGACACTCTGAATCCATCGGAAGGCATCGTCTGGCAGTCAATTACGCACAATATCGACTCACCTGGATTTGAGAACGAATGGATCTCGATCGTCGACCTTCCTCGAGCGCACCTCGACACACACCCTTGGGCACTAAGCGGCGGCGGGGCAGTGGAGTTGCTGCAATCGATATCCTCAGCAGCACAATTCACCCTATCTGAAATCTCGAACGAAGTCGGCTACTGTGCAGTCACGGGCGAAGATTCCGCGTTCCAGATATCTGACATAAGCACCGCGAATCGCCTGGGTGTTGCATGCACCCGCCAACTCATCGAGGGTCCCGACCTTCGCGACTGGGTCGAACCCCGAGGCGAGACCGCAATCTGGACCTACGGGTCAGATTATCAAGTTATACCGATCGATCAGATCGGCGGTGAGAGCACCCTCTGGAGAAACCGAGCGACACTAAGAAACCGTAGAAAGTTCGGCATTTCAATGCAAGAGCGCGACCTTCCCTGGTTCGAGTGGCGGGAACTATACCCTTCAAAGTTGACCGCCGCCAGACGAATCGCGTATGCACAAATATCCTCACACAACAATTTTGTACTGAGCGACAGCAGTGCGGTCTTTAAACACTCAATACAAGTTATTACCCTTACCGACTCCAGCGTCGAAAGCTATCTGTCGACAGTTGCACTACTAAATAGTTCAGTTGCAAATTTCTGGCTTCGGCAGAACTGCCAAAAAAAGGGTGGTGGCGGCCTGGGCGGAGGTGACGCCAACCAACCGTGGGCCCACACATACGATTTCAACGGAACCACAGTTGGCGACTTTCCACTAGTGGAATTCGAGTCGATCGGCCGCATCCAGAACATCCAGGAACTAGCAACGGCGTTTGCACATCTGGAGCCTGAGCGAGTTTTTTCCACCTTAGCCCCGAATACCACCCGGGCTCACTCGGCCAGCAAAGAGCAAGAACACATTCGCGGACGTATGATTTCAGAACAGGAGGAGCTCGACTGGGAGGCCTACAGCAACTACGACCTCATCGACGATGAGCTGTTTCTTCCCGTTGGCCAGGCACCCCGGATCGCGCTCGGGGAGCGAGCATTCGAGATCGCATTGGCCCGCAAGATGGCAGCTGGCGAAGTCGAGACCGAGTGGTTCTCACGCCACGGCTCGAAACCGATCACCAAGTTCCCTGCACATTGGTCGGCCGAATACCGCGAACTCGTCGAGAAGCGACTGCAGGCGATTGAGTCGAACCCATTCATCCGCCTGCTGGAGCGCCCCGAATACAAGCGCCGCTGGGCCGGGGACTCGTGGGATGTGAAACTGCAGCGGGCGCTGAAGAACTGGATGCTCGATCGCCTCGAAGACAAGTCACTGTGGTTCACCCCGCAAGGCACCCCGCAGATGCTGTCTGCCGCCGAACTCGCCGGACACGTCGAGAAGGACCCCGAGTTCATCACCGCACTCGACCTATGGTCGGGCAAGAAGGACGCGCCTGTCACCGACACCCTCGTCAAGCTTCTCGCTGATGAAGCGGTGCCGTACCTGGCTGCGATGCGGTACAAGGACTCCGGTTTGCGCAAGCGCGCGGAGTGGGAACGCGTGTGGGATCTGCAGCGCGACGAGGACGCCGGACTGATCAAGGCGACGGATATCCCGGTGCCGCCGAAATACACGAGCGCCGATTTCCTCAAGTCGTCGTTCTGGAGCCATCGCGGCAAACTCGACGTGCCGAAGGAGCGTTTCATTTCCTACCCCGGCGCCGGCCGCGCCACCGACCCGACGCCGCTGTTGGGTTGGTCGGGCTGGAACCACGCACAGCAGGGCATCGCGTTGGCGACGATTTATGCCTACCGCGAATCCGAAGGTATCGAGCTGTCCGAGTTGGTCCCGGTGGTCGCCGGTATCGCCGAGGTGTTGCCGTGGGTCAAGCAGTGGCACAGCGGTGTCGACCCGACCTTCGGCATCGACCTCGCCGACTACCTGAGCGGCCAACTCAACGAGAAGTCCGCCGCGGTCGGTGTTCCCGTCCCCGACCTCGGGCAGTGGCGTCCGCCCAAGACAACTCGCGGCCGCAAGACGAAGGTGTAAGGAGCGCTTCTCGTGGTCGACTACTGGGGAATCCACAACGACCGTATCGACATCGATCCGCTCGCGGACAATGCCGTGCGGGTCGGGTGGGACGAGATGCCCGATCTGCGCACGCTCGACGCCACGCGCGACGCCTTCCGGAAAGCCGTCGCCGACGCCTACCCCGACGAGCACAAGAGCCATGCCGCGAGCGCCGGCACGCTGTACCGCTTCGTCCACGAGATGAGCGACGGCGACATCGTCGTCTCCCCGAACCGCGCCGACCGGACCTTGCGCATCGGCAGAATCTGCGGACCGTACGAGTATCGGCCGGAGACGCCGTACCAGCACTGGCGTCCCGTCCAGTGGCTCATCCCCCGCATCAGCCGCGACGAACTGTCCGAAGCCGCTCAGAACGAACTGAGTTCGGCCACGACATTGTTCCGCATCCAGACCGCCCGTCCGGAACTCGAACACCTCCTCGACCACGGTCGGCCGGTAACAGGGAAAGCAGACTTTACCTGGGTGCCGTTCTACACCGAACTTGCCGACAAACTGGTCCCGTTCCGTGATCGCCGAGGGGACCTCCTCGACATCCTCTGGGATGCTGCAGGACGCTCAGGTGCCGAGCGTCTGTTCCGCTACCTGAAGACCGATCATCGCCTCGACGGCACGATCGGTGCCCTAACCGACATCGACCCGTTCACCGTCTACGGCCCGTTCAACCGCGGCATCACCGACTCCCGCCGGACACGGATCGCCGAGGCGTACCGCGATGCCTTCGGAATCGCTGCTCCCGCGCCCACCAGGTTCGACGGAATCCCTGTGGTGGACAACAGGAACTCGTGGTTTATCCGCTGGGAGATCGATCGCGCCGACGATGCCGTCGACAGGCTGTGGGATCTGTTCGAGGCAGCGAAGGCATACGCCGAATCCCGAGGTGAGACGAACCGGGAAAGACTCATCACCGCGTTCGACGGCGCTGCAACCGGTCAGACACGCATGCTCACCATGGGCACCTACTGGGTTCGGCCGGAAACCTTCACCGCATTCGACGGCGTCAACTCGCGTTTCCTCGCGAACGCATACCCCGAGATCGCCGCCCACCTCAACCTCGGGGGAAAGATCTCCGGTGAGGACTTTCTGGTCAACACCGAAACCGTCACCAGCTGGCTCAGCTCGTCGTCGTCACCGTTCGCCACGCCACCTGAACTCTCCCGGAGCGCCTGGCTCTACCAAGGAACCGCCGGGAGTTCATCGGCGACCGCGACGGACGGATCCGCCACGCCCTCGGAGTCGACCGCGACCGGAGGTCCGGTGAACGTATCCGACGTAGCGGACGGGTACACGGTCGCAGATATCGTTGCCGACGGCTCCTTCCTCGACGTCCAGCTTCTCGAGTCGATGATCGAGGCCGTGAAGTCGAAGAAGAACATCATCCTTCAGGGTCCCCCAGGCACCGGGAAGACCTGGCTGGCGAGGCGACTGGGCTGGGTCCTGTGCGATGAGCGCGGATCCAAGCGGACAACTCTCCTGCAGTTCCATCCTTCGATGTCGTACGAAGACTTCGTGCGCGGTTTCCGTCCGGGATCGGACGGCACACTGACCCTGGTCGACGGGCCGCTCCTGACCGCCGCGGACAAGGCCCGCAAGGATCCGGGCAACGACTACGTCCTGGTGATCGAGGAGATCAATCGCGGCAATCCCGCGCAGATCTTCGGTGAGATGCTGACCCTGCTGGAACACGACAAACGTCACCCCGACAGTGCACTGAACCTCGCCTATCCACGCGAGGGTGAAGGACCGTTCCACCTGCCCGAAAACCTGCACGTGATCGGAACGATGAACGTCGCAGATCGCTCCCTGGCGCTGGTGGACATGGCCCTCCGGCGCAGATTCGCGTTCTTCGACCTGCAACCGGAATTCAACGACGCTTGGCGGGAGTTCGTGACCGGTCGCGGATACGACGACGCGGTCGTCGACCACATCGCGGAACGGATGACCGCACTGAACGACGTGATCGCGGCCGACCCGAACCTCGGCAAGGACTACGGCATCGGCCACTCCTACTTCACCCCGGGGTCAGTGGCGGAGGCGGGCGAGCATTTCTCCGAGAAGTGGTTCCAGCGGGTGGTTCGCTTCGAGATCGCGCCACTGCTCGCCGAGTACTGGTTCGACAAGCCGCAGCAGGTGCAGGATCAGCTTCGGATCCTGCAGAAGCCGAGCGATCGGCCGTCGTGACGACTTCGGCCGAGGAGACTCGCCTGGTCACCTCGTCACAGATCCCGGTGCGAAATCTGTGGCTGCTGGAACTGTTCGCCTCCCACCTGTACCGGCGCGGCGGCGCCGACCTCGCCGGGTTCGAAACCATGCCGGAGGAACTTCCCGACGCGGTGACCCGGTTGCTCGTGTACGAGACCGAGACACGCCTACGACAGAGCCTGTCCGTCGGCTTCCGACGACGGCAGGATCAACTCCCCCGAGTACGCGGCCGGATCGACGTGCTCGACACCTATCGCCATCGCTACCTCGACCGCGGCCGGGTGTCGTGCAGATTCGACGAGATCGTCGTCGACACACCGGGAAACCGTCTGGTGCGTGCCGCGCTGAGCCGCGCTACGCGACTGGTGAACGACCCGGAACTCGCGCAACGCACCCGCGCACTCCAGGAACGATTCCGGGCGTTCGGTGTCGGTGATTCGCCGCCGCGAGCAGCCGAGATCTCTGCCCTGCTTGCGGACCGGAGCATGGTCCGAGACCGCAGAATGCTCTGTGCCGCCGAACTTCTCCTGACGTTCCGTATCCCCGCACCGGGCGGCGACGGACGAGCCTTCGTCGACATCGCCGACGGCGACCACTTCCTGCGAAGACTCTTCGAACACGCCGTTCACGGCTTCTTCGAACATCGACTGTCCCCTGCCGGCTGGTCGGTCCGGCACGGCCACCAGCTCGACTGGGATATCGAATCCTCATCGCCCGGACTACGGGCCCTGTTGCCGAGCATGTTCACCGATGTGGAGCTCGAGCAGACCTCGGCCCGCAGGCACATCGTGATCGACACCAAGTTCACCTCGATCACCCGCCCGAACCAGTACGACCGGGACCGCTTCAAGAGCGAATACATCTACCAGATGTATTCGTACTTGATGTCCCAGCACGATCGCCGCTCAGCGGCGGGGCTACCACCGTCCGAAGGGCTGCTGCTGCACCCTGTTGTGCGCGGCCACGTCGACGAAGAATTGACTGTACAGGGCCACCGGATCCGCTTCTACACAGTCGATTTGGCCGCACGGGCCGATATCGTGATCGCACAGCTCGTCGGTGCGGTCAGCGATGGCCCGGCCGATCCTGTGCCCGATTGCAGTCGTTGGAGACGGAGGCACCGATGAGTGTTCAGGACGATGGCCTCGAGATGTTCCTGGCCGAAAGCGCAACACCATCCGGATCGACGCGTGGGCATTCGTCGACATCACCCAGCCGGTCAGCAAGGACCCTATCGTCGAGGCCGAATGGATGCCCGAGAACATCCGGGCGCTCGTCGAGAAGTGGCTCGCAGCCGATCCCTCCCGCAATGCTGACCGGCAATGACACCACAAGATCGAGGAGTTCCGGGTCGCCGACTGGGCAGGCCGCTGGGACGTCATCGGAACCCGTCGCGTCGAGGTCAAGGGCGTCGCCGGATCACGGCTGTCGATCCTGCTGACCAGGAACGAGTTGCGATCTGCGAGGGAGGACGAGAGCGGGGAACTGGCCGTCGTGACGCAGGCACTGACTCGGCCTCAGCTGCACATCCACCCCGCAGCCGAGGTGATAGCCAGTGCGATCGGCTACGTGTATCAGGTCGATCTCGCCGACTGTTCGGCGCAGTAGCCGCCGCTCAAATCCTTCCGGAAAGACTTCTACACAGGACGATTCGCCCGTCAGCTGACCGGACAGAGCGAATAAGTCGTGGCAGGGTTCCGAGATCGGTGTTCAACTCGCCGACCTCACACCAGATCGAGATGCACCCGTATCGCTTCCTCGAGCGCGGTAAGCGTTCTCGCCGAGAGCTTTCCGACAGGTGCACCGTCGAGGCGACGAACCGAAACCGAACGGATCTGTTCCGCCTGAGCTTTCGACTCACGCGGCAGACCCGATTCATCGGGTTCGACGAGAACCTGAAACGCGAAGACCCGCGTGGTGTTGGTCGTCAACGGCACGACCGTGACCACGCCCTTGCCGAGCCGTTCGGCCGTCGTGTTGGCGCGGTCATTGCTGACGACAACGGCGGGTCGACGCTTGGCCGCTTCGCTCCCCTGCACCGGATCGAGATCAACCCAATGCACGTTCCCGCGGCGGATCACTCGACATCTGCCGTCGTGACGTCCCAGTCGTCCTCGGTATCGCCATCGCCGAACGCCATCGCGTAGTCCCGTTCGAGACCGGCGGCTCCGAGCATGCGGATTGCGGCGCGGATTCCCGCCGACCGGCTACCGAGGCCACGTTCCCGAACGTACGCGTCGAGAAAGCGAGCGTCCTCGTCCGGCAAACTGATCGTGAACCTGGCAGTCATACCGAAATCATACTCGGGTATGAAGTAGATGCGGCGCCTGTCGAGATGACCAACGCCCGCGACGCGCCCGCGCTACCTGCGCGTCGCGACGAGGCTCCGAGCCGCCGAGAGAATCCGAGCAAGGCACCCGGCGGATCCGGTATCGGCCAATCCACCTCGGCAGCTCCGAGCGGTTCAAAACTCCCAGACGTGGTCCGGGTCGTCGAGTGCGGCCCGGATCTGGCCGAGATCGCCCATGTTCGCCAGCGGTGACGTGCGGGCGATCTCGACGATGCCGGTGAGGACGGTGCTCACGGCCTGTTGGTCGCCCCGATCGAGCGCCGTTCCGCGAACGACTGCTCGAAGAACTGCTTCAGCACCGACTCGACCACCTTCTCATCGACGTTCTCCTCCACCATCGGACGCATCCCAGATGGGTATCCAGATCGGTATTCTCTTCCATATGGCAAAGACACAGCAGATCGCGATCCGGCTACCCGCCGATCTCGTGGCTTTCCTCGACGACGAGGTCGGCTCCGAGCACGCACGCTCACGGGCCGATGTGGTGGCCCGCGCATTGCGGCACGAGCAGCGTCGCCTCATCGCCGAGCGGGATGTTGCGATCCTCGCAGCATGGCGCGATCGAGAGGACCCCGACCACTTGGACTCACTCGCCGACCACGCTTCGGCAACGCCATTGGACATCGACTGATGCGCGAAATCCGGTTGGCACAACTGGACAAGACCCGCCCGGTGCTGATTCTCACGCGCGAGATCGCGCGCCCGTACCTGCGGCTGGTGGCAGTCGCGCCGATCACCAGCACCGTGAAGGGCCTGTCCACCGAGGTCCCGGTCGGGCCGGCCAACGGACTCGACCACGACTGCGTGGTCTCGTGCGACAACGTCCAAACGATCCCGGCGACAAGCCTCGGGCAGACCGTAGGGTTCCTGCATCCGGGGCAGGAACCTGCACTGGCCGAGGCGATCCGGTCGGCGTTCGAATTAGCAGACCCGACCGCGTGAACCCCGAGTCCTCGACGTGCTCATCGGTACCGATGAGCACGTAGTGCCGCATGGCACTCGCGGCACAGTCGCGTGATCGCGGACCCCTCCCGCCGTTACCATCTGCGGTGGCTACCCTCGCCTCACACCTGACGACAATCGTGGGAGGACCTGTGAAGCGCTTGACCGGCCGATGGCGGATCGTGGAGATGGATATGTGGGACCGAGACGCCATCGACCTCATCGAACCCGGTTTCATCGAGTTCACCGCCGACAAGAGAGGTGAGTTCGGGTTCGTCGCGCTCCGTGGCTCGATGGACTGCCGGACCACGAAACGCGACGGACACACCGCCGCGGAGTTCACCTGGGACGGCGACGACGAAGGCGACCGCGTCAGCGGGCGCGGCTGGGCCGTGTTGCTCGACGACACGACGATCGAGGGCCACCTGTTCATCCACTGGGGAGACGACTCCGGCTTCCGGGCTGTCCGGACCGAGCGCGCCATTCGGGCAGGTAGGCGATGAGCGAATATCAGTACTACGAGTTCCTCGCCGTCGACCGGCCGTTGAACGACCGTCAGTTGGCCGAAGTGCGTTCGCTGTCCACCCGTGCGACGGTCACGACCACCAGCTTCGTCAACGAGTACCACTGGGGTAGCTTCCGCGGAAATCCGGACAAGATGATGGAGCGGTACTACGACGCGCACCTCTACCGTGCGAACTGGGGAACACGGCGGATCATGCTCCGCCTCCCCCGCACTCTGCTCGATCTCGACGTCGCCGAGGACTACTGCGTCGGAGACCGGGTAATCGCCCGGACCGCAGGCAAATTCCTCGTGATCGATCTGACCAGTGAGGACGAGAGCGGCGACTGGGATCCCACCGGCGACACACCGATGTCGGCGTTGGTCGGGATCCGCTCCGAACTCGCCGCGGGTGATCTCCGGCCGCTCTATCTCGCCTGGCTGGCAGGTCTGACACTGTCGACGGCAGGTGAACTCGAGCCACCCGTGCCGCCCGGATTGGCCACCCTCACCGCGGCGCAGCGCGCATTGGCCGACTTCCTCCGCGTCGACAGCGACCTGCTGGCCGCCGCCGCGGAGACCAGCGCGCAACAGGAGAAGACCACCGACGTCTCCCGCCGACTCGAAGCATGGGTGACACAGTTGCCCGTCGCGGAGAAGAACCGACTCCTGCTCCGCGTCGTCGAGGATCACGCCGCAGTCCGGATGGAGTTGCTCCGCCGATTCCACGACGCGCACATGCCGAACCTTCCGACCTCACAACGCCGGACCGTCGACGAACTCCTCGACGCGGCCTCTCGTCGTCGCGGCGACCGGAAACGCCGGATCGCCGCACGCCGTGCCGAGGAAGAAACCCGCCGGCAGGAGGCCCTCGCCCTCGCCCGCGAGCACCGGCTGGACGACTTGGCCCGTGACGAGGAAGCCGCCTGGTCGCGTATCGATGCACTGATCGCGACCCGGAAACCGGGCGAGTACGACGCTGCCGTCGCGCTCCTCACCGACCTGCAGGCACTTGCCGAACGCGAGGGCCGGCCTGACGCCTTCACCCGCCGTAGCCAGGCATTGCGTCACACGCATGCCCGCAAGACGAGCCTCATCGAACGACTCGGCCGGGCAGGTTTGTAAACTTCATCCCCAGCGGATCGTTACATGTAACATCCGGTCATGGCGAGCACACGCGATCGGGTCGCCGAACACCGCCGGCGACTGCGAGCCCAGGGCCTACGACCGGTACAGATCTGGGTGCCCGACGTGCGCGCAGCGGAATTCGTGGCCGAAGCGCACCGCCAGTCGGCCGCTGTCGCCGCCGGCGAGCACGAGACCGACGACCAGGCGTTCGTCGACGCGATCTCCGTCGACTGGGACGACGAACCACCTCCCGGAGATCCGACGGAGTGAGGCGCGGAGACATCTTCGTTGCCGCAGCCCGCGGCGCCTACACCGGGAAACCGCGACCGATCGTGATCGTCCAGGACGACCGTTTCGACGCCACCGCATCCGTCACGATCTGCCCGATGACCACCCACCCCATCGACGCGCCGCTCCTTCGCATCGTCGTCGACGCGACTCCCGTCACCGGCCTCGACCAGCCGAGCCACATCATGGTCGACAAGGTCACCACGATGCCGCGCGCGAACCTGCGCGACCGTCTCGGCCGTCTCACCGATGACGATCTGGTCCGCCTCGACCGTGCCCTGATCGTGTTCCTGGGCCTCGCGGACTGACGGAGCGGCGTGGTCTCACGAGCGACGCACCCACCGCCCCGGGTCGCAACCCGTAACCGAAACACCCGCATGGCACGATGTAATCCGCGCGGAGCCGACTCGTTCGACACGCACCACTCGGCCCAATCCCCGCTCGAACGGAGTGCAGCACCCGATGTTCCCCGGCGCCACGTCCAGCAACGCTCGCACGCTGCGGCAGACCTTCGACATCCCGGTGTCACACGGCACCAACGACTACGTACTGCGCCTGTCGGATTCGGTTGCCGACGATCAACTGGCCGCAACCGTCGACTCGTATGTCGTCACCCCCGCCATCGCAGAGGCGTTCGACCAGGCCCTGTCGGCGGTGGAAGAGTCACTGCGCACCGGCGAGAACAAAGCCGCCTACCTCAACGGTTCCTTCGGCTCCGGTAAGTCGCACTTCATGGCGGTCCTGCACGGCATCCTCGGGCACTCCCCCAAGGCTCTGTCCGTTCCGGAGCTGCAACCTGTCGTCGCCAACCATCCCAAGATCGCGGACGCGAACCTGCTGCGCCTGACGTTCCACTTCCTCGACTCGACGACCATCGAGTCCGCCCTGTTCGAGCAATACCTGCGGCAGATCAGCGCGCTGCATCCCGGCACCCTGCCGCCGGTGCTGCACTCGGCCGGCGGCCTGTTCACCGACGCCGACAACCGGCGCGCCGAGGTCGGCGACGAGAAGTTCTTCGCCGCTCTCAACGCGACGGGCGGAGCCACAGCGTCCGCCGGCACCGTGAACTGGGCTGCACTGGGCGCCGCGACCGGCACGTGGACGGCCGACACCTACGCCGCCACCACCGCACCCGATGCGAATCCCGCCGAACGCTCCCGTCTGCAGCAGGCACTGATTGCGTCCTACTTCACGAGCTACTCCCGCAACACCGACTGGCTCTCCCTCGAGGACGGCCTCGCGGTCATCGCCGATCACGCCAAGTCTCTCGGTTACGACGGCATCGTGCTGATGCTCGACGAGCTGGTGCTGTGGCTGACCTTCCTCATCACCGAACGCGACAGATTCAACGCCGAGGTGCAGAAGATCACCAAGCTCGTCGAGACCAGCCGTGGCCGCCTCGCCGTGCCGATCACTTCGTTCATCGCCCGCCAGCACGACCTGTCCCGCTGGGTCGCCGGCGGCCCCGAGTCGGGCGCCACCCAGCAGGCCGTCGAGCAGGCATTCGCGCACCAGGCCGGCCGATTCGGCGACGTCAAGCTCGGTGACGAGAACTTGCCGTTCATCGCGAAGAAGCGTCTCCTCCAGCCGATCGACGCCGAGGCTCAGGCCGCGCTCGACGCCGCCTTCGCTCGCATCGACCGGAACCCGGGCGTGTGGGACGTCCTCCTCGACGGCGTCAACACCGACGACCAGCACCACGGCTCCGACGCCGACGCCTTCACGCTCACCTACCCGTTCTCACCCGCGCTGATCGCGACCCTGCGGGCTCTGTCCGGGCAGATGCAGCGCGAACGCACCGCGCTGAAGGTGATGCAGCAGATGCTGCAGGACTGCGCGGACCGCCTGACCATCGACCATGTGATCCCGGTCGGCGAGGCCTTCGACTACATCATCGACAGCGCCAACTCCACCCCGATCAACAACGACGCCGCCAAGATGTTCAAGACCGCACGCGCCCTCTGGACCGAGAAGTTGCGCCCCTTGCTCTTCCGTAACGCGGGCGTGGACGAGTCGATGCCCGACGCCGACGTGCCGCCGGGACTGCGCGCCGACATCCGCATCGCCAAGACCCTGCTGATGTCCGCGGTCGCGCCGAACGTGCCCGCGCTCAAGCAGATCGACGCCAGCCGCCTCGCCTCCCTCAACCACGGCAGTGTGGTGTCGCTGATCCCCGGCGACCAGGTCGGGCAGATCACCAACAAGGTGAAGCAGTGGGCCGCGGAGATCCCCGAGGTGAACGTCACCTCCGACGCGAACCCGATCATCTCGGTCACCCTCGAATCCGTCGACTACGAGCGGATCATCACCCGCGCGCAGGGCGAGGACACCGACGGTCGCCGCCGCGAACTGATGCGGTCACTGCTGGGTGAGCACTTCAACGTCCAGGGCGCCGAACGCACCCTCGACGATGCCCTCCTGCGCACCGTGATCTGGCGTGGCACCGAACGCCCCATCGAGGTGGTGTTCGGCAACGTCCGCGACCGCGGATACCTCTCCGACGATCGGTTCCGCCCCGCCACCCCCGGCGCGCTGCGGCTCATCGTCGACCTGCCGTTCGACGACCCGGGCCACACCATCGCCGAAGACCACGACCGCATCGAGGAACTGCTGCGCACCGGCCAGGACCGGTTCACCGTGGCATGGCTTCCGAACTTCTTCCCCGACAAGGTCGTTCGCCAGCTCGGCAGGCTCGTCGTCCTGAACTATGTACTCGCCGGCGACCGCTGGGCCACCTACGCCAACGAACTCTCCGAGGGAGACCGGCTCGCCGCGCGCACCATCCTCGAACAACAGCAGACCCAGGTCCGCGGGCAGCTCGGCAACGCCATCCAGGTTGCCTACGGCACCGCGAGCGGCGCCAAGTTCCCCGAAAGTCAGCCGCCGCTCCGGTCGCTGCATGCCGGTTTCGTCGCGCAGCCTCCGATCGGCAACACTCTCGGTGAAGCGGTCGACCGTCTCATCCGCGACGCGTTCGACGCGCTCTACCCGGACCACCCGGACTTCACCCCTGCAGACAAGCTGATCACCCGCCGCGACCTGAACATTGTGCTCACCCGGCTGCGAGAGGCCCAGTCCCAGTCCGACGGGCGCATCGCGCTCGAAGCCGGTGTCCGCGGCGACCGCGACATCGCCCGTCGCATCGTCGAACCCCTCGGGTTGGCGAAGGTCAACGAAACCCACCTGATCTTCGGTCCCGAACAGTTCACCGCGTGGCAGACCCGCATCACGCAGGAACTGGCCCGGCTCGCGATCGACGAACAGGGCGATGTCGACATCGACGTGTTGCGCACCGCGATCGTCGCCAGTGGCCCCAAGCGCGGCCTCACCACCGACATGATCGATCTGATCGCGGCGGCCTGGGCTGCGCAGACGAAGCGGTCCTGGTTCCTGCACTCCTCCCCCACCGCGGAGGCGATGATCGGCGACTTCCGCCGCAACACCGCACTGCGTCTCGAGCCGTTGCCCGAGCGCCAGGTGTGGGCCGACGCCGTCCGGCGTTGGAAGGTCTGGACCGGGCAGAACGTCAACGAGTACCTCACCGCCACCAACCTCGCGTCGTTCGCCGAGCAGGTACGCGACTACGCCCGCTCCACCTTCACCGGCCGTGGTCAGTTCGTGAACGTGATCGGGCAGGCGTACACGTACTTCGACCTGGATCCGGCACGGGGCCGCTACGGGCTCGCAGCCGACCTGCTCGAGCTGTTCGAAACCCGGCTCGCGCATGTCACCAACCTCGACCTCGTCACCGCTGTTGCGGATGCGGAGCTGCGAGGCAATGACACCGAAGCCGGCAAGTCTCTCGGATCAGCCGCAGAGGTGGAGCGAGCGCTGCTCACGTACCCGGTGAGTCGGTGGGACGTTCTGCGCAACGCCGGGGCAGGAACCGACGAACGGGCAGTCCAGGCAAAGGCGATTCTGTCCGACCTGGCAAAGGCCGTGCAGGCACACGAGTTCACTCAGAGTCTTTCCACCGCACTCACAGCTGCCAACCGCGCCCGCGACGCCTGGCTCGAAGCCGCGGTGACCGAGCGGGTCAAGCCCGACCCTCAACCGGACGTGACGCCCAACCCGGACGGGGTCCCGCTCGATCCTCCGGCCCCCGCGGTGGAAGCCGACGAGCAGACATTCACCGTGCGCGGTTCGGTCGCCGCATCGGTAGTGGAAGCCGAACTGAAGGACCTGATCGACAAGTACCCGAACGACGAGTTCACGGTCACCATCACCCGGGTGAAGTCGTGACCCTGTCCACGACCCTGCCCGAGGCCGACCTACCCGGCATCCGGAACCTCATCTCCCACCACCGTGACAGTGGGCACCGGCGCGGGGTGCTCGCGATCGCGGCCGCGCCGACGTGGCCCGGTCCGGACACCGTCGACCTCGACGGCAGCAGCGTCCGGATCCGGGTCGCGCCCAGTGTCCTCGCGATCCGGGATGCGATCACCGAACGGTCGAGCTACGACTGGGTGGTCGTCCTCACCGATCGCGAGTCCTCCGAGATTCCGACCGGCATCGTCGACCACCTCACCGCCGGACGCCTGTCGAACCTCGACCCGTGGCCGGCGCTGCGTGAGCTGTTCAAGGCCGGTCGGCAGGAGTTCAATCTCCTGTCGACCGAGAACGACGCCGCGCGCGCCGCGCTGCGGGCGCTCGACGACACCGCGCCTCCCGCACCCGGTGGTGTCCTCACCGCCGACCATCTCTTCGGCGCCCTGACCGACCGCAATTTCGGTTTGGCGCCAACAGAATTCACACCGCACCATGTCGCCCTGTGGTCGATGGACACCGCGCGCACCGCGAGATTCGCCGCCTGGCAGTCCCACACCGATACGTCTCTGCTCGACCAGTTCTACACCTGGCTCGAACGCAAACTCGGACCACTCGGTCGAGCGATCACGCTGGTGTGGCGAACCAGAGGCCCCGAACAGTTGGTGCCGTTGGGTCTGGTCGCGGCCCTGGTCGACGATTCCGCGGCAGCGGCCGCCGTTTTTCCGGCCCCCCTCGAGGTGACCGTCCCGGTGCGGACCCGTCTCGAGGTGGCCCTCGGGAACCAGGCCCTCACCGAGGGTCAGATCTCCGCGTGGGGCAACACCGCCACCCTCGCCGTGGCGGGCGGCGACGTCCCCGACGCCACACTCCGACTCGCCGAAGATCTCGTCACCGAATTGCAGGCCACCGCATTGGTGGGACGGTCCGATGTACTGCGGTCTGCGCTTGCCCCGCGTATCGCGCGGTTCGCCGCGACCTTGGACGGCGCCGAACGGGTCCTCGACACCGGACACCTGACCGCCGTCGAAAACGCGTGGGCGGACGTCATCTCCCATCGGCTCGCCCGCGCCGACAGCACCGATGCCCCTCGCGATGTGCGGGTCGGCGCGGCAGCGCTGCGACTGCTGCGGTGGAGTCGCCGGGCGGTCGCAGCACCGGCGACCCTTTCCGACTGGCTTCTTCATTACCGCGCCGACCTGTCCTGGGTGGACGGCGCCGTGGACGAGGCGTTCGTCGGCGCGGACGACCCGGTTCTCGCAGCGGCGGCACATCGCATCGTCACCACGGTCCGAGGCCGGCGCGCCGACCAGGACCGTGCGTTCGCCGCAGTCCTGGCGGTGGCGGGCACCCACCGCGACACTGGCCCGGGTGCCCCCGCCTACATCGAGGACCTGCTCGATCGCGTCGTCGAACCGCTGACTGCCCCCACGCACGGGCGCATGCGGGATGCCAAGCCGTCGCCCGTCCTTCTCATCGTTGCCGACGGGATGAGTGCGTCGGCCGCCAACGAGGTCGTTGCAGACGCGCTGCGGCGCAACCGGCCGCAGTGGTTGGAATACGTCCTCACCGACGGCGACCCGGTCACGGTCGCACTGTCGGCATTGCCCAGCGTCACCGAGTTCTCCCGATGCTCGCTGCTCTCCGGTGTTCTCACACGCGGTGGGCAGACCAAGGAACGGGACGGATTCTCCGCATGGCTGGCCGGCCACGGCCTGCGCGGGCAGGGCCAGGTGCTCTTCCACAAGGCGGATCTCGAGTCCATGACCCGCGGCAGCGCCTTGGCCGTCGATGTCCGCGCCGCGGTCGACGACACCGATCACCGCCCGGTCATCGCGTGTGTACTCAACGACATCGACGACGCACTCGATCGTTCCGATCCGATCGGCACCGTGTGGACCACCGATCGATTCAAGCGGCTCGATGCCCTGATGTCCGCAGCAGCTGCCGTCGGTCGCACGATCGTCCTCGTCTCCGACCACGGGCACGTCGTCGAACGCCGTGAACAGCCCAGCGTGCAGCGAGGCGAACAGATCTCCGCGCGCTACCGGCTCGCCGCCGGAGTCGATCCCACGACGTTGCCGGCCGACGAGGTGCTTGTCGACGGTCCGCGAGTCCTCACCGACGGTAATCGCGCCGTCCTCGCCGTCGACGAGCAACTGCGATACACCGGGCTCAAGGCCGGCTATCACGGGGGCGCCGCGCTCGCAGAGGTCACGATTCCGGTTTCGATCCTCGTCAACGGCGCCGCGTCATCGCATCTCGGGCTCGTCGAGGCACCCGCACCGCAACCGGCGTGGTGGACGCCCGCGCGCAGTGTCCCGGCGCCGGTCGCGGCCGTTCCGGCGGCACCCGCGCCTGCCAAGAAAGCCGTGGCGAAGGCGCAGGCTCAGGCCGAGTCCCTTTTCGACGTCGGCACCCCGGTGGCGGCCGAGCCCGTGCATGCGGCACCGGTGGGCGGCCGGGACCGGATCGCCGAGTTGCTGGAGTCCGACCTGTTCGCCCGTCAGTACAAAACCTACGGCCGCAAGATGAGTCGCGACATCATCGCGACACTGATTCGCGAGACCATCGACGGCGGCGGTGTCCTCCCCCTCCCCCGCGCCGCACAGATCCTCGGGGTCAAGGTGTTCCGTGCGGGGCCGGCCGTACAGGTGCTCGCGCAGGTCCTCAACACCGACGGCGTCGTGGTCCTGTCGGTGACCGGCAGCGACGTCGAACTCGAATCCGCTGCCCTCTTCGAACAGTTCGAGGTCACGCCGTGAGCACACTCTCGCCCATCCGGCGCCGCGAACTGCTGCAGTCGCTGCGTCAGGGCACCGTGCCCGACGGCAATCTCGACGCCCTCGCCGTCGGAATCGACCGCTTCGCGACCACCATCGACGCCGATCTCGACACCATCGCCGCAGGTGGATCGTTGTTCAAAGCGGTCCGCGGCGAGTACGGCTCCGGTAAGACGTTCTTCTCCCGGTGGGTGGAGCAACGCGCGATGCGCCGCGGCCTGGCGGTCGCCGAGGTGCAGATCAGCGAACTCGAGACGCCGCTGCACAAGGTGGAGACCGTCTACCGCCGGACCATCGAGGAACTTCGGACGTCGGCGTTCGCGAAGAGCGCGTTCCGCCCGGTGATCGACGCGTGGCTGTACGGCATCGAGGAGGACGCCGCCACCGCCGCCGGCGTCGACGAGGCGACCTCGGCCCAGGTGGAGGACCTGCTCGAGCAGCGGCTCGCATCGGTTGCGACGGCAACACCGGTGTATCCGATGGTGTTGCGGGCCTATCGCGCCGCGCTCGAACGCGAAGACGCCGCGACCGCCGATGCCCTCATCGCCTGGCTCGGCGGGCAACCGCACGTAGGTGCCGCCGCGAAACGGATCGCCGGTATTCGGCAGGACGTCGATCACTTCCTGGCGATGGGATTCCTGCAGGGGCTGCTCGCCGTCCTCAAGGGCGCGCGACACCCCGGCCTGGTCCTCGTGATCGACGAGGTCGAGACCCTGCAACGCATGCGCAGCGACAGCCGGGCCAAAGCGCTCAACGCGCTGCGCCAGTGGATCGACGAGCTCGACTCCGGGCGGTATCCCGGCCTGTACCTCGTGATCACCGGCACTCCGGCGTTCTTCGACGGCCGGCTCGGCGTGCAATCCCTGCCGCCGCTCGCGCAGCGGCTGCACACCGATTTCGGGACCGACGCCCGTTTCGACAATCCTCGTGCTCCCCAGATCCGGCTCACCGGTTTCGATCTGGATCGGCTCGTCGAGGTCGGTGTCCGGGTCCGGGACATCTACGCCGAGGGCTCGGCGGCACCGGAGCGCATCCGATCGGTGGTCGACGATACCTACCTACGCGATCTGGCATCCGCGGTCGCCGGCGAACTCGGCGGCAAGGTCGGAGTCTCACCACGCCTGTTCCTCAAGAAACTGGTCGCCGATGTGCTCGACCGTGTCGACCAGTTCCCGGACTTCGATCCGCGGCAACACTATTCGCTGACGATCGCCGAGACCGAGAAGTCCGAGATCACGCGCGCCACCTCCGCCGACGAGGTGGAACTGTGACCGGGTTGCGGTGCTGATGGGCGGATTCGATCTGCTCGACCCTGTCCTTCAGCATCACATCGTCAACTCGCTCGGGTGGCCCGGTCTGCGACCGCTGCAGGACGAATCGGTCGCTCCGATCGCCGCGGGATCGGACGCGATCCTGCTCGCGCCGACCGCCGGCGGTAAGACCGAGGCTGCGATATTCCCGATCCTGACCCGGATGCAGGAACAGCGATGGCATGGGATCTCGGTCCTCTACCTGTGTCCACTCAAGGCGCTACTCAACAACCTCCAGCCGAGGATCGCCGAGTACGCGACGTGGATGGGTCGCGATGCCAAGACCTGGCACGGCGATGTCGGACAGTCCGCCCGTGTCCGCATCAAGCGGGATCGACCGGACGTTCTGTTGACCACCCCGGAGTCGCTCGAATCGATGCTCGTGTCGGAGAGCGTCGATGCGGCCACCGTGCTCGGCGGTGTACGGGCCGTCGTCGTCGACGAGGTCCATGCTTTCGCCGGTGACGACCGCGGCTGGCATCTACTCGCCGTCCTCGCCCGCCTCGAATCGCTGCTCGGCCGAAAGTTGCAGCGCGTGGGCATGTCCGCCACCGTCGGCAATCCCGACGAACTGCTCGGCTGGTTGCAGGGCGGCCATTCCGCGCCCGGTCGGGTGATCGCGCCGGACGTTGCCGGAAGCGCGGTGGTCCCCGAGATCACCGTCGATTCCGTCGGCAGCGTCGAGAATGCCGCCAAGGTCGTTGCGGCACTGCATGCCGGTGAGAAACGGTTGGTGTTCGTCGACTCGCGGCGGCTCGCCGAAGAGCTCGGAACCATGCTCCGCGGCCACGGCATCACCACGTTCGTGTCGCACTCGTCGCTGTCCGCGGCCGAACGGCGCGAATCGGAGCAGGCGTTCACCGAGGCTCGCGACTGCGTCATCGTCGCGACCTCCACCCTCGAACTGGGTATCGACGTCGGCGACCTCGACCGGGTCATCCAGATCAACGCGCCACGCACCGTCTCGTCGTTCCTGCAGCGCCTCGGCCGCACCGGTCGGCGCCCCGGCACCATCCGCAACTGCCTGTTCCTCGGCGTCACCGACGAGGCGGTCCTGAGCACGTTGGGCATGCTGCAGTGCTGGTCCACCGGCTGGGTGGAACCTGTGGTCGCGACACCGGAGCCCCGTCACATCGCGGCACAGCAGATCCTCGCCTCTGCGCTGCAGACCCGACGTGTTCCGCTGACCGGATGGCAGAACACGTGGGGCTCGCTGCCGCTGTTCGGGACCGATGGCCAGGAGATCTTCGACCATCTCCTCGAAGAAGGCTTCCTCGAACACGATTCGGGAACCGCCTTCATCGGGCCGGAAGCGGAGAAGCACTTCGGGCGTCGGCATTTCATGGAGTTGCTCGCCGTGTTCACCGCCGCACCGGAATTCACGGTGCTCGCCGGACGACAGGAGATCGGTTCCGTCGAGACCAGCGTCCTCACCGACGACATCGAAGGACCACGAGTCCTACTGCTCGGCGGACGGTCGTGGAAGGTCACCCACATCGACTGGAAGCGCCGACAGGTCTTCGTCGAGACGACCGATCTCGCGGGCCGCGCGAAATGGATGTCGCTCCCCGACGGTGCTTCCTTCGAGATCACCCGCGGCGTCCGCGACGTGCTGCTCGGTGCGTTGCCGGCCGGTGTGACGCTCACCCGCCGGGCCGTGGCAACCCTCGACGACGTGCGCCTGCAGCGCGCCGACCACGTCATCGACGGTGCGTTTATCATCGCCCGCGACGATCACGACGACTGGCGGTGGTGGACGTGGGCCGGAGCGAAAGCCAACCGAACCCTCGCTGCGTGGGCTCCGAACCTCGTTCCCCCACGTCAGCGGATCGGAGCCGAGTCGATCCGACTGCACGGCGACCTGGCGGTCGAGGACATCCGAAGCGAACTCGCAGCAGTGCGAGCGCATACCGGAGAGCGTCCGCTGCCAGTGGTCGACAAGCGTGCGCTACAGGGACTCAAGTTCTCTGCAGCGCTGCCCGAAGCACTCGCCCGCCGAACCCTTTCGGCCCGCATCGTCGATCCGATGTCGGCAGCCGAATCACTGAAGGAACGCACACTGGTTCGCACGTCGCCGTCTGTGCCCTGAAAGCCTCGGCTATATGACACCTGGCAGGAGTTTCCCGGCGCTGTCTCCCAACACACGACTGATGTCGCCGCGTGCGACAGACCAGGTTTCGGTCTGCCCTAGGTCCGATCCTCCGAGCGCCTCCCGCGCCTCGACGTCATGCCGGTGGAGCCGCACCGACCGGATGTGACACATGAAGCCCCCTACGCTGCGATGTCGCCACGGATATCGTCGAGGACACCCAGCAGCGCGGTCCGCGTGGAGCGGCGACGGCGATCTCACAGCACTACTTCCGGCACCCACTTGCGTGGCACGGTTCCGGCGAAGCGTGGTGCAACCACGGCTGCCGCGATGATCCAGAACACCGAGGTAGCGACAGCAGGTTCCATGTGCCGCTACGGAACGTCGCCGTCACTCGTATCCCCGTCCCCGGCAGGTTCCTGCAGCCACCGTCGCCGGTGTTCGCGTAGTTCCGACTCCCGCCGCGCGCGGTAGTGCGCCAACGCCGCCGCCAGCAGATCGCCGAGGTGGTGACGGTGATTGACCCGGGCTTTCCGTTCCGGGTCGATGTGGGGCGGCGGAATCCACTCGGTCCGGCCGGGATATTCCGCATCGGCCCCCGCGACTCGCGTGCGCCAGCCGCCCGGCCCGTCGTGGACGAGCGCATGGCAGGCGTCGCAGGCGAGGTCTTCGTTGGTGATGTCGGTGGGTCCGCCGTCCTTCCACTCGGTGATGTGATGCACCGCAGACATTGTGGCGGGTGCGTCGCAGCCGGGCCGGGTGCAGCCACGGGACGCGGCGATCAGTGCGAGCCGTTGATCCACCGACGCGAGCCGTTTCGCGCGCCCGAGATGCAACGGCCGACCGTTGTGATCGAACACCGCGAGCACCGGGTGTGCGTTCTCGGCCATGCGCAGTGCATCGCGGATCGGCACCAGGCCGCCGGTCGCGGTGGTCGCCACGCCGGACGCCTCCTCGAGTTGCTGCAGCGACACGGTGAATATCGCCGTCACCGGCAGACCTCGGTGGCTGCCCAGCACGCCGGACGACAGCATCTGCCGCAGGCCGACTTTCAGCGCATCATGATTGCGCTGCGCGACCGTCCGGGTGTCGCGGGACGCGGCCTTCGCGAGGGCCGTCCGGTCCAGGTCCGGCGAATCGACGTCCCCGGACGGGGATTCGGGATCGTCGGGGTTGTTCATCCCCGGCCGGGCGAGCTTGGCCAGCATCGGCTCGAGCAGTGCCCGCGTCTCGGGATCGAGCAGCCCGGAGATCGGGGTCATGAGGTCGGCGCCCTGCTTGCCGATCCGTACCCCGCGCCTGCGCTTGCGCTCTTTCTCGTCCGGCACGTCGCCGTCCGGGTTCAGGTGCGCGAGCAGATGTACCCCGAGCTTTGTCACGTCCTCCGGCGTGACCGAACAGGCGGTGTCGGCCAAGATCTTTTCCGCGACGGCGATCTCGTCGAACCCGGCCCCGTGCGGCATCTTCCGCATGATCTGCGCGACCGCCGCCACGTGATCCGGGCCGATCGCGCCGCTGCGCTGCGCGGCGGCCGTCGCGGGCAGTTCCGGCTCGTGCTCGTCGCCTCCCAGCATGTGCCAGGTGCCGACTTCTTTGGCGCGCTTGACCCGCCGTGCCGCGTCCGATGCGGAGATCCGCAAGATGCCGATCAGAAAGTCGTTGGCGGAACGGCAGGCGAGCGTACCCGGAATCGATCGTTCGACCGATTCGACGACCAGCCGATCGCCCAGGGCCGATGCCTTCCGCAGCGACGTTTCCACCCGGTGTAGCGCGTCGACGATGTCGTCGTCCGAGAGTGTCGAAAGGTCTTCTCCGAGCAGGGCTTCGACGGCCGAGTCGAGAGCGGTCAGCCGCGCCTCGGCCGACTCTCGTCCCGCTCCGCTCGAATGCATGTTCGAATACTAACTCGGCCCTCCGACACGAATCGTCGAATCCGAAAACTCGCCGTTCTTCACCCCGGATCGAGATGCGCCCGCATCGGGTCCCCGAGCGCGGCATTCCTCCGCGTCGAAAGCGGGGGCTACAAAGCGGGGGCTACTCGGTCGCCGGCGGAACGTGGTCCGGGTCGTAGTTCTCGAGTCCGGTGGCGATACGTTCCTGCTCGGTGCGGTATTCGAGGTAGTCGTCGTCGATCCGGTCGGGTGATTTGCCGTGCTCACGCCGGTCCCGGGGCGCGGATTCGGTCGGGTCGATGACGTCGTCGAGGTTGGGGGTGTCATGCGGTTCGGTCACGATATTCTCCTCTCGTTCATGCGTACGTTCATGCGTACCTGAGCAGGGCGGCGCACCCGTCCGCGGGCGCGATCCGCTCGTCGGTCCGGATCACCGCCGCGCCGGTCGCGAGAGCGGCGAACGGCAGCGCCTCGTCGGCTCGCCGGATGTCGGCGTGGCTCGACCCGAATTCGGAAAGTTGGCCGGCATCGGTGGCCACCCACGTCGGCTGATCGCCCACCAGCACGGTGCGGTCACCGAGGTCCCCGATGACGAGAGTGCCGACGCTCGCGGCACGAATAGCCGCGCCGACGGCCTCGAGCCCTTCCGCCGCCAAACCGGACCCGCGGCCTTCTTCCGCGCGGATACGTTCGGCGGCGTCGTCCATCACCTCGAGCCGCCGGCGGGTCAGTTCTTCCGCGACGGCCCCGGCGACGTCGTCTTCGGAACCCGCAGCGTCGGAACCGGCGGCGCGCGACCCCACCTCGAGTTCTACGGACTGTTCCCGTACGTGCTCGGGCAACGCTTCCAGGAGTTCTGTGCGCGCGCGCACCTCGCCGACCACGAAGATCGGCTCGACCGGGTACTCGCGGGTGAGGGCCGCAACGCGGTCCGCGACCACCCTGATGTTGCGGCCGATCGCTTCCTCCACGACCGGTTGCGGGTCTCCGTAGCCTGCGGTTTCCGCCCCGGCCGCCTTGTGGACCGGATACTCCCCGCCCTCGACCGTTTCGGTGTGCGTGGACCGCCCCTGAGAATCTTCGACGGTGATGTCGGCGCCTTGTCGGTCGACGGCCACCACCAAGCGAGCCGGGCCGCCGACGCCGTGCTCGAGAATGGGCACCAGATAGGGCAGGGCGGAGAATCGGGCTTCGGTGACCGGCGGCGGCCTCAACAGGTGTTCGTCGAGCAGAACCCGCTCCGCGTTCGCGATCAGTCCTCGCCCACTGCGGCCCACCGCGGGCGGGCTGTCGTTGATCGCCTGCTCGACGATATCGGCAACCGCATCGGGGGCGCCGGCGTCTGTCAGTTGCTCACGCAACGAACGCCACGTCAATTCCTGTTTCTTGGCGGCATCCTCGGTGTCGTGGGTGTCGTCGAAATAGACGGATGCGAAAGGCCCTTGCGCCGAGATCAATTGATCGAATCTGTCGGCATGCACGTTGCTGCTCCTCTGCTCGTTCATCCGAGACGCGTTCCCGTTCGGTGCGCCAACGAAACCCCGCCCACAACACCCGACTGACAGCACCCGACCGTTTTTCCGCCGTTTCCCTTCCGGGCTGCCCGGGTACGCAGTGCACACCGGTGACGATCCGGACGTGCGGGGCCGGCACAACCAGGGACCGCAGGAACCCGCATGAGGGGCCGCACACACGACGTAGAAGGGCACGCACATGGCTGACGACGATCTGAACACCACCCGTACCGACCAACTCCACTTCCAGAACCCGGTAACCCGGTACCCGGTGATCGAACCGCCCGAGCAGCATCAGCCCGAGCCGGGCCTCGAATCCGAACTGCAGCCGAGAGCCGACCTCGGCGAATATTCCTATCGGGGCACCGGACGTCTCGAGGGTCGTAAAGCCCTGGTGACGGGCGGGGATTCTGGAATCGGCGCCGCAGTGGCGATCGCATTCGCCCGTGAAGGCGCCGATGTGGCCATCACCTACCTGCCCGCAGAGGAGAAGGACGGGCAGGATGTCGCTCGCATCATCAGCGAATCCGGGCGTCGAGCCGTGACCATACCGGGAGATCTGACCGACACGAACTTCTGCAAACAGGTAGTGGATCGGGCCGCAGAAGAGCTCGGCGGTCTGGACATTCTGGTCAACAACGCGGGCAAGCAGGTGGTCTCGACGAGTCTGGACGACTTGCCCGACGACCAACTCGACAAGACGTTCCAGACGAACATTCTGGCGATGTTCCGCGTCACCCGCGCCGCTCTGGCGCATCTGCCCGCCGGCGGCACGATCGTCAACACGACCTCGATCGAGGCATACCAGCCGTCTCCCCTGCTGCTGGACTACGCCTCCACCAAGGCCGCGATCAACAACTTCACGAAGGGCTTGGCGACCCAGTTGGCAGACAAAGGTATCCGGGTCAATTCGGTTGCACCGGGCCCCATCTGGACGCCGATCCAGCCGACGGACGGCCAGCCCACGGAAAAGCTGCCCGAGTTCGGCCAGAGCACCCCGATCGGACGCGCCGGTCAACCCACCGAACTGGCACCCGCGTACGTGTTCCTCGCGTCACCGGAATCGAGTTATGTGATCGGCTCGACCGTGCATGTGAACGGTGGCATGCCCACTCCGTGAGTCGTACCTCAACGAACTTCTACATGACCGACCGGATAGCGAGCGCCATTCCGCTGCTTGCGCTGCAGCCGCCGTGCGCTACAGTGGACGGCATGCATTTGTACTTCCTGTGACGGCTGACTGCGCCTGCCGCGCTCGTTGAGTTTCTCCGAGCCCGCGGCTGGTTGTGGTTTTCACACCCAGCGGTTTTCACACCCAGCGGTTTTCACACCCAGTGGTTTTCACACCCCACGGTTGCCGTCATTTCGCGTACCTCCACGTCTCATGGCACGAGGTGCGCCCACTCGAAGGATTCGAATGCTCACCCCCACACACCGTGTTCCCGCGCGCCGTCGTGCGCAGCTCATCGCCTCCGACGTCACCGTCGTCCGAGGGGTCACCCCGGTTCTCGACCATGTCGATCTCGTCGTCCCTCCCGCATCGCGCATCGCGATCGTCGGCGAAAACGGCCGAGGCAAGTCGACTCTCGTGCATGTCCTCGCGGGCACCCTGTCTCCCGACAGCGGATCGGTGCAGCGCATCGGCACGCTCGGCCTTGCCGAACAAGAAATGGACGCCGCCGACAGCCGCACCGTCGGGCAGGCCGTCGACGACGCGATTGCCGAGCCGCTCGCGGCTCTTGCCGCACTCGACGCCGCGGCACATGCCCTCACCGACAGCACCGACAGCACCGACATAAACACCGCCGCAGCGGAATACGCCGCCGCACTCGAATACGCCGAAGCCCTCGACGCGTGGAATGCCGAACGCCGAGTGCAGGTCGCACTCGATGCGCTGGACGCCGAAACCGACCGGTCCCGGCGACTCGCCGACCTCTCTGTGGGTCAGCGATACCGAGTACGCCTGGCCTGTCTACTGGGAGCCGACGACGATTTCCTGCTCCTCGACGAACCCACCAACCACTTGGACAGTGGTGGTCTCGACTTTCTCACCGATCGGCTCCGAGCCCGCGACGGCGGTGTCGTGGTGGTCAGTCACGACCGGGCTCTGCTCTCCGACCTGGCCGAGACCATCGTCGACCTCGATCCCACGCCGGACGGTCGTCCGCGCGTCTACGGTCACGGCTACACCGGCTATCGCGAGGGGCGTGCAGCCGAGCGGGAACGCTGGGAACGCGAGTACGACCGGCAGCAAACCGAACGGCAACGCCTGCAGGACAACCTGAGCACGGCACAGAACCGGCTCGTGTCGGGATGGCGGCCGGAGAAGGGCACCGACAAGCACGGTAGAGCGACACGCGCGGGCGGTCTCGTGCAGAACGTGCACCGCCGTCGGGAAGCGCTCGAAGCGCACGCTGTAACGGTGCCGGAGCCGCCGCAGATCTTCCGGTTCCCGGAGTTACCCAGCCGGACCGGCGTAACACTTCTGAGCGTCGACGGTGTGCGCGTCACAGGAAGGCTCGCTGGGCCTGTGTCTCTTCACCTTTCACATCGTGGACGTCTGGTCGTCACCGGACCGAACGGGGCTGGCAAGTCCACGCTGTTGGCCGTTGCCGCGGGCGAACTCGTACCGGACACCGGCTCGGTCACCATGCCGACGGGCACGCGGCTGGGCTTCCTCCGGCAGGAGACGACGCTGCCACCGGCCCGCCGGGCGAGCGAAATTTTTGCCCGGCACGTCGATGCGCTGGTCACCGCTGGAACACTGCGGGATTCGGAGTGCATCGGGCTGTCTCAGCTCGGCATCCTACGACCACGCGAAGCAAGCAAACGTGTGGACGAACTCTCGATGGGGCAGCAGCGCCGCCTCGATCTGGCGCTCGTGATCGCGACGAAACCCCATGTCCTGCTGCTCGACGAACCCACCAACCATCTCTCCGTCGCGCTCGTCGACGAACTCACCGACGCGCTCGGAGCTACTCAGGCAGCGGTCGTTCTCTCCTCTCACGACCGGCAGTTGCTCAGAGACGTCGGCGCGTGGCCGCGTCTCGATCTGACCGCCGTGACCGACGGCGAGGTGCTGGTATGAGCGACCGGCCCCTGGACCGCGTACGTGCCCTCCGTCCGTTGGCCACGCGGGACTACCGGTTACTCTTCGCCGCGGTGGCCATCGAGGTGTTCGGCACCGGAATGTGGACGATCGTGATGGTTTTCCAGGTGCTCGCTCTCGACGACAGTCCCGTCGCACTGTCGGCGGTTGCGACCGGGATGAGCCTGGGACTGTTCGCGTTCTCGACCGTCGGTGGCGTTGTCGCCGATCGCTTCTCGAAGCGGCGCATCCTCATCACCGTGCAGGGCTGCACCGCGGCGGTGATGACCGCAATGGCGGTGATGTCCCTGACCGGAATGATCGAACTCTGGCATGTGGCGTTCACCTCGTTCGTCATGGGCGCAGGCAGCGCGTTCTTCTACCCGGCATACAGCGCGTACCTGCCCGAAGTACTCCCGGCGGAGCAACTGCTCGCCGCGAACGGCCTCGAGGGTGCGCTCCGCCCCTCGATGGGGCAGGGGCTCGGCCCCGCGCTCGGCGGGATCATCGTCGGTGCGTTCGTTCCTGCTGCGGGTGCCGCCATCGTCGCCGCCTCGTACGTGATCGCGTTCGTCATCATGCTGTTCCTGAGCCGACGCGACGAGTCGACCGAACCGGTTCTGCCCGGCGAGCGCACCAGCATGTGGGCGGACTTCCGCGCCGGAGTCGGATATGTGGCACACACGCGTTGGCTGTTGTGGACGCTGATCTTCGGCTCCTCGCTTGCGCTGATCATTCAGGGTCCGATCGAAGTGCTCCTGCCGCTCCTCACCCGCGACCGTTTCGAGGACGCCGAATCCTCATTCGGTTTCCTTCTGGCCGCCTACGGCATCGGTGGCGCCGTCGGTTCCCTGGCCGTGTCGTCGTTGAAGCTTCCGCGGCGCTATTTGACGTTCATGCTTCTCTGTTGGGGCGGGGGCACCCTTCCCCTGGTGGTGCTCGGCTTCGCGACCGACCTGATCGTGATGCTCGCAGCGCTGTTCACCGTCGGGGCTGCCACGGGCGCCGGGGTCGTCGTCTGGGGAACGCTGCTGCAACGATTGGTGCCGCTCGAGATGATCGGGCGGGTCGCGAGCCTCGACTTCTTCGTCTCCATCGCGTTCATGCCCATCTCGATCGCCGTCGCCGGGCCGTTGTCGCTCGTCGTCCCGACCGAGACGATTTTCGTCGTCGCAGGAATCGCTCCGGTGGCGATCGCGTTCATCGCGCTCAGCGCCGGCGGGATGCGCGCAACAGAGAGAAGTCACCGCCTCGGCGACCTACCGTAGGCTGGATTACCACCACAGACTTCAGAATTCGCCGTCGTCGACCTGAAAGCAGACGAGCCCGAGGCGACGCCACATCCGGACCACCTTGCGGCGATCGTCGATGACGCCGACGACAGCGAATCTACCTGCGATCGCGACGCGATAGATCTCCTCTTTGAGAATGTCGTCCGGCCTTCCGTCACCGGACGGCCGCATGTGTAGTTCATCGAACGGAACGTCGTGCGCGTCGAGCCACATGATCGTCTGGCGCCGGCACGACTCATCGCGCCCGGAGACGAGGATGACCGCCGGTGCTGACGGGTGCGCGGCAATCGCCTGTGTCGCCACGACTACGGGTATGTTCGGTTCGTCCTCACCGACTCGATCCCACCGATAGGGGTTCCGGTCGCCGCGCAGCGCGAGTGTTCCGTCGAGATCGACGATCCAGGCGTGTTTCATCCGGGTACGGTATGCGACGATGCACACCGCACGCGAACGAGTTTTCCGTGCGGGATACAGCACCGGCACCCCGCCGGGGTTCGTATCCTCGGCCGACTCGGTGCGCATACGCCGTGTCCGGACCGGCGTCACCACCAGTAGGCGGGATACGCGGAGCGTGTCACCTTCGCGCGAGTCCAGCCCGCCGCAACGAGAACGACTGCGGCGAGTGCCGCACAGACAACGAACGACGTGTGCCCGTCGACGGTGAGTGCCCCGATCACAGCGGTCGCTGCGGCCGGGGAATGCGACGTGCGTGTTGCGAGCATCGCTCCCAGCGCCACGCCGCCGGCGACCGCACCTGCCCACAGTGAATGGTCGACTGACCCGACGAGCACGCCGACCGATGCCGAGATCACCTGTCCGCCGATGACATTGCGTGGTTGAGACAGCGGAAGGCCCGGCGCTCCCGCGACGAGAGCCATGCTCGCCGCCATCGGCGGAATGAGCAGAATGTGGCCGCTGAGCATTCCGAGCAGTACCAGCACGCAGAGTGCGATCGACGCCGTCGCAACCGCGACGAGCAGTGTCCCCAGCGTCGGCCGTGGCGGGGCCTTGCTACTCAGAACCGAGACAAAGGTTGCCATCGTGACAGGACCGGTCCTTCCACTCGACGAGAACGATCGTTCTCGAATCGATTCCGTATAGTAGGGAACGACCGTTCTCTCGTCAAAGCGCAAGGGTCGAAAAGCGAGGAAGGAACCGTACGCACATGCCCCCGTCGAGCCGATCCACCCCCGAAACCACTGACGCTGCACACGACACGCTCCTCAACGCCGTCGAGGTGCTGTTCTACGAGCGTGGCTACCAGGCCGTCGGAATGGACGAGATCCGGGAAGCATCCGGGTTGTCACTCAAACGGATCTACGCGTTGTACCCGGGCAAGGAGGCATTGGCCGTCGCCATGCTGGACCGCCGAGACCACCGCTGGAACGCTGAACTTGCGAACTACGTCGACCGCTACACCGAACCCGACCGGCGCCTGCTCGCCGTTTTCGACTGGCTCTCGGTATGGCTCTCGGGTGCCGGCCATCGCGGATGCGCGTGGACCAACGCCTACGGCGAACTCGGCGGCACCTCCGAGGCCATCGCCGATGCGGCCCGGAGACACAAGGCACGATTGCGCGACTATCTGAGCGATCTCACCGATGATGCGGGCGCGTCGTCGACGACAGCCGACGCCGCATACCTTCTCGCGGAAGGCTGCATGGTCGCTGCCGGAATCACCGGATCGCCGGAACCCGCTACCCGAGCACGACGAGTGGTGCAACAACTTCTCGGATAGGCAACCCGAGTTCAGCGCTCCACGTCGGTCGAACTCACCGACCTCGTTCGATCGGGGGACCGAAGCAACCCGGCGATCATCGGCAGGATCAGCACGGTGATCGCCCCGGCCGCAACGAGAATCGACGCACTGGCATTGGTCATCTCGTCCGCCGCGACCGCGACCCCGGTGACCGCGACGATGAGCGGCAACCCCGTCGTCGAATACAGCGCGATCTGCAGCTGTTCGGACGTACCGAACCCGGCGGAGCGGTCCAACCGGGTGGCCACGAACACCGGCACGCCCCGCACCAGGATCAGCAACACGAGAAAAGCCGCGAGCACACCGGGCGCACCCACGACGGCACCCACGTCGATCGCCATCCCGGACGTCACGAAGAATATCGGGATCAAGAACCCGTAGGCCAGCCCGTCCAGTTTCGTTTCGAGTAGTGCATCACCGGCCGGAATCGCCCGGCGCAGAATGAAACCCGCGGCGAACGCACCGAGGATCACGTCCAGGTCGAACACGACCGCGAGGGTGATGAGACCGACGAGCAGCAGCATCGTCAACCGGACGGAGGTCTGCGCCGTGGTCACCGACGTGCGGCGCACGAACGACAGGAACTGCGACCCTTCCTTCAGGATGCGCGACGGCAGCACCGCCACGATCACCGCAACCAGCGCGAATGCGGCGAGCACCAGCAGCGACCCGATCGCGCCGCGCGCACCGAGCAATGTCGCCATCGCGATCACCGGCAGCAACTCGCCGACGGCACCGTGATTGAGCACCGACCGCCCGAGTGGGGTGTCGACGATTCCCCGATCCACCAGAATCGGCAGCAGGGTGCCGAGCGCGGTCGACGTCAACGCGATCGCGACGGCGACTTCGGCGCGCACCAACCCGGCCGCGCCCAGAGCCGCGACTGTCGTCAGGGCCAACGCCATGCAGACACACCAGGTGATCAGCGCGCGGCGACCGCCGCGACCGCGCAACTCGGCCGGGTCTATTTCGTATCCGGCAAGCAGGAACAGGAGTCCCAGGCCGAGTTCGCGGAGCATCTCGATTCCACCGTCGACCTGTGCGATGTCGAGGGCGAACGGGCCGATGACGACCCCTGCGACGAGCAGCAGCACCACTTCCGGTATCAGTCGTCGCGGGACGGCACCCGCGACGACCGGGGCAACCACCGCCGCCACGACGATCCAGAACAACGAGGTGGCGACGGCAGCGTCCATGCACCGCTACATTAGCGGCCGAAGATCAACTGCACGCGGCGATGACGAGTTCCTTGACCCGCGCCGGATCGGCCTGGCCACGGGTGGCTTTCATGACGTCGCCGACGATCTTGCCTGCCGCAGCAACCTTGCCGGAGCGGATCTTGTCGGCGATGTCGGGGTTCGCGGCGAGCGCGGCGTCGACGGCGGCTTGCAGCGCCGAGTCGTCGCGCACGACCTCGAGTCCGCGGGCGGCGACGACCTGCTCGGGTTCGCCTTCACCGGCGAGGACACCGTCGACGACCTGGCGGGCCAGCTTGTTGGTGAGTTTGCCGTCGGCGACGAGCGCGATGACCTTCGCGACCTGAGCCGGGGTGATGGGCAGGTCGGCGAGCTCGACCTCACGGGTGTTGGCCTGCTGTGTCAGGTACGCAACCCACCACGACCGGGCCTCAGAGGCGGGCGCACCGGCCTCGGTGGTCGCGATCACCAGGTCGAGGGCGCCGGCGTTGACGAGGTCGCGCATCTCCTCGTCGGACACACCCCATTCGGCCTGGATGCGGGCGCGGCGCAGCCACGGCAGTTCCGGAAGTGTGCCGCGCAGTTCCTCGATCCAGTCGACGCTCGGCGCGACCGGCTCGAGGTCCGGCTCCGGGAAGTAGCGGTAGTCCTCGGCGGTTTCCTTACGGCGACCGGGCGAGGTGCTGCCGTCACCTTCCTGGAAGTGCCTGGTCTCCTGGATGACCTCGCCGCCGGCGAGGAGCACCGCGGCCTGGCGGCGCATCTCGTAGCGGACGGCGACCTCGACGGACTTGAGCGAGTTGACGTTCTTCGTTTCGGTGCGCGTACCGAACTCGCCGGCGCCGATCGGGTTGAGCGACAGGTTGGCGTCGCAGCGCATCGACCCCTGGTCCATGCGGACGTCGGACACGTCGAGGGATCTCAGCAGATCGCGCAGCGCGGTGACGTAGGCGCGCGCCACCTCGGGGGCGCGTTCACCGGCGCCGACGATCGGCTTGGTGACGATCTCGACGAGCGGCACACCGGCACGGTTGTAGTCGAGCAGCGAATGGCTCGCACCGTGGATACGACCGGTGGCGCCGCCGACGTGCAGCGACTTGCCGGTGTCCTCTTCCATGTGGGCACGTTCGATGTCGACCCGCCAGGTGGTGCCGTCGTCGAGGACGACGTCGAGGTGGCCGTTCGTCGCGATCGGCTCGTCGTACTGCGAGATCTGGTAGTTCTTCGGCTGATCCGGGTAGAAGTAGTTTTTCCGCGCGAACCGCCCCCACGGGGTGATCGAACAGTTCAGGGCCAGGCCGATGCGGATCGCCGATTCGACCGCCGCCTGGTTGACGACGGGCAGCGAACCGGGCATGCCGAGGCACACCGGGCACACCTGCGTGTTGGGTTCGGCACCGAACGCGGTCGGGCAGCCGCAGAACATCTTGGTGGCGGTGTGCAGCTCGACGTGCACCTCCATGCCCATCACGGGCTCGAACGTCGCGAGCACGTCGTCGTAGGCGAGCAGATCATCGGACATGGCGGCAGTCATGTGCTCGATTTTAGACGTCGCCGCCTCCGCCCTCGCCACCACCAGTGGCCTGTCGTCTTGCGCAGTCAGCCGAACAGAACGCGCATCTCCTGATACCGGTCGGCGGGCACCAGCTTGTGATGGGCGAGCGCCTCGTCGAACCCGACCCGGGCGATGCTGGTTCCGTGCAGCGCGACCATGTGTCCCCAGTCTTCGTCGGCGACGAGATCGGTCACGGCCATGCCGAGCCGGGTCGCGAGGACCCGGTCGAAGGCGGTGGGCACTCCCCCGCGCTGGATGTGCCCGAGCACCGTCGCGCGGGTCTCGATGCCGGTGCGTTCCTCGATCATCGGCGCCAGGATCTCGGCGACACCGCCGAGCCGTGGGCGGTCGAACCCGTCGAGGCCCTTGTGTGAGTGTGCTTCGGCCATGTCCGGCAGGGTGAATCCTTCGGCGACGACGACCATCGGGGCGCGGCCGCGGTCGCGCACACTGGTGACCCACGTGCAGATCTGGTCGATGCTTTCCGGGTTTTCGGGAATGAGGATGGCGTGGGCGCCGCCCGCGGTTCCCGAGTGCAGGGCGATCCACCCGGCGTGGCGGCCCATCACTTCGAGTACCATGCACCGTTTGTGTGAGTTGCCGGTGGTGCGCAACCGGTCGATGGCGACGGTGGCGATCTCGACGGCCGTGTCGAATCCGAACGTGTAGTCGGTGCGGCCGAGATCGTTGTCGATCGTCTTGGGGACCCCGACGATCGGGATACCTTCCTCGAACAACCGTTTCGACGCCGCCGCGGTGCCCTCCCCACCGATCGCGACGACCGCGTCGACACCGAGCGTGTCGAGGGTGCGGGCAATGTTCTGCGCGCCCCCCTGCGGACCTTGGTACGGGCCGAATCGGCTCGTTCCGAGGATGGTGCCGCCCTGACTCGACAGGCCTCGCACCGAACTGCGGTCGAGGGGTATCGCGTCGCCTTCGACGAGTCCGCGCCAGCCGTCGAGGAATCCGACGAACTCCTGGCCGTGCACCGTCTCCCCTTTCAGGACGGCTCCTCGGATCACCGCGTTGAGTCCGGGGCAGTCTCCACCACTGGTGAGAATCCCGACCTTCGTCATGTACGCCTCCTGCTGTCGCGGATCCCTATCGCTCCTGTCATCCTGCCCGCAACAGGCGTGAGCGTCATCTCGATCAACGACGTTACTTGCTGCGAAGTCTCACAACGAATCTGCGGTGACGCTGAGCGGAACGCAACGTGCACTAACGATGAAGCAACACGCCGGACACCATGACCCCGGACACTTTCTCCGATCCCACAGGAGGTTTGCCGTGTCCTATGTCCCGCCGGCCGAGCTGGCCCGCGCAATGGTCGACGCCGGCCATAGCAAAGTCCTCACGTCCACCCGCGACACTCTGATCCGCGCGTTCATGGGCGGTGCGCTGCTCACACTCGCGGCGGCGTTCGCGGTCACCGTCACCGTCCAGACCGGCAACGCCCTGCTCGGTGCCGCCCTGTTCCCGATCGGCTTCTGCCTGCTCTATCTGCTCGGTTTCGACCTGCTCACCGGCGTCTTCACTCTCGCGCCGATCGCGTATCTCGATCGCAGACCGGGCGTCACGATCGGCGCCATACTGCGCAACTGGGGGCTGGTGTTCCTCGGCAACTTCGCCGGTGCGTTCACCGTCGCCGTCATCATCACGTTCGTCCTCACCTACGGCTATTCGATCGGGCCCGGTGAGGTCGGCGAGAAACTCATGCACATCGGCGAGGGGCGCACCCTCGGATACGCCGAGCACGGCGCCGCCGGCATGGCCACCTTGTTCCTGCGCGGTGTGCTGTGCAACTGGATGGTCTCGACCGGTGTGGTCGCCGCGATGATGTCGAAGCACGTGACCGGCAAGGTGCTGGGCATGTGGATGCCGGTAATGTTGTTCTTCTACATGGGTTTCGAGCATTCCGTGGTCAACATGTTCCTATTCCCGGCCGGTCTGCTGCTCGGTGCCGATTTCACTCTCGTCGACTACCTCGTGTGGAACGAGATTCCCACGGTCCTCGGCAATCTCGTCGGCGGTGTGGTGTTCGTCGGCCTGGCCATCTATACCACCCATGTTCGCACCCGGCCGAAACGCGCCGCGGTCGAGATCGCACCGGCACGCGAGACGGAATCGGTCTGATACAGCAGCATTCACCTCTCGAATACAGAACGGATCGGGCGCGGTCGTGGCGCCCGGTCCGTTCTGCGCTGTCTGCCGACCGATCGTCGTTGAAATCTCGCGGATCCGAACTATTGACGAAGTAAGGCTGGAACCTTAATCTCGAATTTGTGACCGAGACCACAGCACGGCTGGCGATGATCGAAGCAGCCGAACAGATCATCGCGGAACGCGGAATGCCCGCGTTGACGCTCAAAGACGTGCAGATCGCCGCCGACCAATCCAACAAGTCGGCGGCGAAATACCATTTCGGTTCCCGCGAGGGCCTCATCGAGGCCGTCGTCGAGTTCCGCATGTCGCGCGTCGACACCCGCCGGCAGGAACTGCTCGCGGAGTTGGAGCGGCTCGACGCTCCTCTCACGATCCGTCAGGCAGTGCAGGCGCTCATCCGGCCGCTGGCCGCCGAGACGATCGGACGGCCGGGCAGCCGATACGCCCGCTTCCTCGTCCAGGCAATGTTCGACCCCGCTCTCGCATATCTCGTTCAGAAGCATCTGCGCGCCGAAACCTACCGGCACACACATCAACTGATGATTGATCTCTGCCCGGCGCCGAGCGAGATCGCCGCGTGGCGTACCGACAACATCGTCATGTTCAGCATGACCATCCTGGCCGCACGAGAAGGCGTCGACAGCACCCCCGCGCGCACCGCTGCCATCGTGTCGGACCTCGTCGACACGTGCGTCGCCATGCTGGAGGCCCCCACTTCCGATACCACAGTTTCCGAAACCACCACCGAATTTCCAGGAGCCACTCCGTGACCTATGCGCTTCCCGCAACAGGCGTGACCATGCCGACCGACCCGCTCGCGTGCTTCGGCCCCCTGGTCGCCCCCCGAACCGCCGCCGGCGTCGACGATCGTCCCTACGAACTGTTCTCGCTCGAACCGCAGACCCCGACGATCGGGGCCGAGATCACCGGAATCCGACTCGGCGGCGACCTCACCGACGATGTGATCGCCGAAATCCGCCGAGCTCTCCTCGAATGGAAGGTGCTGTTCTTCCGGGACCAGGACATCGAACGCGCGGACCATCGCGCTTTCGCCGCACGATGGGGCGAACTCGAGCAGCACCCGTTCTTCAAGTTCACCCAACCCGGACAGTCGGATGTCGATGTCACCACGCTCGCGAAGGATGCAACCGCGGTCGGCGCCGAGAACATCTGGCACAACGACGTCACCTGGCACGAATTTCCTTCGTTCGCAGCGGTTCTGCGTGCCGTCGAGGTCCCCCCGGTCGGTGGGGACACGCTGTGGGCGGACATGGGTGCGGCCTACGACCTGCTGCCCGAAGACATCCAGGCGAGAATCGACCGTCTGGAGGCGGAGCACGACTGGATCGTCTCGTTCGGTTCCGCGATGCCGGACGACGCCGTGAAAGCGCTGCGTCCCCAATTCCCTGCGGTCGCGCACCCGGTCGTGCGGGTGATCCCCGAGACGGGACGGCGGGCGCTGTTCGTCAACGCCGCATTCACCCAGCGCGTCCTCGGTGTCACCGAGGACGAGTCCAACGAACTGCTGCGCCTGCTGTACCGCCACGTGATGCGCCCCGAACTCCAGGTGCGGCTGCGCTGGCAGCCGAACACCATCGCATTCTGGGACAACCGCACGTGTCAGCACTACGCATCGAGCGACTACTATCCGGCCCGCCGGGTGATGGACCGCATCTCGATCGTCGGCGACAGACCGGTCGGTGTCGGCGCCGGACAGGACGAGTGCACGAAGTGAATGCCGAATCTGTGTCGATGAGCCGTGGGCGGATAGTTGCCGTCCTGGCACTCATCGTTCTGCTGTCGGAGATGGCCACCTTCGAAATCCTGATGGTGCTCCCCGCACTGCCACACATGGTTCCCGAGTTCCAGACCCTCGACATCGCATGGGTCGTCTCGATCGTGACACTCGCCGGCGCGACGGTCAGTCCGCTGGTGGGCAAAGCGTCGGACAAGTGGGGCAAGAAGCGAATCATCATCGTGATGGCCGGCGTGTTCGTCGCGGGTAGCGTCGTATGTGCACTGTCCACGTCGCTGCCGATGCTGCTGGCCGGGCGTCTGCTTCAGGGTTCGCTGGTGGGCATCGTCGCGATCTCCTACGGGCTCGTTCGCGACATCATCCCGCGGGACCTGGTGCCCGTGGCACTCGGCGTGGTGGTCACCGGAATCGGCATGTCCGCCATCGCAAGTCCGTTCATCGCGGGCTGGCTGATCGACGGTCCCGGATTCCGGGGAATCTTCTGGTTCATGGCGATCTACGTGGTCGCCCTGCTGCCGATCTATGCGCTGGTCGTTCCGGAGAGTCCGGTGCGCGTCGATCGGCCGGTGGACTACGTGAGCACCGCCCTGCTCGGCCCTGGCATCGCGGTCGTGCTCGTCGGCGTCGGGAAGGGCAACCAGTGGGGATGGATGTCGCCGACCACGCTCGCGGTGTTGACCGCCGGCGCGGCGATGCTGGTGGCGTTCGTGTGGCGGCAGCGCATCGCCTCCAGTCCACTGATCGATCTGAAGGTGCTGCTGGGCAGTAAATTCGGGCCGACCATTCTCGCTGTCTCGTGCGTCTCGTACATGATGAACGCGCACGCGCTCATCGTTCCGACGATGCTGCAGACACCCGCCGGACTTCCGGGGATCAGCTACGGCTCCGGCTTGTCGGCCACCGAACTGGCCATCTGGATCTTCCCGCTGGGCATCGTCGCGATGTTCACGGGACCACTCGGCGGATTCCTCTCCCGGCGCATCGGTGCACGGTACGTCTTGCTCGCCGCGGCGATCCTGTTCCTGGGCGTCATGTTCCTCGGCTCGCGCCTGTTCACCCTGCAATGGCAGGTCGCGATCATGAGCGTCACCGCCGGTTTCGCGGTCGGCTTCCTGCAGTCGTCGAACGCGAATCTCATTCAGGACGCACTGCCCGCATCGCAGGGTGGTGTGGGCAACACGATCGGCGGGATGGGTGCCCTGCTGGCCGGCGGTATCGCCACCACACTGACCGGTGTGGTGATGTCGAATCATGTTCTCACGGTGAATCCGCAGACCCACGCGGTGCTCTACGCCGACGAAGCGATCACCCGGGGCTATCTCTTCGCCGCACTGGTCGGCGCCGTCGGACTGGTCGTCGTGCTGATCATGAAACACGGACGAACCCCCGCGCAGGGCGGACTTCAGCAGGACGTCGCAGCGGATTCCGGCACCGCCACAGCCGCTTCCGACCCAGCGGCTTCCGACACAGCCGCGGTACGCGCGTAGCGATCCGGTGCCCGGCTCACGCTCGTGTCAGCCGGGCACCACGAGACCCGACTCGTAGGCCACCACGACCGCCTGCGCGCGGTCACGCAGGTGCAGTTTGCCGAGCACCTTGCCGACATGCGTCTTCACGGTCTGCTCGGCGACGAACAACTTCTCGGCGATCTCCTGGTTCGACAGCCCGTGCGCGATGAGTTCGAGCACCTCGGTTTCTCTCGGGGTCAATGCATCGAGGGCGGTGCTGCGTCGTGGCACCCGGCGCTTCGTGACGTCGGCGATGAGCCGCCGTGTGACGGTCGGCGCGAGCAGCGCCTGCCCGTCGGCGACGACCCGAACGGCCCGCACGAGTTCGTCGGCGGGGGCGTCCTTGAGCAGGAAGCCGCTCGCACCCATACCGAGCGCCTCGTACACGTAGTCGTCCAAATCGAATGTCGTGAGCATCAACACTTTCGAGCGGGGTTCCCGGCGGTCGGCGAGGATACTGCGGGCCGCGTCGAGACCGTTCATCTCCGGCATCCGCACATCCATCAGCACCACATTCGGCCGCAGCCGCGCAACCTCGCTCACCGCGACCTTCCCGTCCGGGGCATCGCCGACCACGCTGATGTCGGGTTGCGCGGCGAGCAGCGCGCCGAAGCCCTGGCGAACCATGGCCTGATCGTCGGCGATGAACACGGTGATGGGTGCAGGTGGTTGAGGCATCGTCCCCCAGCCTATGCCGCGGGTACACGCGGCAGCGTCGCCGACACCTCGAATCCCCCGTCGGGTCGCGGATGTGCGTGCAGTCGACCGCCGACCGACGCGGCCCGATCGGACATGCCGCGGATGCCGTTTCCACCGCCGAGTTCCGGTTGGGTGACCGGCCGGTCGATACCGTCGTCGGCGGCGGCGCCGTTGCACACCGTCACCTCCACCTGCTCCGCACCGCACACGATCTGCACCGACACCTCCGATCCCGGGGCGTGCCGGGCGGCATTGGCAAGCGATTCCTGCAGGATCCGGTACACCGCGAGTCCCGCGCCGTCGGACACCGACGTGGTGTCCCCCTCGATCCGGGCGGTCAGGTCGACCCCGGCGCGACGCGACGCGACGAACAGTTCCTCGAGCCTGCCCACGCCGGGCTGCGGCGCGTTCTCCGGCAGCGTGCCGTCACTGCGCAACACACCGAGCATGCCGCGAACCTCGTTCAGTGCCTCCCGCGCGAGCGACCCGATCGACTCGAACTCGGCGCGCGACTCGTCGGAGACGTCCGGCAACCGATACGGGGCGCTCTGTGCCTGCACCACGACCAGGGACATGTGGTGCGCGACGATGTCGTGCAGGTCGCGGGCGATCCGCGCCTTCTCCTCGAGCACCGCGCGGCGTGCGCGTTCGAGTTCGCTCACCTCCTCCTCGCGGGCGAGCTGGCGACGCGACAGCACCAGCCAGCGCACGAGCAGCGCGAACGCCACGATCGCGGTGATGCCGATCGCCCAGCCCCACCCGTCGTTGCCGGGGGTGTAGGCGAAGAACAGCAGGACGGTCGCGAGCCAGACGACTGCGACGATGCGGATCTCGTCGTGCACGCACACCGCGATCAGCAGGGCCAGCAGCACCAGAAGATGCACGACCTGCCAGGGAAAGTCGTAGCCGGGGACGCGGTCGAACGCCCACGGCACGACCATCGCCGCGGCCGCCGAGATCGACCAGCCCAGTGCCGGTTGCGCCCGGACCAGCAGGAACGGGAACACCGCCAGCCCGGAGATGATCGGCATCAGCGCCGCCGGCACCTCATGCGTGACCTGGAGGGTCGGCCACGCGATCGAATACAGGATCAGGGTGACCGCGACGATCACGACGTCCCACCCGCGGCCACGCGCGAACCGGGCCGACAGGTTCGCACTGCTTCGGACACCCTCAGGTACCAACGACTTCACAGCTCCCACGCTAGATTCCGCGACGCCGAGTGTCGTCATACCGGGGAGTGATATCCGGCTACCGCCACGGTATGCCCCCGCCCGTCGCGAACGGGCCTGTCGGGTGATCCGGACATCGGTGCGGCGTTCGTAGCGTCGATGTCCATGATCATCCGATCCGCGAAGGCCCGGACCGCAACGGCCATCGGTGCCCTCGCCGCCTGCGCCTGTGTGGGTGCCGCCGGCTCCCCCGTCACCGAGATTCCGGCCGTCGCCGGGCATCCCGCCGCCGCGGCCACCGTGGCCGCGATGGGCTCGGGCGATACCGACGCGGCGAGTGCCGCGTTCCCGTCGGATTTCGGCGCGGCGATGCACTACCGCCCGATCCGCGAACCCGCGGCCGGGGGCGGGGAGCGACTGAGTGATCCGCACGGTTCGTGTTCGTCGCCGGTACCTCTGCCTGCGCTTTTCGAACCGGCCTGCCGCACCCACGATCTCGGATACGACCTGCTGCGGTTCGCCGGAGACTCCGGTGCCGAACTGCGCCCCGACGCGCGACGCGCACTGGATCGGAATCTGACCCGGGACCTGCGCACGGCGTGCGCGGCGGCACCGGATGCCGATCCGGGCTGTGCTGTCGTCGCCGAGGTCGCCTCGGTTGCGGTGCGGATCAATTCGTGGCGGCAGCAGTATCGGCCGCCGAGTCCGGAGTCGCCGCTGCCGATCCTGCTCGGGTTGGGTGCGGCCCTCGTCGTGGGAGTCGCGGGGCTGCGGGTGCGCTCGTGAGCGCGGATGTCGTCTGGTCGCCGACGTCGAGCACTGCACCCTCGCCGATCTCGCTGATCCCGTTCGCGCACGCGCCGACGTACCCGCGCGTGTCGACGGCGATCATGATGACCGTGTCGGTGTGGGTCTCGCTGGCCCCGTCGCTGTTACCGCGGCCCGCTGTGACGCAGGCGGTGTTCACCGCGGTGTCGGTGTTGTGCGGACTCGGGTTGCTCGCCGCCTCCCGAACTGTTCGCGCAAGAACATGTGGCACAGACCATTTCACGTCGCTTCGCGTTAGACAGAGCGCGGCAGGCTCGGCAGCTGTGCTGTGCGGGGCGGCGATACTCGCGGCGGACCGGTGGCAGAACGGCCTTCGCGCCGCGATGGGTGTCGATCCGGTCGGCATCGTGCACTGGGTGACGGTCGCGTCCGTCGCCGCCCTGATCGTGGGTTCGGTCGTCGGCCTCGGTGCCGCCGCACGCGTGTACCGCGTCGGACCCGCGCGGTCGATCGCGGCAGCCGCGGCGATCGCAGTCGCCGGATACGCCGCCGCGACCGGTGTCGCACCGGCGGCACTCGCGTCCGCCGCGGCGCCGCCGCTGTCGGCGGGGGTATCCGGCGCACCGTCCTCACTGGTGTCGTGGGACACCCTCGGCGAGCAGGGCCGCCGTTTCGTGGCGCTCGATTCGGCCGGGTCCCCGATTCGCACGTATGTGGGTGTGGATTCGGCGCCGGATACGCGGGCGCGTGCCGCGCTGGCGGTGCGGGAACTGGACCGGGCCGGCGGTTTCGATCGTGGGCACGTGGTGGTTGCGGTACCGACCGGTTCCGGTTGGATCGACGCGAACGCGGTGGCGGGCTTCGAAACCGTCTACGGCGACGACGTCGCCCTGGTGGCGACACAGTATTCGTCGGCTCCGAGTTGGGTGACGTTCATGCTGGACCGTGATGCCGCGCTCGACGCGGCCACCACACTGGTGACCGCGGTCCGCTCGCATCTGGCCACACTGGATCCGGCGCACCGTCCGGAACTGCACGTGTACGGGCAGAGCCTCGGCGCGATCGGTGCCGGCGCCGCCTTCGACGGACTCCCCGCGCCGGGGCCGTGCGACGCGTTGTGGGCGGGTCCGCCGGCCGGATCGGTGCGCCCGGACGGCGGGACGGTGCTGGCGAATTCGTCGGATCCGGTGATCCGCTGGCAGCCGTCGCTGCTGTGGTCTCCGCCGGACCTGTCCCGCGCCCGCGTCGACGCCCCGCAGCCCGCGTGGCTACCGGTCGTCGGGTTCGTGCAGACCTCGGTGGATCTGCTGTTCGCGCTGGACGCGGCACCGGGTCACGGGCATCGCTACGGGCCCGACCAGGCCCGGTGCGTCGCGCCGTGACCCTGCCCGGTCGGGATCAGACGAGAACCGGGCCGCGCGCCGCCTCGAAGGCCGCGCCGACGCGGTACAGGCGCTCGTCGGCCAGCGCCGGCGCCATGATCTGCAGACCGACCGGCAGGCCGTCGTCGTCGGAGAGACCCGACGGCACCGACATCGCACAGTGCCCGGCCAGGTTGGTCGGCAGGGTGCACAGGTCGGACAGGTACATCGCCAGCGGATCGTCGACCTTGTCGCCGAGCTTCCACGGGGTGAACGGGCTCGTCGGCGACACCAGGACATCGACCTGCTCGTACGCCTTGTCGAAGTCCTGCGCGATGAGCGAGCGGACCTTCAGCGCCTGACCGTAGTAGGCGTCGTAGTAGCCCGAGGACAGCGCGTAGGTGCCGATCATGATGCGCCGCTTGACTTCCTTGCCGAAACCCGCGGCGCGGGTGGCGGCCATGACCTGTTCGGCGCTCATGGTGCCGTCGTCGACGCGCATGCCGTAACGCATGGCATCGAACCGCGCGAGATTCGAGGACACCTCGGACGGCAGGATCAGGTAGTAGGAAGCGAGCGCGTACTCGAAGTGCGGGCAGGACACCTCCACGACTTCGGCGCCGAGCTTGGTCAGGGTTTCGACGGCGGCGTCGAACGAGGCGATGACGCCGGGCTGGTAGCTGTCCGAGTGCAGTTCCTTGACGACACCGACCCGCAGACCCGTCAGGTCGCCGGCCGCGCCCCGGCGGGCCGCCTCGACGACCGGTCGGACCGAGGCGTCGACGGAGGTGGAGTCGCGGGGGTCGTGCCCGGCGATGACCTCGTGCAGCAGCGCGGTGTCGAGAACGGTGCGGCCGCACGGTCCGCCCTGGTCCAGCGACGACGCGCACGCCACCAGGCCGTACCGGGACACGGTGCCGTAGGTGGGTTTGGTGCCGACGGTCGCGGTGACAGCGGCGGGCTGGCGGATCGAGCCGCCGGTGTCCGTACCGATCGCGAGCGGCGCCTGATACGACGCGAGTGCCGCGGCGGAGCCGCCACCGGAACCACCCGGGATGCGGCTGGTGTCCCACGGGTTGCGGGTCGGGCCGTACGCGGAGTTCTCGGTGGACGAACCCATCGCGAATTCGTCCATGTTGGTCTTGCCGAGGATCGGGATGCCCGCCTGCCGCAGCTTCGTGGTCAGCGTCGCGTCGTACGGTGCGACCCAGCCTTCGAGGATCTTCGATCCGCAGGTGGTGGGCATGTCCGTGGTGGTGAACACGTCCTTGAGGGCGATCGGCACGCCGGCGAGCGGTGAGACGGGGCCGTCTCCGGCGGCGACCGCACGGTCGACCTCGGCGGCCGCGGCGAGCGCCCGTTCACCGGCGATGTGCAGGAACGCGTGGTAGTCGCCGTCGACGTCGCCGATGCGGTCGAGATGCGCCTGGGTGACCTCCACCGAGGACACCTCACCGGCGTGGATCTTCGACGCCAGGTCGGCGGCGGACAGTCGGGTCAGTTCGCTGCTCATTCGCCTTCTCCCAGGATCTGCGGAACCGAGAAACGGCCTTCCTCGACGAGCGGTGCGCCCGAGAGCGCTTCGTCGGGGGTCAGGCCCGGTACGACGACGTCGGGCCTGGTCACGTTGGTCACCGCGTTCGGGTTGGCCATCGGTGTGACATCGTCCGCGGCCACTTCCGACACCGCCTTGACGTGACCGAGAATCGAATCCAGCTGTCCGGCGAACTCGTCGAGTTCGGCATCGGACAGCGCGAGCCGGGACAACCGGGCGAGGTGTGCGACCTCGTCGCGGGAGATGGCAGGCACCGTCGGTGACCCCTTTCATGGAGAACGAACGTCGCATCCAGCCTAGTGCGTGCCCGGCTCAACCCCTTGTGCGGGACCCTGCGGGCGGCCGAACCGTTTCTTCGCCGCGAAACGCGCGTTGCAATCGTGTTTCCTGCCCGCCTGCGACCGGGGAATTTGCCGGCCCCCCGCCCGTTTCGCCCGATATTGCCATTTCGGGGTCGCCGCGAAGGTGACAGGATGGTGACCGTCGGGGGTCGCCGTGCGGCCTCGAAACTGCCGCTCCCCACCGGGGGCAGCTGTGCCCATAGGTGACCGAAAGGACGCACGTGTCGTACCTGTTGCGTGTCCAGCTACCCGATCGGCCCGGCAGCCTCGGCGCCCTCGCCGTCGCGCTCGGCTCGGTCGGAGCGGACATTCTGTCGCTCGACGTCGTCGAGCGGGGCGTGGACTTCGCCATCGACGACCTCGTCGTCGATGTCGAGCCCGGCAAACTGCCCGACACGCTGATCACCGCGGCCGAAGCACTCGACGGCGTCACCGTCGACTCCATCCGGCCGTACGCGGGCATGCTCGACACCCATCGTGAACTCGAACTGATCGACCAGGTCGCCGCCGCGCGTGACGGCCGGCTCCAGATCCTCGCCGACGGCGCGCCGCGGGTGCTGCGCGTCGGCTGGGCCACGGTGATCGCGGTCGGCCCGAACGGCCCCTACCGGGTCGCGGGTAGTCCCGGCGCGCCGGAAACCCACGCGTTGAACCTGCCGTGGATGCCGCTCGAGAAGCCGCAACTACTCGACCACGAAGCCTCGTGGGTGCCCGCGGTGTGGCAACAGATGGACACGATGCTCGCCGCCGCACCCCTCGGCTCCCCCAACCGGGTACTCATGCTCGGCCGTCCGGGCGGACCGGAGTTCCGGCCGTCCGAAGTCGCGCGGGTCGGCTACCTCGCCGGGATCATCGGGACCGTGCTGGGCTGAACCTCCGGGACTGGGCCGATCAGGCCTGGGCAGGGTCACACGAGTTCGCGCACCATCGCGGTCAGTTCGACGCCGGGAACCGGCACCCAGTTGCGTTCGACGACCGGAACGAATCCGTTGCGGTCGTAGATGCGGCGGGCGTCGACCATCGCCGGTTCCGTCGAGATCACCACGGCGCGGTCTCCGCGTTCGTAGGCGGACTCGAGGGCGTGGCGTATCAGAGCGGAACCGACACCGCGACAACGCGCGTTCGGTGAGACCGCCAGCATGCGCAACTCGAGTTCACCCTCTTCGGCGATGTCCGCGAGCCGCGAGGACGGTTCGGCGAGGGTCAGCGACCCCACGACCTCGCCGTCCGCGACCGCGACGACGACCTCCGCCTGAGCGTCGCGGGCGGCGGTGTCGCGCAGCCGGCGGACGTACGGATCGTCGGGTTCGACGAAGCCACCACCGACGTACACGTCGACGGTGAGGTCGCCGACGGTCTCGTACTCGTCCGGGCTCACACGCCTGATCTCGATCATTGCTGCACTATGACAGCCGATTCTGCAGCCGCCCAAATCCGCGAGAGCGATCCTCACGACAGTCAGGTCTCGACGTCGCCTGCGTCACTCGTCACTGTCGGCCGCCGCACTACCGGCCACCGCGTCCGGGCCGAACTCGAGCAGCGTGCGGAATCCGGCCTCGTCGAGGATCGGGACCCCGAGATCCGCAGCCTTGTCGGCCTTCGAACCGGGGGCGTCACCGATCACGACGAACGCGGTCTTCTTCGACACCGACCCGGCGGCCTTGCCACCGCGCAGCAGGATCGCTTCCTTCGCCTGATCGCGGGAGAATCCGTCGAGGCTGCCGGTGACGACGATGGACAGGCCCTCGAGGTTTCGCTCCACCGATTCGTCACGTTCGTCCTCCATGCGAACCCCCGCGGCCGCCCACTTGTCGACGATGTCGACGTGCCAGTCGACGGCGAACCATTCACCGATCGACGCGGCGATGGTCGGGCCGACCCCTGGGGCGGCGGCGAGGTCGTCCACCGACGCGGCCCTGATCCGTTCGAGACTGCCGAATTCGGTGGCCAGTGCCCGCGCGGCAGTCGGCCCGACGTGCCGGATGGACAGCGCGACCAGTACCCGCCACAGCGGTTTGTCCTTGGCACCTGCGAGATTCTCGAGCAGCCGCTCGCCGTTCTTCGACAGCGCACCTTTGGTGGTGCGGAAGATCGAGGTGGTCATCAGATCGTCGGCGGTGAGCGTGAACAGGTCGCCTTCGTTGCCGATCGCACCGGAGGTGACCAGCGCGGCGGATGCCTCGTAACCCAGCGCCTCGATGTCGAACGCGCCGCGCCCGGCGACATGGAACACTCGTTCGCGTAGTTGCGCCGGGCAGTGCTGCTGATTGGGGCACCGCAGATCGACGTCGGACTCTTTCGCGGGCGCGAGAGATGTTGCACATTCCGGACATTCGGTGGGCATCACGAATTCGCGTTCGGTGCCGTCGCGCAGGTCGACGACGGGACCGAGCACCTCGGGAATCACATCACCGGCCTTGCGCAGCACCACGGTGTCGCCGATGAGCACACCCTTGCGGACCACCTCGGATGCGTTGTGCAGGGTCGCCAGCGACACCGTCGAACCGGCGACCGTCACCGGTTCCATGTACGCGAACGGGGTGACACGGCCGGTCCGGCCGACGCTGACCCGGATGTCGAGGAGTTTCGTGGTGACCTCCTCGGGCGGATACTTGTAGGCGATCGCCCAGCGCGGCGCACGGGAGGTCGCGCCGAGGCGCCGGTGCAGCGACATTTCGTCGACCTTGACGACGAGACCGTCGATTTCGTGTTCGATGTCGTGCCGGTGCTCACCCCAGAAGCGCATCCGTTCGACGACCGCGTCGGCGCCCTGCACCCGGACGGTGTGCGAGGAGACGGGCAGACCCCATGCCGCGAGCGCGGTGTACGCCTCGGACTGGGATACCGGCTGGAACCCGTCGAGGCGCCCGAATCCGTGGCAGATCATGCCGAGCCGACGCCGGGCGGTGACCGCGGGGTTCTTCTGCCGCAGCGACCCCGCCGCGGAATTGCGCGGATTCGCGAACGGCGCCTTGCCTTCCGCGACCAGGCTCGCGTTGAGCGCCTGGAAGTCCTCGAGCCGGAAGAACACCTCGCCGCGCACCTCGAGCAGAGTCGGGACCGGAAACTCGTCGGTACCGACGAGGCGTTCCGGGATGTCCTCGATGGTCAGGGCGTTGAGTGTGACCTCCTCGCCGGTGCGGCCGTCGCCGCGGGTCGCCGCGCGCACCAGTCTGCCGTTCTCGTAGACCAGGTTCAACGCGACACCGTCGATCTTCACCTCGCACAGATAGTGCAGGTCGCTGCCGGTCTCCGATTCGATGCGGGCGATCCAGCCGCGCAGTTCGCCCTCGTCGAAAACATTGTCGAGACTGAGCATCCGCTCGAGGTGGTCGACGGCGGTGAAGTCGGTGGCGAAGCCGCCGCCGACGAGCTGAGTCGGCGAGTCGGGCGTGCGCAGTTCCGAATACTGTTCTTCGAGTGCGTTCAACTCGCCGAGGAGTTGGTCGAACGCGCCGTCGGAGATGGTCGGGGCGTCGCGCACGTAGTAGCGGAATTGGTGTTCGCGCACTTCCTCGGCGAGTTGTTGCCAGCGCTCACGCGCCTCGGGAGGTGCGGTGATGGCTGCATCCGTCGATTCGCTCACAGCCCGGAAGCCTAGTCGAGGCCCCCGACAGTTCCCGGTTGCCAACTCCCCCTCGGCCCGCCGCCCGGCCTCAACGGTCAGAGCGTGTCGGGGTCCTCGGCGAACGCGGCCGCCACGTCGCGGGTCAGCCGCAGCGCGGTGCGTGCCCACGCCGGATCGGCTCCGGCC
>NZ_JBAQXC010000018.1:0-7862 GCF_049299235.1 Rhodococcus sp. (in: high G+C Gram-positive bacteria) | reverse complement strand
CGGGATTACGAGACCCGACCCGATCATCATGAGGCGATGGTCCACGTCGCGATGATCGCCACGATGTCACGTCGGCTTGCCCGTTCTGCTTGACCCTCGACCCGGAGTTTTCAGATGCACTCTCAGTGGAATCGGTGACTACGCCGATGATTTTCTCGCCGCGGTGAAGCCGCACTTCGGGGCGGTGGCCGAATATCGGCACGGCGCACCCGGCGTCGACGGCGTACGCGACCTCGCCCGGCACCGACGCGCACTGCGCGACCTCGTCGCCGCCGGTGACCCGGCGAACACCGTCGTGCACTGCGAGTTCAGTGGTGGCGCGCTCGTCCCGTTCTGGTCGACGACGGGACTGCGGCGGGTCCGGGTGACCGGCACCGTGCACGACGGTCCGTGGCCGGTGTGGTGGCCGCTGCGCACCCGTGGAATCGCCGCGCGGACACTGATCCACCACGGGCTGCACTATCCGGTCCGTCCGGTGCATCACCTGCTCGAGCGCCGGGCAATGGCCGGTCGCACGCTGTTCGCACTCACCGACGCGGGCGGCCGCGAGGTGACGCGCCGGATGCCTGGGTCGCGGATAGTGGTTGCTCGCCACCATGTTCCACTGCGCGGGCCGATCGCCGCCGCCGAAGACCGCCCCGCAGCGATCGGACTGTTCGGGCACGTCTATAAGGGCAAGGGGTTCGACAAGCTCGCCCGGATGCGCGAACTCGTCCGGCCCGATGTCGTCATTCGCGTGGCCGGCCGCGGTACCGAGGATCTCGATCCGATCGACGGTGTCGAGATCCTCGGCGGGGTCGACGGCCCCGCAGAGGACGCCTTTTTCGGGTCCGTACGGGCGATCGTGCTGCCGTACGACAAGCGCAGTCACTACGGCGAGGTGTTCCCCGCGTCGGGGGTGTTGATGCGTGCGGTCGCCTACCGCACCCCGGTGGTGTGCAGCGGGTACGGCGCCCTCGCCGACGAGCGTGAGGATCGCGGAATCGTTCCGGTGCGAGGAGGATTCGACGAACTCTTCACCGTCGCCGACGAGATCGTGCACGACCGGGCGCGGCTGGCGGGGCTCCGTGCCGGTATCGACACGCTCGCCCGCACCGGCGATATCGAGGAGACCGCCGCGGTGTTCCTGGAGGAGTGGGCCCGATGAGTGCGCGCACGCGTTTCGACGCCTCCCTCGTCAAGGCGGCCGTCGCGGCCGGCTGGGTGTACAGCGGCCGCGGTCTCGGCCTGCTGTGGATCGTCGCGATCAATCGCGAACTCGGCATCGCCCAGTACGGCTACTACGCCCTGGCGGTGGGCCTGGCGCCGCTCATCGCGACGGTACTGGAGAACCCGTTCGTGGTGCGGTCGATTCGTGTGTCGGACGAGGAATTTCATGCCGAGCGGTTCACCAGGGTGCTGCTCGGCGCGACCTGCGTCGGACTCGGTGTCGCGTCGATCGGCTCGGTGTACGTCCTGGGCTACGGATTGATCGTCGCGGGCGGCGAACTGATCTTCAACGCCTACAAGAGCGTGCACCTGCGTGCCGGTTCGCCGGACATCGTCAACCGGCTCGACACGATCCGGCAGGTGACGTCGATCTGCTGTGGGGTCGGCGCGCTGCTGCTGCTGCCCGACCCGACCGTGCTCGCGGTGAGCCTCGCCTACGCCGCGCCGTACCTGGTCGTCCTCGTCGTCGCCGCGGCGACGATCCCGGTGCGCAGGCCGGTGTTTCCCGGCAGGCCGAAGGAAGCGTCGCTGCTGTCCGCGGAGGCACTGGTGCACGCCGCGAACGTGCAGGGAGACCTGCTGCTGCTCGGTCTGCTCACCGACAGCACCATCGCGGGGTACTACTCGCTCGCGTCGGTGACGGCGTGGGCGCTGGTCACCCCGACGCAGGCCTACGGGCAGACCTACCACGAATCGTTGCGTCTCGCCGACGGTGCGCTCACGGCGGGCCCGCCGTGGCGGCGTTCGGTGGCGGTGTCGGGCCTGTCGGCGGCAGTGCTCGCGGCCGTCGGAGCGGGTTTGTTGTGGTTGTCGCCGGTGCCCGATCCGGTCGGCACTACGATGCTGGTGCTTTCGGTGTTCGTGTTCGGCCGATCCATGAACACCATCTTTGCGATCATCATGTACGCGCAGCATCGCGACCGTGCGCGCTTCGGCTGGGCATTGCCGGCGCTTCCGCTCAAACTCGGTGGGGTCGCGCTCGCGGCGTCCGCCGGGCTCGGCGCGGTCGGCGCGGGAATTGCTTGCGCAGTAGCAGAACTGGTTCTCCTGGCTGCGTATTCACGCCTGGTGTACGGGCGGGCAGGCCAGCATGCCGCAGCCGGGGCGGTGGCACGATGACCGGCGACCGCGTGGTGTTCATGATGTCGAAGGATCCGGTGCGCGATTCCGGCGGTGACGTCGCGGTGTCCAACCTGATCATGGAGCTGGCCCGCGACGACTTCCACGTCCGCTGCGTGTGCCTCTCCACATATCCCGATGCGGCACCCGACCCGGGAATCGTGCGCGTGCCCAAGCCGCCGGTCTCGGCGCTCCGGCTCGCGGCCGCCGGTATCCGAGCCCGTCGCAGCCTCGTACACACCCGCTTCGACGTGCCCGAATTGACCGTCGCCCTCGACCGCACCGACGCGGACGTCTTCGTCGCCGAACACAGCTACATGGCCGAATCCTTCCTCGCGAGCGACCGATACGGGCAGACCAGACTCGTGGTGAACACACACGTACCCGAATCGCTGGTGTTCGGGGAGACACGAGGCTTGCTCGGACGTTTCGAGCAGCCGCGGATCGTGCGCGACGAACTGCGGGTGGCGCACGCAGCGGACACGGTCGGCACCTTCGACGAGGCCGAGGCGCACTGGTATCGGAACGCCGGGGTCGACGACGCCCGATGGCTGGCCCTGACCTCGGCACCGCACCGCCGGATCGACATCGCCGATACCGGGCCGCGACTGGTGTTCCTCGGTGATCGAACGTGGCCACCCAATGCGGAGGCCTACGACATTCTGCTCACGCTGTGGCCGCGCATCGCTGCGGCGACACCCGGCGCGGAATTGGTCGTTGCCGGTAAATCTGTGGTGCGACAGCATCATCGAACGATTCCCGACGGCGTCCGCGAAGTGGGCTTCGTCCCGGATCTCGAGGCTCTGTTGTCGACGTGCCGTGGCATGATCGCACCGATTCGTACCGGTGGCGGCGTGCGGGTCAAGCTGCTCGAGGCTGCGGCCCGAGGGCTGCCGTTCGTCGGCACCGAGGCGGCGTGGGGGGCACACGCAGGCATCTTCGAATCCGTCGCGGCGCGGTCCGTCGACGAACTCGTCGAGGACGCGCGGCGTCTGCTCGCCGACCCGGCTCATGCCGTGGCCCGTGGCCGCCGCCTGCACGAGATCACGGCGCAGCGCTGGTCCGATCGGGTGCCGCACGAACTGGTCCGTTCCTGGCTGGCCGGTGCTGTCGACGAGACGGAGGCACCCGCATGACCGACCTCACCGAGCGCGTGTACGCGTTGTCGCGACGTGCCGGCCTCGGCTCCGGCCCGACCCGTTTCGTCGTGCTGGCCGCTGCCGTCATCGGCGCATTCGTGGTCGTCGCAGAAGTCACCGATCCGATGTTCGCGGTGCAGTGCCTCGGGTTGCTGGCGGTCGGTGTGGCAGGCATCGCCGTGTGCTCCGTGTACCCGCAGCTCATCTGGCACAGCTTCGCGATCGTGCTCGGGGCGTTACCGTTCATGCCGCTGCGGGGCAGCGGTTTTCCGCTGATCTTCCTGCTGGCGGTCGGACTGTACGGGTGCATGCTGCTGAACCGGCCCGGCACCACGTCCATCCATCCGATCGAAGTGGTGTTCGCCGTCTTCATGGTGCTGTCGCTGGTGTCGGTGCTCATGACGATGCGGACCGGCACGGATGTGAACACGTTCGTCAAATGGGCGATCTCCGCGGGCGTGCTGTTTCCGTTGGCCCGCCTCGGGCACGACCGCCTGATGGTCATCGGACGCAGTTACGTCCTCGGTGTGATCGCCGGGTCACTCATCGCGTGGGCGTCGCTGCTCGGCGCCGGGGGAGACCAGGTGCTGCGCCTGCTCGGCTACGCGGTGACCGACGGAAACCTGCGGTACTACGTCGAGAACGGCGTCGCCACCACCGTCCGATTGGCCGGACCGTATGTGGACCCGAACCTCGCCGGTCTGTTCCTGTCGGTCGGATTCTTCGTGGCTCTCTATGTCACCCGCGGGCCCCTGCGGATCATCGCGATTCTGGTGATCGGCAGCGCGATCGCGATGACCCTCAGCCGTGCCGCGATGTTCTCCGTCGTGGTCGCCGCGCTGCTCGTGATCGTGCTGCAGCCGATGCCACCGCGCCGGCGCCTCGGCCTGATCGTCGGATCGATCTCGGCACTGCTCGTCGCGGTGGCGCTCTCGCCGACGCTGTACCGGCGCCTGTTCAGTACCGGCTCGACCGGTGATACCGGGATGACCGAACGCGCCGACGCGCTCAACCGGTTCCCCCGGTTGATGGAGGGGAACTGGTGGTTCGGGATGGGCTGGGGCAGGACCGAATTCTTCGATACCCAATGGGGTTACGTCGTGAACTACGTGGCGAACACACCGCTGCTGACGATGTACCGCGGCGGTGTCCTCGCCTCGTTCGCCCTGGTCGCGGTGCTGCTCGTCGGGATCGGACTCGGGGTGCGTTCGCTGCAGACCGGCACGTACGAATCCGGCTGGATCGGTGCCGGATTCTGTGGCTTCGCTCTCGTCGCCGTGCAGGTCGACTTTCCGATCGTCACGATGCCGATGGCGACCATCCTGTTCAGCTTCTTCCTGGCGATCGTCGCCGACTCCACCAGACAACGCGCGCGCCCGGACGGCCCCGGCGCCCGTAGTACCGACCGCACTGTTGCCACCACCGCCGACAGCAGAGGAGAATCCGTATGACCGCCACTGTCGCAGCGAGACCCGGCACCCGGGTGCTCGATTGGATGTTGCCCCGTCCCGAACACGGGTGACGGATACCGGGAATCGAGGGGATCCGCGGACTCGGGTGCATGGCGGTCGCGGTCGGGCACGTCGTGGAGATGAACGCCTTCGGCACCGCGACGAACATGAAGTTGTGGGTGCTCGGTTCGGCGCTGGTGCTGTTCTTTGCGGCATCCGGATTCCTGCTGTACCTGCAATTCCTGGTCCGGTTCCTGTCGGGTGCGCCGCGACCGGATTTCGTGCGGTACACCAGTCGGAGGTTTTTCCGGATCTTCCCCGGCTACGTGGTGATCTTCCTGCTCGCGAACTTCGTACTGCAAACGGTGTACGTGCAGAACCAACTGCTCGCGAAGCAGGAGCAGATCGAGACCGGGGTTCCTCTCGTCGGGGTCGGAATGATCACCGATCCGGGTATGTTCCTGACGAATCTGACACTGACGCAGACCTATCTGCCCGCGTATATCCAGACCGGGGTGAACCCGTCGTGGTCGCTGACGCTCGAACTCGCCTTCTATTTCACGCTGCCGCTGTTCGCCTTGTTGATCTGGTGGCTGCGGGACAACACCCGGTGGAATCCCATTGCCATCGCGATAGTTCCGCCGGCCGTCCTCATCGTCGTCAGTTCCGTGTCCAAATTCGTTGCCGACAGATTGTCCGCCGCGCACGGCGGCATCGGTGATCCGGAGAACGCGTTCGGGCCTACGTGGCTGGCGGTACTGACCCGCAGCATCCTCGTCCTCGGCGACAACTTCGGTGTCGGCATGCTCGCGGCCGTCGTGTACGCGGCCCTGTTCCTGGGAAAGATGCCGCGGCTGCGGTTGATGCCGCTCCGCGTCGGCATGCTCGCGCTGATCGTCGCGTGCGTGCCACTGTGGCTGATAACTCGTTCCGCCGCAACCAGGTTCGATACGAGCGTGATCGCGATCATGTGCTTCGCGGTGCTCATTTTCGTCACCGTTCCCCATGCGCGCGGTGTCGCGTCGCCGTTCGCGGACTTCTGCGACAACAGATTCTTCTACCGGCTCGGCACCATTTCGATGAGCGTGTACCTGTGGCACTATCCGGTGTTGCTGTTGATGCGGCGGTGGGGTTGGTACGGCGACGACACGGTCACGGGAATGTTGCTGTCCCTGCTGCCGGTACTGGTCATCTGTCTTTTTCTCAGTGAAATCACGTATCGACTGGTCGAGGCTCCGGGAATGCGTTTGCAGTTCCGGAAAAACGACTCCGGACAGTGGAGGATCGTCGGGTGAGAATGCGCGACCGCAGGCTCGGAGCCTCGATCATGATTCCCGTTGTCACAGCAGTCGTACTCGCGGCCGGTCTGGTGGCCGGTGTCGGGACGCGCGCAGAATCCCAGCCCGTTGCGGCCGGCGTCGATCCGGGCCGAGAGATCGGGATCTCGGCAGGATCGGATCTGTTGTGGGCGGACAAGCCGTTCACCGATCGGTTGCTGACCGCGACCCGCGATCTCGGTGCCCGGCACGTGCGGATCGACATCGCCTGGCCGGCAGTGGAACCGCAGCGAGGGCAGTTCGACTGGAGCCGAATCGACCGCATGGTCACCTCGGCGCAGGAACACAATCTCGGCATCATCGGCATCATCGGCTACACGCCGGCGTGGGCCACCGTGTCCGGCAGCGGCCCGATCAACGAACAGCCCGCGCGGACGGAGGACTACGCGGCGTTCGCCGAGCGCGTCGCCGCGCGCTACGCCACGAGGATCGCCACCTTCGAAGTGTGGAACGAGCCGAACGCCGACCAGTTCTTCGCGCCGCGCAGCCCGACCGCGTACGCACAATTGGTCCGGGCCGCGTACCCGCGGATCAAGGGGGCCGCACCGAATTCGACGGTATTGGCGGGTGCGCTGGCGTGGGTGGCCGACTCGCCGGTGTCGACCGACCCGGCGACCTTCCTGTCCGGGATGTACGACGCCGGTGCCGGTGGTCACTTCGATGCCCTGTCCGTGCACCCCTACAGCTTCCCCCGGATGTTCACCGACGACGCTGCCCGGCCCAACACGGCCGGCCGGTTCCTTGCCGATACGCGGCGGGTCATGGTCGAACGGGGGGACGGCGGGAAGCGGGTGTGGGCCACCGAGTTCGGTGCGCCGACATCGGTGGTGTCCGAGCAGCAGCAGGCGCAGATGATCGTCGGCATGGCGCGGTCGTGGGCAGCGATGCCGTGGGCAGGGCCGGTCTCGATCTACTCCGGTGTCGATCGCAACAGCTTGTCCTGGAATCGTGAGGACCGATTCGGGATCGCCCGATCGGATTTCGTTCCCAAGCAGGCCTATTACGGGGTGCGCGACGTGATCGGTGCCGGAGTTCCGGCCGCCGACCTCGATACCGCGATGGCGGCGGGTGTGCTTCCGCAGCACGGCGCACCGGTAGCGCCGGCCTACGTGATGGCGACCTGCACTGTGCGTGAACACGAATCGGTGTCACTGTTCCGGACGAGCCGGGGTTTCTTCACGACTCCGGTGGCGGAGTCGGCCGCGGTCCGGCGGGTTCTGGCCTGCCCGGTCGGCCCGTTCCAGAACGGGATGCAGGACCTCGAATCCGCATACGGCCTGCGCGTGTATTCGTCTGCGGCGGCGGGTATTCACCTGGTTCAGGGCGCGATCCTGGCCGCGTGGCGACCGGAGCTCGGATTCCCGACGAGCGACGAGTACACCAACGTGAACGGGCAGCAACAATCCGATTTCGAACGCGGATACATCACCTGGACGATGTTCGGTGGGGCGAACGTCACAGTGCTCTAAATGGCTTGACGTTCTCAGAGTGCATCTGAAAACTCCGGGTCGAGGGTCAAGCAGAACGGGCAAGCCGACGTGACATCGTGGCGATCATCGCGACGTGGACCATCGCCTCATGATGATCGGGTCGGGTCTCGTAATCCC
>NZ_JBAQXC010000017.1:0-26260 GCF_049299235.1 Rhodococcus sp. (in: high G+C Gram-positive bacteria) | reverse complement strand
GGGATTACGAGACCCGACCCGATCATCATGAGGCGATGGTCCACGTCGCGATGATCGCCACGATGTCACGTCGGCTTGCCCGTTCTGCTTGACCCTCGACCCGGAGTTTTCAGATGCACTCTGAGAGATTTGACAATGGTTGGATCGAAACAACTTTCGTATCCATCTGAACCGAGTGCCGAAGCTGTGGCACCCGTCCACGTATCGGCGGCATGTCGTCGCCTCGGGGTTGCGGCATCCTGTGACACGGCGCCTGCGGGGCTGATCGTGATGAAAGCGAAGGGATCGTCATCATGGAATCCACTACCTACCTGCGCATGCTACGAGATCGATGGGGTTGGATCGTCGCGTTCACCGTCGTCGGTCTGGCTGCCGGACTGGCGTTCTCGTTCGTCGGCTCGCGCGAATATGTTGCGACCAGCCGGGTGTTCCTCTCGACGGCATCGGCCAGTTCCTTCGATTCGCTGCAGGGTGGATTGTTCGCGCAGTCGCGATTGCAGTCCTACGCCAAGATCGTCAACGGCCAGGACGTCGTGAACGGCACCATCGACGAACTGGGGCTGACGATGTCGCCCAACGAGTTGGCCGCGTCGATCTCCGCAGAGCAGTTGCCCAACAGCGTACTCATGGACATCAACGTCGCAGACAGTGATCCGGCGCGGGCACGTGACATCGCGAACGAGGTGACCCGCCAGATGATCCGGCTCGTCGAAACGCTCGAGGTCACCGCACCGGACACCCCGGAACTGGCCGCGATGAAGGTCATCAACCAGGCGACGACCCCGACCGTGCCGTCCGGCAACCCCCCGCGGTCCTCGCGGTGGTCGGCGGAATCCTGGGGCTGCTCGTCGGTCTCGTCGTCGCTATCGTGCTGAGCCTGCTCGACCGGACGGTGCGCACGGCGCGGCAGGTGGCGGACCTGACCGGTCAACCGATGCTGGGTTTCGTGCCGCGTCCGAAGCGGGGGCAGGTCGGTCAGGCTGCCTTCCGCAAGATCCGTACGCGAGTCTTCTACGGGCGTCGTGAGGCGAGCCGGGTCGCCGTCTGCGCCACCGACGACGTGCGCGATGCGGCGATGGTCGCCGCGAACCTCGCCCGGTCGTTCACCGAACTGGGCGTCAGCACGGTGGTGGTGGATCTGCTTCCGGGTGAGAGCGGGCTCCGGGACGAGCTTGCCGCGGTCGACCGGGTCGCCGTGGGTGCCGGTGTCGGCTCCGGTGCTCACGTCGCACATCAGGTCCTGGCTACGGACGTCAGCGGGCTCGGATACCTGCCCGCCGATGCCATCAGCATCGCCGGTCCGGACCTGCCTGCCCTCGGCCTGTATGCCGACCAGATGTTCGAGGATCTCGGATCCGTCTACGACACGGTCCTGCTCGCGGTCCCGTCACCGCAGCAGTCGTCGGACGGTGGTGTCGCAGGGGCGCTGGCGCACGGTGTTCTGCTCGTCGCCCGATACGGATCGACCAAACTCGGTGACCTCGAGGGCGCCGCGACCACCATCTCCGAGGTGCAGGGAAGGCTGACCGGGACCGTCGTCATCGGTGTGCCCGACCATGCCGGACGCAGCGGGATGAGCGGATGACTTCCCCGCATCTGCCCGACCGGGCTGTCGCGGCCGAAACCGCTCGGTCCACCGTGCTGGTCCACGAGTGGATCGAACCGCACGGCGGGGCCGAGAAGGTGGTCGATTCGCTGGTGCGGGTCTTCCCGGACGCGGACCTCGTGTGCCTCTAGGACGACGCACCCGGACGCTTCGGCGGAACGCGCGTGCGGGAGAGCGCGCTCGCGCGGACGGTGCTGCGGCGCAGCAAGATCGCCGCGCTGCCCGCGATGCCGCTGGTGTGGTCGCGTACGCCCGGCGCAGGGTACGAACGGGCGGTGGTCAGCACTCACCTGTTCGCCCGCCACGTTCGATTCCCCGCCTCGGACGATCTCACCCGATACGTGTACGTGCACACCCCGGCCCGGTATCTGTGGACCCCGGAACTCGACCCACGCGGCCGCAGCCTGCCGGTGCGGGCCGTGGCCCCGATGCTGCGCTCCGTCGACCGGCGAGCAGCCCAACGTGGTCGTGCCGTCTACGCGGCGAACAGCCGGTTCGTGGCGGACCGGGTGCGGGACTGCTGGGACGTCGATGCGCGAGTGATCCACCCGCCCGTCGACGCCGCTGCGGTCGCGGCCGTCGCGGACTGGGGGCGGGCACTCTCGCCGGAAGACGCGCGACTTCTCGAGGGATTGCCGGAACACTTCGTTCTCGGTGCGTCCAGGATGGTCGAGTACAAGCGGCTGGACAAGGTCGTCGATGCGGGCGTCGCGGTGGGCCTGCCGGTGGTGTTGGCCGGTGGCGGCCCCGACGAGGACCGGTTGCGTGGCTACGGCGATGCCGCACCGGTGCCGGTCCATCTGCTCGGCCGGGTATCCGATGCGTTGCTCTACGCGCTGTATCAGCGGTGCAGCGTCTACGCATTTCTCGGCGTGGAGGACTTCGGAATCATGCCGGTCGAGGCGATGGCCGCGGGAGCCGCGGTCGTCGCGAACCGCACCGGCGGCGCCGCCGAGAGCGTCCTGGACGGGCGGACCGGTGCGTTGTGCGACCCCGACGATCCGGAGGATCTGGCGGCGGCAGTGGCGCGGGCACTCGCGGCGGCACCGCAGGCTTGCCGGGCGCAGGCACTCACCTTCGACCGGCAGGTGTTCGAATCCCGCATCGCGGCGTGGGTCGACGAACGACTCCCCGACGCACCCTCCGCCGAACAGCAACTCGATCCGGCGTGAGCGATGTCAGCAGCGGAACTGGACTGCCGCCTTCACCAGTCCGAGACTCTGATGGGTATACACCCGCAGCCAGCCCCACGGACCGAAGTGGTACTCGCGCGGCACTTCCCGCATCACCAGTTCGGCGTCGACACACTGCTCGAAGTGCAGACGGGCACGAGGCAGGTGGAAACGCCAGCTGATCACCATGATCGAACGCCACCCGTTGGCCTCGACCAGACGCCCCGTCGTCAGTGCCTCACCGTGGGTGGTACTCGGTTCGGGTACCGGGCACAGCACTCGAATGTCCGTGGCCGACGCACACAGCCGAGGCAGCACGAGATCGGTCGACCCGTACGGATCGAACAACACGACGGTGTCGGCGAGTCCGTCCCGGGCGAGGCCGAGGGCGTACTCCTCACGCCCGTCGTGGTCACCGCCGAGCACGACGATCGCATCGACGGGACGCAGCGCATCCATCCGGGAGTGGTTGTAGAAGCGGTCGCATGCGACCAGCGTTGCCGCCATCGCTGCCACGATGACGACCGCGATCACCGTACGGCGCCGGGCAACTCGCATGGCACCAGGGTATAGCCGGGGATCGGGGCCGGTCGTGTCCGGCTGATCCGCCGGTGCGGAATGCGATACTGGCGCGATGCTGTGGTGGATCGGTGGAGCACTGGTGGTGTGGCTGCTGGTGTCCCTTGCCGCTGCCTTCGCATCGGCCAGGGTCCTGCACGTCGCCGACCGGGACGAGTACCTCGTCGAGTTGCAGCGAGACCGGGCGGAGCGTTGCTGCTGTGACGAGGATTCCCCACAGGATCCTGGTCTCCCGTAGGCACCCGTCGCCCGGGCACGGCCGCCGATGCCTACTCGATGATGTTCGGGTCCCTACCGCCGGCCGGTCCGCCGACGCTCGCACATTCCGCCGCGAGCCCCGTCGCCTCGACTTCGGCGTCCTCGGCGGTGGTGAGGTGGCGTGCGGGTGGTCGCACGGTGGCGTACACCAGCACGGCTGCGACGGCTGCGGCGACAGCGCCGAGCCCGAATGCCGCGACGAACGCGGATTCCTTCACCAGTCCGGTTTCGGTGACGACGAGTGTCGCGAGCAGTGCGGACACTGCCGCGCTGCTCACCGAACTGCCGACGGTTCGGGCGATCGAATTGATCCCGTTCGCGATTCCGGTCTCGTCCGGCCTGACCTCGGCGACGAGCAGTGCGGGCAACGCGGCGTACGCGAGACTGACGAAGACCGAAATCCCGATGCCCGCGACGATGAGGTGCCACGTCCGGTCGTGCGCTATCGCGACGAAAACGAATCCGGCCGTTCCCAGCAGGCATGAGACGCCGAGGACCCGGCGCGCGGTGAAGCGATGGACGAGGCGACCCGCCAGCGCCGCGGCGACCACCCCGACGAGCGCGCCGGGGAGCATGTACACGGCGGTGGCTTCGAGCACCGACGAGCCGAAGCCGTAGCCCGCGCCGGCCGGTGTCTGAACGAAGTAGGAGGTCGCGAGGAAGTTCACGAACATCGCGACGCCTATCAGCGCGGCCGTCAGATGCAGCACGAGCACGGGCCGGTGCGTGATCATCCGTGGTGGCACCAGCGGTTCGTCGACGCGCCGTTCGAACGCGAACCACACGCCGAGTGCGGCCAGGCCTGCTATGCCGGTGCAGACGGTCGCTGCCGAGCCCCATCCCCAGGTGCCGCCCTCCGACAGCGCGAGGAGCGAGAGGGCGAGGCCACACGACAGCAGGACGGCTCCGGCCCAGTCGATCCGGCCGTGGGAGGTGGCCGGGCGTCGGGGTACGGCGATCACCGCGAGTGCCAATCCGACGACATTGACGGCGGCCAGCAACCAGAACACCCGCCGATAGTCGGCGTCCCCGGAAACGGTGAGGCCGGTCAGCACCATGCCGATGGCGCCACCGGCACCCATGGTGCCGGAGAGCAGACCCATCGCACCGACGAGTCGCGCCGGTTCGATTTCGGCGCGCAGCACCGCGATCCCGACGGGAAACAGGGCAAACGAGGTACCTTGCAGGACTCGACCGATGACGAGGAGCGCGAACGAGTCGGTGAGCGCGCACAGCAGCGAACCGGCCAGCACCATTCCGAGGATGGCGACCAGGACCATCCGTTTGCCCCGCAGATCTGCCAGGCGTCCGAGGATCGGTGTCGTGACGGCGGCGGCGAGCAGATTGGCGGTGAGCACCCAGCTGACCGCGGTCGTGCTCACCCCGAGTTGGTCGCGGATGGTCCCGACGATCGGAACCACCACGGTCTGCATGACGGCGATGGTCGCGGTGATGAAGCACAGGGCGGGGAGGAGGATCCGTGCGTGCGTCGTTTCCGTCACGGGTGGTCCGTGACCGGTGTGCGGATGTCGCGGTGCGCTTCCCGCACGGTGGCCTTGCTCGTCATGCCCGCGACTGTATCAGCACAAATATGCTGGGAGGCAACGGAATTCGCCTGTCGTTCCGGTGTGCTGTCGGGATCCGGGTACGCGCGGGTGCAGCGGATTGCCCGAATTGTTACTTAGTGTAACTGTTTGGCCTGTTCACTGCCTCGGGCGGTCGGGTGCTCGTGCGGCGAGGCGGGCCACGGGGTGAACGCGGACATGTGATGTGCCCCACAGTCGAGCGTCCCGATGGCCGGGAATGTTCGTGTTCGGTGGACGCGAACCGGCCGGGGTCGGTGGCACAATCGCAGCCGTGGCACCGCGCATTCTCACGACCCGGGAACTCGGCCGCGCGACCCTTGCGCGTCAGCACCTGCTGCGCCGCAGCGATCTCGCACCACTGCCGATGATCGAGCATCTACTGGGTGTGCAGGCACAGGCCCCGCTCCCGCCCTACCTGGCGCTGTGGGCGCGGATCCGCGGATTCGCCCCGGAGTCCCTGTCCTCCCTCATCGACTCCCGCGCGGTCGTGCGGATCGTGCTCATGCGCGGCACGATCTTCGCGGTGTCCGCAGCCGACGCGGTCGCGCTGCGGCCGTGGATCCAGCCGCTGCTCGACCGCGATCTGGACACCAACGGTGCGTACGCCGCAGCATTGGCAGAGGTCGACCTGGATGCCCTCGCCCTGGCCGGACGCGAACTCGTCCGCGACGTCCCGCGCAGCCAACAGGAATTGCGGCCGCATCTCGCCGAGCGATTCCCCGGCCGCGACCCGAAGGCTCTCGCGCACGGGGTGCGTGGGCTGGTGCCGATGGTCCAGGTGCCGCCGCGCGGGTTGTGGGGGCGGTCGGGCCCGCCACGGTTGGCCGCGCTCGACGAGTGGACCGGACGTCCGCTCGCCGCTCCCGAACCGGAATCGATGCTGATCCGATACCTGGCGGCGTTCGGTCCGGCGAGCGTGCGCGACGCGCAGGCATGGTGCGGGCTCACGCGCCTCGGTGAGGTGTTCGAGCGACTGCGCCCGCGGCTCGAGGTGTTCCGCGACGAGCACGGCGTCGAACTGTTCGATCTGCCCGACGCCCCACGGCCGGACTCTGCAACGCCCGCCCCGGTGCGAATCCTCGCGCCCTACGACAATGTGCTGCTCTCGCACGCAAACCGGTCCAGGCTGGTCCCGGACGAGTGCCGCGGACGGATCATGACCCAGAACGGCATCGTCAGATCGACCGTGCTCGTGGGTGGGACCGTAGCCGGGGTCACCGGTCTCGAGATCACGAAACACGCTGCGGAACTGAATATCACACCGTGGCGCACGTTGACGTCCTCGAATCGGACCGCGCTCGAAGCCGAAGGGCTGCGACTGCTGAACTTTGCCGCACCGGCCACCGGCGATCACCAGGTGCGGTTCGTCGACGACCGCTGACCGGGTACCGCGCTGCGCGCGGCGTAGATTGCAGGAGTGATCGACTCCGTGCTCACCGCAGTCCGAACCCACCTGACCGGCCATCTCGCCGACGCGGCCGGTGCCGACCCGGAATCGGCGTCGGTGACCTTCCTGGGTCTCGAACCCATCGAGGTGCTGCGCTACCGTCCGGACGATTCCGGCATTACGCACTTCGTGACGCTCGGCTGCTCACGGCACCCGATGGGGGACCCCACGGCGACGGTGGCCGATCCCACCCGTGGGCCACGTGCGGAGTTGATCCTGAGCCTGCGGCACGCGGACGGCATCACCGCCGGTGTTCATCGCACCCTCGCGATCCTCGCGGCGCTGCCTGCCGTCGAGGGAGTCGTCCTGACCGACGACGCTCTGCTCGATCTCGGCGAACCACTGTGGGAGAACGCGCCGTTCACCGCGGTTCTGCTCGGGCCCAGCGATGTCCCCGATCTGGAACTGCCCGAGCCCGCCGACCCGGTCCGGTTTTTCGACGCGGTGCCGCTGACCGGAACGGAGGCGGCATGGAAGCGGCTGCGCGGCGCCGACGCGCTGCGCGCTGCATGGGCCGAAGCCGGCATCGACGTGCGCGACCCCAACCGAGGTCAACCACAGATGTGATCCGTTCAACTCTCGACGACGGATGTGACCCACCGCTCCGGTGCTCTACAGTCGCGTCATCCGATCAATCGCGGGAGGCCAGGATGGACAAGGATGTCGTCGTCGTCATCGGCGTTGGGGGCATGGGTCTGGCGATCGCGCGCCGGCTGGGCAGTGGCAGGAAGGTGCTGCTCGCCGATTTCAACGAGTCGACGCTCGCCGCGGCGGCCACTGCACTGCGCGGTGAGGGCCACGATGTCGTGGAACAGTCCGTCGATGTCTCCGAGCGAGATTCGGTGGTCTTCCTCGCGGATGCTGCTGCCGGACTCGGTCGGGTCACCCACATCGCACACACCGCGGGACTGTCGCCGGTCCAAGCACCGACCGAGGCGGTCCTGCAGGTCGACCTGCTCGGTGTCGCGATCGTCCTCGAGGAGTTCGCGCGGGTTGTCGCACCCGGCGGTGCCGGTGTGGTCGTCGCCAGTATGGCCGGGCACATGTCGGGAAGTCTGCCCGCCGACCAGGAGAAGGCGCTCGCGACCACCCCCACCGACGAGTTGCTCGACCTGCCGTTTCTGGCGTCGGAGACGCTGGGGCATCCGGCGATGGCCTATGCGGTCGCCAAACGCGCGAATGTGCTGCGGGTGCAGGCGTCCGCCGCCGCATGGGGCGCGCGCGGTGCCCGCGTCAACTCGATCAGCCCCGGCGTCATCTCCACCCCGATGGGGCAGGAGGAACTGTCCGGCGACTCCGGCGCGAGGATGCGCGCGATGGTCGCGATGTCCGCGACCGGTCGTCTCGGTACGCCGGACGACATCGCCGCCGCGGCTGTGTTCCTGCTCGATCCGCAGGCCGGTTTCGTCACCGGCACCGATCTGCTCGTCGACGGTGGGGTGATCGCCGCGGTGCGTGCCGCCGGCTGGGCCGGGTGAGCTCACCCTCGGCTATTTCGGTGTGACGACCCCGACCGGGCCGCCGCCGAAACAGACGGTCGGCCCGGTCGGCGCGGAATGCACCTGAATCCCGGTGCCGCCGCCCGGAACCCGGACGTAAACGGTGCCGAGGCCGGAGGTGACCGACACCGAGGTGGGGTTCGAGCCGGGGAATCGAACGTCGATCTCGCCCGGCCCCGCCGCGAGGTAATTCAGCTGCACGGTCCAGTCCATGTCGAACATCGGGCCGTCGAGTGGCAGCACGACGGTCGTGCCGGGGGAGAGCCGGTACCCGCAGTCCGGTTCCGGTCCCGGCGGGATCCACCGCACGGCGAACAGGTCGGCGTCGACGAGCGCACCGGAGTCGTCGAGCACCGCCGGATCGACTGCACTGTCGGTGATCCGGGAACGATCGGGGAGGGCGGCGAACACCGAGCCGATGAGATTGTGCGGATGGGTGACCGGCTGGAGCACCCATACCGACACCGGATGATCCAGGATCGGCACGTCGGGGTGCGCGGTCAACGAATCGCGTGCGGCGGTGAGGTAGTCGCCGGTCGGATTGTCGACCCAGCTCCGCGTGAACGTGATGGTCGACCACAGTGAACTCACGGTGAACGCGACAGCGCAGACGGTGGCGACGACAGGGGAGTGACCCGAGACGCGGCGGGACGGAGCGCGCAGGATCAGTGCGGCGGCGATCGCGCAGACGACCGCGATATCCGCGAAATAGCGGAGTGTCTGGGCGAGTTCGTAGGTCGTCTGGACGCCGAATCGGGTGCTGATCATCGCCACCAACGAGGCGATCACGTACGCGACGGTCGCGGCCCACACCCATCCGGTTCGCCACTTGTGTCGCACGCTCCACACCAGTGCCGCGATCACCGCCGCCCAGCTTGCGACGACCAGGGCGATCGGCGGTGTCGCCCACGGTGGGCTCGGATTCCAGCGTTCCCACAGCCACGGTCCACCGAGCGCGGTCGGTACCAGCCCGTACGACAGCCCGTGATGTGTCAACCCGGTGACCATCGCCAGATCCGGTACACCGAAACGGGATTCGACGATCAGAAGGTAGCAGGTGGCCCACCCGGCGAGCAGTGTCGCGGTGGAGATCCACAAACTCCGCCCGTGCCGGGCGGCGCGGCGCATCGGCCGCGCGAGACCGTCCACGCGGTAGACGAGCGCAACGGTCACGAACGCGACGAACGGCACCAGGATCGACTTTTCGAAGAAAATCAGCGCGATCGCGGTGACCAAGGTCCCCGACACCACGTAGCGCCGTCGGCCGGTGCGTGCCAGCAGCAGTGCGTCGCCTGCGACCCATGCCAGCGCCGCCTGCAACGGCAGTGCGTTGAGTCCCGCCGCCCACCACGCGAACGCCGGCAGCGTCAACGGGGTGAACAGGTAGAACAGCAGTGGTCCCCACAAGGCTCGGCGAGGTCCGAGCAGTAGCCACAGCACCCGCAGTACCGCGAGCGACGCCACCGCTTGTCCGAACACGAGCGACACCGCGGCCGGCCACCAGTCCAGCGGCGCCAGCGCATCGGCGAGGGCTGCCACGACGAACGCTCCTGGCATGAGATGCCCGTCGTGGTCGTGCAGCAGCAGGTCCGCCGACCACAGTGGATAGGTTCCGGCACGGCCGATCAAAATCAGGTCGTCCCAATAGAGTTCGCCGACGGCGGCGACGACCGCCCGTATAGCTACCTGTGCTGCGACGAGTGCTAGCCCGACGCCGAGGACGAGCCGGGCCCGGTTCCGAGGTGGCATCTCGGTTCCGGGTGGATCGAGGCCGAGGTCACTCAAAGCCACTTGTTGCGCCGGAACGTCACGAACAGTCCGATGATGATCACCGCGATCAGCGCGATGACGATGTAGTAGCCGTACTTCCAGTGCAACTCGGGCATCTCGTCGAAGTTCATGCCGTAGATGCCGGCGATCATCGTCGGAACCGCCGCGATCGCGACCCACGCGGAGATGCGGCGCATGTCGGTGTTCTGCTGCACCGTGACCTTGGCGATCGCCGCGTCGAGGAGAGTGCCGAGGGTTTCGTCGAACGCCGCGATGCGCTCGGTCACGAGCGTGTGATGGTCGGCGACGTCGCGAAAGTAGCGTCGAATGTCCTTCGGAACCGGATTGCTCGGGGCCCGAGTGAGCTGGTACAGCGGCGCGGCCAGTGGCACCACCGCGCGACGCAGTTCCACGATTTCCCGCTTGAGCAGGTAGATCTGTTCGACCGCGATGCGTGTGCTCGGGGTGAAGACGAGTTCCTCGAGGTCGTCGACGTCGGGTTCGATGAGTGTGGTCACCTCGAGGTAGCTGTCCACGACGTGGTCGGCGATGGCGTGCAGCACCGACGCGGGCCCGAGCGCCAACCGGTCGGGGGACTGTTCGAGCCGGTGCCGGACGTCCGACAGGCCGGAATGGTCGCCGTGCCGCACACTGACCACGAAATCGGGGCCGGTGAAGATCATGATCTCGCCGGTCTCGACGATTTCGTTGGTGGTGGTCACCGATTCGTGTTCGACGTAGTTGACGGTGCGCAGCACCAGGAACAGCAGGTCGTCGTAGCGTTCGAGCTTGGGACGTTGATGGGCGAGCACGGCGTCCTCGACCATCAGTTCGTGCAATCCGAAGGTGCGGGCGACACTCGTCATTTGATGCTCGTCCGGTTCGTGCAGGCCCAGCCACACGAATCCGGTGCCGCGGCTGCGGACCTCGGCGAGCGCGGCGGCATGCGTGTAGCGGCCGGGTAGGCGCCTGCCGTCGACGTAGATCGCACAATCGACGACGGCCCGTTCCGCGGGGACCGGGATGGCGGGCCGTGGATCCGGGTCCCGGCGCGACGGCAGGGACGGCAGGTTCGGCATCGGTTCCCTTCCGCGCGGATTCTCGGCCCGGGCCATGCTAGCGCGCCGACCGCACGCGGTCCGAGTCGTTGCCCGCGGCGGTCCTCCTGCCGGGCCTGACAGACTGTTGGGGTGCGCATCGATCTGCATTCCCACTCGACGGCATCCGACGGAACGGACACGCCGACAGATCTGGTCCGGGCTGCCGCAGCAGCGGGCCTCGACGTCGTTGCGCTCACCGACCACGACACGACCGCGGGTTGGGACGACGCCGTCGAGGCGTTGCCGACGGGGATGACCCTGGTGCGGGGAATGGAGATGTCGTGCGCGGGACGTGGTGAGGACGGGCACCGGGTTGCCGTGCACCTGCTCGCCTATCTGTTCGACCCGGCCGACCCGGTGTTCGCGGAGGAACGGGAACGACTTCGGGGCGAACGCATCGCGCGGATCCGCGCGATGGCCTACCGGATGGCCGAGGACGGGCTGCCGATCGAGCCGGAGCGTGTCGTCGCCGCCGCGGGTCCTGCGGCGGGGCGGCCGCACCTTGCTCGGGCTCTGGTCGAGGCCGGTGTGGTGCCGACGGTCGGTGCGGCATTCACGGATCTGTTGTCGCCGCGGGGTCGCTACTACGTGCACAAGGACGACACCGATCTCGGTGACGCGGTGCGCATGGTCGCCGCGGCCGGGGGTGTGACGGTGCTCGCGCACGCCCGTGCGCGGTCGAGGGGTCGGCTGTTGTCACTCGATCACATCGAGGAACTTGCTGAGCTCGGCCTCGGTGGACTCGAGGCCGAGCATCCCGACCACGACGATGCCGATGTGCGGTTGATGCGGGACATGGCCGCGAACCTCGGGCTGTTCGTCACCGGGTCGTCGGACTATCACGGCGCGAACAAGGACATCGCGATCGGACGGTTCACGACACATCCGGCGGCGCTGGAGGAATTGGTCGGACGGTCGTCGGGAGCCGAGGTGGTCGTCGGATGAATGCGCGACGTGGGCGCAGCGACGACTTCTACGACGAGAACTACTACGACGGTGAGTATTACGGCGACGAATACTACGATCCGTCGGAGTATCCGACGGAGGTGTTCGATTCCGTGCCGCGGCGGGACAACGTCGGCGTGCGCGCACTGCGCGCGCTGTCCGGGTTGGTGTGCGGTGCGGTCGTGGTCCTCGCGGTCGTCGTCGGCGGCGCTCAGTATCTGAGCGGCGATCGGGGGGTGCCGGGACCGGGCGCCGAGTCCGTGTCGGCACACGTCGTCGCCGCGGTCGTGGTGATCGCGGCTCAGGTGTCCGCGGATCGCCGACGGGGAACGGCCGTTCTGCCCGGTTCTGCTGTGGTGTTCGTCACTGCAATTTTCCTGATGTTCACACAGTGGTGGGGATGAGTACCCGTATTCCTCCCGCTACCCGTGGGTAACTCGTCCGTTACGTGGACAGGACCTCCCGAATCGTCGAAAATCACAGGTGAAACGCTCAAAAGGTGAGACCTTCGCAATAAATAGCGATTTGATTGTTCGGTTGTGAAGGTGGCAAACTTGCGTCCACTCCGGCACCGGAACTACCCACTGATGCCGGGCAAAGATGGCAGACCCTGTCCAAGGCCTCGTTGTTGGGGCTCACCAGCCTCGTCGCTGGGGCTTACCAGCCTCGTCGCTAGGGCATATCCGCCATGGCGCCATCACGCTCCGAAAAGTCGTACAGCGTAGTACAGCGGCAGTGATCGCGCCCGGATGCTTCATCGAATTTGTCCTTGGCGAAGCACCTGCGAACGAAAAGCAAGTCGTCGCAGCTACTTCGCAGTAACTGTGACCCGGGTGGTCACGGAACAAGCAGGAGTGTCATCGTGTCTATCGTGTCCGACGCACCAACGCCCCGCAAGGTCGAACTGACCGACGAAGAGATCTTCGACGCCCACATCGACGGCAAACTGTCCGTCGAGCTCACGTCGCCTCTCGAGAACCAGCGTGACCTGTCGATCGCGTACACCCCCGGTGTCGCCCAGGTCAGCCGCGCCATCGCCGCCGACGAAACCCTCGCGGCCCGCTACACCTGGACCAACCGCCTCGTGGTCGTCGTCAGCGACGGCACCGCGGTGCTCGGCCTCGGTGACATCGGCCCGCGCGCCTCTCTGCCGGTCATGGAAGGCAAGTCCGCCCTCTTCAAGAAGTTCGCCGGCCTGAACTCGATCCCGCTGGTCCTCGACACCAAGGACCCCGACGAGATCGTCGAAACGCTGATCCGGCTGCGCCCGAGCTTCGGTGCGGTGAACCTCGAGGACATCTCCGCGCCCCGCTGCTTCGAGATCGAGCAGCGCGTCATCGAAGCGCTCGACTGCCCGGTCATGCACGACGACCAGCACGGCACCGCCATCGTGGTGCTCGCCGCGCTCATGGGTGCCGTCAAGGTTCAGAACCGCGACATCGCGGGCCTGCGCATCGTGATCTCCGGTGCCGGTGCCGCCGGTGTCGCCTGCACCAACATCCTGCTCGCCGCCGGTGCCACCGACGTCGTCGTGCTCGACTCGAAGGGCATCGTCTCCCGCGAACGCGCCGACCTCGGTGCCATCAAGACCGACCTCGCCGAGCGCACCAACCCGGCCGGCCGCCACGGTGGCCTCGTCGAAGCCCTCGACGGCGCCGACGTGTTCATCGGTGTCTCCGCAGGTACCGTGCCCGAGGAACTCGTCGCGACCATGGCCGACGACGCCATCGTCTTCGCACTGTCGAACCCGGACCCGGAGATCCACCCGGACATCGCACGCAAGCATGCCGCGATCGTCGCGACGGGACGCAGCGACTTCGCGAATCAGATCAACAACGTGCTGGCCTTCCCCGGTGTGTTCAAGGGCGCGCTCGACGCGGGCGCCCGCCGCATCACCGAGGGCATGAAGCTCGCCGCCGCCGAGGCCATCCTCTCGGTTGTCGGCGACGAGTTGGCTGTGGACAAGATCGTCCCGAGCCCGCTCGATCCGCGTGTCGCACCCGCCGTCGCCGAGGCCGTCGCGGCCGCGGCGAAGGCCGAGGGTGTCACCGACTAGCGGCATCGCACCGAACGCCCCGGACGGAGCCCGCACCAAGGCTTCCGGACCGGGGCGTTCGGCGCTGCCGGGTGTGCGCGAGGATGACACGGTGACGGTGAACGCGGTGACGGTGAACGCGGTGATAACGGATGCGGTGACGACGGATGCTGTGACGACGGATGCTGTGACGACGGATGCTGGGCGCGCGGGACGGCGAGGCGTCATTCTGGTCGCAGCGGCAGCGCTGACGTCGCTCGCCGCATGCGCATCGCCCGTCCTCGACGACGCGCCCGGGCCGTCCGGAGTCGTCGTCGGCGCGGACGCCGGAGCCGACAGCGCACTCGTCGCGCACCTCTACGCGGGCGCATTGCGGCGCACCGGAATCGACGTGACCGTGCGCGAGCAGGATGATCGGGCAGCCTCGCTCATCGCGCTGGACTCCGCCGAGGTCACACTGGTCCCCGGCTACACCGGCAGGCTACTTCGATACTTCGAACCGACCGCGCCCCAGACCGGCGCCGAGGACGTGTTCGCCGCGCTCGGCCGGGCGCTGCCCGCGGATCTGACGGTCTCGGACTACGCGAGTGCCCAGGACCGCGCCGTCCTCGTGCTGAGCGAGGCAACCGCGGCGGCGATCGGTGCCGGCGATCTCGACACGATCGCCGGACACTGCGCCGATATGACGGTCGCAGCGACTCCCGCGTTCGTCGAGTCCGGGGGACTCGACGGCCTCGACACCATCGGCTGCGTGCCCGGTGCCGTCGAACACCTCACCGACGACGAGGCGGTGCGCGCGGTGACCGACCGGGGCGCGCTCGGCGCGCTCACCACCGCGTCACCGGCTCTCACCGGTGCCGATGTCGTCGTGCTGGCAGACGTCCCGGATCGCTCGCGGGGCGCCGACGAGACGGATGCGGGCACGCCCGCGCCGGTGTTCGCGGCCCAGAACGTCGTCCCGCTGTTCCGGCAGGGCGCACTCGACGAACGGCAACTCGACGCGCTGAGCGTGATCGCCGGTGAACTCACCACCGCAGACCTCGCGGAGATGCGCGGTCGCGTCGACGGCGGTGAGGACTCAGCGGCCGTCGCAGACGACTGGCTCGGCGACCATTCGTGAGCGCAGGAACGCGCCCATGTCGACGACCGCGTCGGCGGCCTCGCGGACCAGCGACGCCTGGAGATGCGCGACATGCCACAGTCTCGGCTGTTCGGTGATCCGCGCATCCACGCCGGCCGCGCGCAACCGCCGAGCGAACTCGGTGACCTGCGGGTACAGCACCTCGGTCGTGCCGACGTGGATCAACGTCGGCGGCAATCCGCACAGGTCGCCGCGCATCGGCGCGTAACCGGGATCGGCGGGGTCGCCCTCGCCGAGATACGCGTCGGCGGACGAAAACGCCCACGCGGTCGTGAGCACCGTGTCGCGGTCGAAGGGCACCGTTCGCGCGGCCGGATCCACCCACGGTGACAGCAGGCCGAGAGCGGCCGGGGTGACCCCGTGCCGGTCGGTGAGCCTGCGGGCGGTCGCGACGGCCAAGCCGCCACCGGCCGAGTCACCGGCGATCGGGGTGCGCGCGGCGTCGACACCGCGTTCCGTGACGAGTTCGAGGAACGCGGCGACGGCGTCGTCGAGCGCCGCCGGATACGGATTGTCCGGCGCCAGACGATAGTCCAGCACATACACCGCGGACTCGGTAGCCGCCGCCAGGTGCGCCGCGAGTGACCGGTGCGTGGTCGGGGACCCGGCGGTGTAGGCGCCGCCGTGCAGGTACAGCACCGCGGTGCGCCGTTCGGTCGCGCCGACCGTGAGCCGTTCGGCGGGCCTGCCTGCGAGGTGCGTGTGCTGCACGACGGTGCCGGCCGGCAGGGTCTGGATCGGTGCCGCCAGTTCCAGCATGCGCTGTCGCATCGGATAACTGAGCCGCGGGTTGAGCGCGACCCGGTACATCGGGCGCAGGGCGGCGCGGACGAGCGGCAGCGGAAACTGGGGCATGTCGGTTGCTAGCCTTTCGGAATCACGCGGCCGGCGATGATCGCGACCACTCGCTGATAGGACGAGCCGACCAGACGCACCCACGCGTCGAGTAGTTTCGCGTCGGCACCGATGAGCACTCGTGCCCGGTTCTTGCGCACCCCGCCGAGGATGGTTGCGGCGGCGTCCTCGGGGGTGGTGCGGGCGAGTTTGCTGTCGAAGAACTGGGCGAAGCTCGCCTGGTCGTCGCCGTCCGGGACGGTGGCGTTGCGGGCGATCGCGGTTTTGATGCCGCCCGGGTGCACACACGTGACCTGCACGGGGTGGCCGGCGATCAACATCTCCTGCCGCAGTGACTCGGTGAATCCTCGGACCGCGAATTTCGCTGCATTGTAAGCGGTTTGGCCTGGCATGGACAGCAGGCCGAACAGTGACGAGACGTTGATCAGGTGGCCGTCGCCCGAGGCGATCAGGTGCGGCAGGAACGCCTTGCCCACGTTGACGACGCCCCAGAAGTCGACGTCCATGATGCGCTCGATGTCCTTGAACTCGGTGCGTTCGAATTCGCCGTGGTATGCGATACCGGCGTTGTTGTACACCTGGTTCACCGCGCCGAACCGCTCGAGCACCGCTTCGGCGTACGCGAAGACCGCCTCGCGCTGGGTGACATCGAGATGAGCCGCGTGCACCTCCGATCCGAGATCCCTTGCCTGCTGCGCGGTTTCGGCCAGGCCGACGGTATCCACGTCGGACAGGGCGAGGCGCGCACCCTTTGTGGCGAGCGCAACGGCCAGTGCGCGACCGATACCCGATCCGGCGCCGGTGACGACCGCGACCCGGCCTGCGAATTCGCTCATCGGACGGTCGCCTTCCCGGCGCTCGGCGCGCCCTCGTCGGTCTGTTCGGTGACGGCTGTGGCGACCGATGGGGTCAGGTCTGCAGCCGCGACACTACGATATGCCTCGAGGTCGAAATGTTTGGTCAGCCGGCGGAATTCGAATGTGAACCCGGGCCACAGCGTGGTGTTGTTGCCGTGCTTGTCGAGATACCAGCTCGCGCAGCCGCCGGTGTTCCACACGCTGCGTCTCATCGCATTCTGAAGATCGCGGTTGTACTCGTCCTGGAATTTCTGCCGAACTTCGACCGTCCCGATCCGATGACGATCGAGCGTTTCGATCGCGTCGACGACATAGTTGAGCTGCGACTCGATCATGTACACCATCGAACTGTGGCCGAGGCCGGTGTTCGGCCCGACGAGGAAGAACAGGTTGGGGAAGCCGGCGACGGCACTGCCCTTGTATCCCTGCATCCCGGTCTTGTCGAACACCTCGGCGAGCGACCGGCCGTCCTTGCCGATGATGCCCGCGAACGTGGGGGAGTCGGTGACGTGGAAACCGGTCGCGACGACGAGCGCGTCGATGGTGCGGACGGTGCCGTCGCGGGTGACGATCGAGTCGGTGCGCACCTCGGCGATGCCGTCGGTGACCACGTCCACGTTCGGGCGGGCCAGCGCCGGGAAGTAGTTGTTGGAGATCAGCATTCGCTTGCAACCGATCCGGAAGTCGGGGGTGACCTTGCGGCGCAGTGCCGGATCGGAGAGCTGACGGCGCAGGTGCAGGCGTGCCGCGATCTCGAGCGGTTTCATGAAGATCGGGGCCTTGGCGAGGCCGACGACCTGGGTCTCGCGGGTGAGGTACTGCAGCGCACGTGACAGTCGCTGGGCGCCCGGCACGTACTTGAACGCCAGGTGCTCGGCCTTCGTGTACTCACGGTCCGAGCGGGGCAACACCCACGGTGCGGTGCGCTGGTAGACGTCCAGGTGCTCGACACGCCCGGCGATCGCGGGCACGATCTGGATCGCGGACGCGCCGGTGCCGATCACCGCGACGCGCTTGCCGGTCAGGTCGGCCTCGTGGTTCCAGCGCGCCGAGTGGAAGATCTCGCCGTCGAAGCTCTCGATGCCGGGGATGTCCGGTAGTGACGGCTCGCACAGCGCACCGATCGCGGAAATCAGGATCTTCGCACTGTAGTCGCCGCGGCTGGTCTGCACGTCCCAGCGGAAGGTCGCGGTGTTCCAGCGGGCACCGAGGACATCGCAGCCGAAGACCGTGCGGCGGCGCACGTCGTACCGGTCGGCGACGGAGGCGATGTAGCGCTGGATTTCCGGTTGCGGCGAGAACGAGCGCGTCCAGTTCGGGTTGCGGGCGAACGAGTACGAGTACAGATTGGACGGCACGTCGCACGCGGCGCCCGGGTAGGTGTTGTCGCGCCAGGTGCCGCCGACCTCCGCGCCGCGTTCGAGGACCAGGAAGTCCTTGCCTGCGCGGGTGAGCCGGATCGCCGCCCCGAGTCCGGCGAATCCGCTGCCGATGATCAGGGTGTCGACCTGCCGTGTCACGGATCCGGCAGTAGAGGTGTCTGTAACCGCAAGGTTCATATACCCGACGATAGGGGTCTATTGAGAGATGGTCAATAGCGTTGTTGACTCTGGTTCAACGAAGGTGTTTGCATGGCAGATGTGAACAGCACCGGCACCAAACGCACCAGGCTCAGCCCGGCCCGACGGCGCGCTCAGCTGATCGACCTGGGCGTGCAGATGCTGTCGGAGCGGTCACTCGAGCAGATCTCCGTCGACGAGATCGCCGACGAGGCCGGTGTGTCCCGGAGTCTGCTGTTCCACTACTTTTCGAGCAAGCACGACTTCCACGTGGAGATCGTTCGGCACATCAGCCGCGACATGCTCGACCGCACTGCACCGGACGAGAGCCTCGACCCGATCGCGATGCTGCGCGGCACGATCGTCGCCTACGTCGACTACGTCACCGAACGACGCGACACCTACGTGTCGATGCTCCGCGGCGCAGGCAGCAGCGACCCGGACATGACTGCGGTCTTCGAACAGACCCGGACGGCGATGGTCGATCGCACCGCAGCCCATCTGCCGCTGCTCGGCATCGACGTGACCCCCGCGATTCACCTCGCGGTGCGCGGGTGGATCGCGTTCGTGGAGGACACCACCATCGTGTGGCTGCGCGACTCGCTGATCACCCGAGAGGAGTTCGTCGAACTCGCGGTCGGCGCCCTGCCCGCGGTGGTCGCGGTGGCCGGGGCGACTGTGGGTGTGGCGCCCAGCAGCGGCGACGCGATGTCCGGCTCGTCATAGCGGCAGCGGACGATCGTCGGCCACACTCTTCATCACCAGCGTGGAGCTGAGACGCTGCACGCCGGGCAGCGTGGCGAGCTCCTCGTCGTAGAGCTGCTGGAATGCCGGTAGGTCGCGGGCGACGACGCGCAGCAGATAGTCGGGATCCCCGAACAGTCGCTGGGCCTGGAGGATGTGCGGAACGCCGGTGACCGCAGCCTCGAAGGCGTCGAGCGTGGTGCGGTCGGACGTGTGCATGGTGACGAAGACGATGGCTTCGAAGGTCAATCCGAGTGTCCGGGGATCGAGGACGGCGCGGTAGCCGCGGATGGCGCCGGACTGCTCGAGGGCGCGCAGCCGTCGGTGGCAGGGTGAGATGCTCAGGCGTACCCGATCGGCGAGGTCGGTGACGGTGAGTCGACCGTCCTGCTGCAGCTCGGCAAGAATCTTTCGGTCAGTGCCGTCCATGTCCACAATCTTTCCCGATTTTTCGGCCGAGAATGGAATCTTTGGAAACGTATTCTCGCGAGTCGTTCCTAGTCTTCCCCCAGGACCCGAACAGCAGGTTCGTGGTGGTGGACGAGGAGTGTGAGGTCGTGGCGATCGGCGCTGTTGTCGCGTTCTGGGCGGTGTCGTTTCTGTTCGTGCTGACACCGGGTGCGGACTGGGCGTATGCGATCACGGCCGGTTTACGGCATCGAGCGGTTCTGCCCGCGGTGGGCGGAATGCTGTCCGGGCATCTGCTGATGACGGCGATCGTGGCCGCGGGCGTCGCGGCACTCGTCGCGGGTACGCCGACGCTCATGACGGTGTTGACGATTGCCGGAGCGGTGTACCTGCTGTGGCTGGGAGCGGTGATGCTCACCCGGCCGGCGTCGCCGGTGCAGGCCGCGGAGTCCGGGTCGTCGCAGTCGTGGGTTCGGCAGGCCGTCACCGGCCTCGGCGTGAGCGGGCTGAATCCGAAGGTGTTGCTGCTGTTCGTGGCGCTGTTGCCGCAGTTCACGGATTCGGCGGGCTCGTGGCCGGTGGCGATGCAGATCGTGGTGTTGGGTGTCGTGCACACGGTGAGTTGCGCCGTCGTCTATACCGGGGTGGGTACCGGCGCGCGCGTGGTGCTCCGTGCCCGCCCCACCGCAGCACGGGCGGTGACCACGGTGTCAGGAGTGGCGATGATCGTGCTCGGGTCGGTGTTGTTGCTCGAGCGACTCACCGTGTGAGGAACGCCTGAACGCCTGAACGCCTGAACGCCTGAACGTCGATCGGGCGATACGGCGCGAGCCGGGTCGTGCCCGCCCCGGAGGGTGGGCGCGACCCGGCTCGCATGAGAACCGTCTTCCGAAGAAGGGCGGAGTGTGCCGGGACGGGGTGGGCTACCGCCCGAACGCCTTGTCCAGGATTTCCTGCTGCTCGACCGCGTGGACCTTGCTCGAACCCGAGGACGGCGCAGACATCGCACGGCGCGAGATCCGCTTGATCCCGGCCAGCTTCTCCGGAAGCATCTCGGGCAGCGCCAGGCCGAGGAAGGGCCACGCACCCTGGTTCGCCGGCTCCTCCTGAACCCAGAAGAACTCGGTGGCATTCGGGTACTGCTCGAGCGTCTCGGTGATGCGCCGACGCGGCACCGGGTAGAGCTGCTCGATACGGACGATCGCGACGTCGTCGCGATTCTCCTTCTGCTTCTTCGCGAGCAGCTCCCAGTAGAGCTTGCCGGAGGTCAGCAGAACCCGAGTGGCCTTCGTGCGGTCGGCGGTGCCGTTCTCGTAGGGCACCTCCTCGAGCAGCGAACGGAACTTGCCCTGGGTGAAGTCGTCGACATTGCTGACCGCAGCCTTGTTGCGCAGCATCGACTTCGGCGTGAACACCACGAGCGGGCGGCGGATGCCGTCCAGGTGATGCCGGCGCAGCAGATGGAAATAGCTGGCCGGGGTGGACGGAACCGCGACGGTCATCGAACCCTCGGCGCACAACTGCAGCCACCGCTCGATGCGACCGGACGTGTGGTCCGGACCCTGGCCCTCGTGCCCGTGCGGCAGCAGCAGCACGACGTCGGAGAGCTGGCCCCACTTGGCTTCGCCGGAGCTGATGAACTCGTCGATGATGGGCTGTGCACCGTTGACGAAGTCACCGAACTGCGCTTCCCACAGCACCAGCGCCTCGGGGTTGCCGACCGAGTAGCCGTACTCGAAGCCGAGACCCGCGAATTCGGTCAGTGCCGAGTCGTACACCATGAAGCGACCACCGTTGCCGGCATTCGCGGCCAGCGCCGCGATCGGGCTGTAGTCCTCGCCGGTCTTACGGTCGATGAGCACCGAGTGGCGCTGCGTGAACGTGCCACGGCGCGAATCCTGGCCGGCCAGGCGCACGAGCGCGCCCTGCTCGGCGAGCGAACCGAACGCGAGCAGTTCGGCGAACGCCCAGTCCACGTGACCTTCGCGGGCCATCTCCCGGCGCTTCTCGACGACCGGCTTGACGCGCGGGTGCACCGAGAAGCCTTCGGGAACGTTCGCGAACTGGTCGCCGATCCGTTCGAGCGTCGCGTTGTCCACGGCGGTGGTCAGACGCTCCGGCGGTGTCTGGTCGAGCTCGACGGATTCCGACGGTTCCGCCGTGAACTTCTCGAGTTCGCGAACTTCGTTGAACACGCGCTCCAACTGGCCCTGGTAGTCGCGCAGGGCGTCTTCGGCTTCCTTGAGCGAGATGTCGCCACGGCCGATCAGGGCTTCGGTGTAGCTCTTGCGGACGCTGCGCTTGGTGTCGATCACGTCGTACATGGCCGGCTGCGTCATCGACGGGTCGTCGCCCTCGTTGTGGCCGCGGCGGCGGTAGCAGATCATGTCGATCACGACGTCCTTGTGGAACTTCTCGCGGAAGTCCACGGCGATCTGCGCCACCCACACGCAGGCTTCGGGATCGTCACCGTTGACGTGGAAGATCGGCGCACCGATCATCTTCGCGACATCGGTGCAGTACTCCGACGACCGCGAGTGTTCCGGTGCCGTGGTGAAGCCGACCTGATTGTTGACCACGATGTGCACGGTGCCGCCGGTGCGGTAACCGCGCAGCAGCGCAAGGTTCAAGGTTTCGGCAACGACACCCTGACCTGCGAATGCGGCGTCGCCGTGCAGCAGCAGCGGCATGACGGTGAATCCGCCCTCGCCCTTGTCGAGGATGTCCTGCTTGGCGCGGACCAGACCCTCGAGAACCGGGTTGACCGCTTCGAGGTGCGACGGATTCGCGGTGAGCGACACCTTGATGTCGTTCTCCCCGAACATCTGGATGTAGGTGCCCTCGGCGCCGAGGTGATACTTGACGTCGCCGGATCCGTGCGCCGCCGCCGGGTTCAGGTTGCCCTCGAACTCGGTGAAGATCTTCGAATACGGCTTGCCGACGATGTTGGCGAGCACGTTGAGGCGACCGCGGTGCGGCATCGCGATGGCGACCTCGTCGAGTTGGTGCTCGGCGGCCTGGTCGATGATCGAATCCATCATCGGGATGACCGACTCGGCGCCTTCGAGCGAGAATCGCTTCTGGCCGACGTACTTGGTCTGCAGGAACGTCTCGAACGCTTCAGCGGCGTTGAGGCGGCTCAGAATGTACTTCTGCTGTGCGACGGTCGGCTTCACATGATGCGCCTCGACGCGTTCCTGCAGCCACTGCTGCTGTTCCGGTTCGAGGATGTGCGTGTACTCGATGCCGATGTGGCGGCAGTACGCGTCGCGCAGCACCGACAGCACGTCACGCAGCTTCATGCGCTGCTGACCGTGGAAACCACCGACGTTGAACTCGCGGTCCAGGTCCCACAGGGTCAGATCGTGGGTCGTGACGTCGAGATCCGGATGCGAACGGAACTTGTCCTTGACGAACTGCAACGGGTCGGTGTCTGCCATCAGGTGACCGCGGCTGCGGTATGCGGCGATCAGCTCGAGCACACGCGTGCTCTTGTCGACCGCGCCTTCCGGCACATCCTTGCGCCAGCGGACCGGCTCGTACGGGATGTGCAGGGTGTGGAAGATTTCGTCGTAGAAATCGTCGGAGATGAGCAGCTGGTGGACGGTCTTGAGGAACTCGCCGGATTCGGCGCCCTGGATCACCCGGTGGTCGTACGTCGAGGTGAGGGTCAGCAGTTTGCCGACGCCCAGTTCGGCGATGCGCTCGTCGGACGCGCCCTGGAACTCGGCGGGGTATTCCATCGCACCGGCGCCGATGATGGCGCCCTGGCCGGACATCAGACGCGGCACGGAATGCACGGTGCCGATACCACCGGGGTTGGTCAGTGAGATCGTCACACCCGAGAAGTCGTCGCCGGTGAGCTTGCCGTCGCGGGCACGGCGGACGATGTCTTCGTACGCGGAGTAGAACTGCGCGAAGTTCATGGTTTCGCAGTTCTTGATCGCGGCGACCACGAGGGAACGCTGCCCGTTCTTACCCGGCAGGTCGATCGCGAGACCGAGGTTGACGTGCGCAGGCGTCACCAGATTCGGTTTGCCGTCGATCTCGGCGTAGTGGTTGTTCATGTTCGGGAATGCCTTGACCGCCTGGACGAGGGCATAACCGAGCAGGTGCGTGAACGAGACCTTGCCGCCGCGGGTACGGGCGAGGTGGTTGTTGACGACGATCCGGTTGTCGAACATCAGCTTCGCAGGGATGGCGCGAACGCTGGTGGCGGTGGGGATCGAAAGCGAGGCGTTCATGTTCTTCGCGACGGCGGCCGCGGCGCCGCGGAGGACCTTCTTGTCCTCGGTCGCGGGCTTGTCCGACGACGTGGCGGGCTTCGGTGCTGCCGACTTCGAGGCGGCGGCTGCGGGCTTCGAGGCGGGGACCGGCGGGGCCGGCGGCTTGGCGGCGGGAGCTGCGGCCTTGGAAGCGGGGGCCTTCGGGGCGGGAGCTGCGGCCTTGGAAGCGGAAGTCTTCGGGACGGGAGCCGTGGCAGTGGCGGTCGGCGCGGCAGCGGCTGCGGTTTCGGTGCCGTTGGCACCACCTGCAACGGCTGCTTCGGGCGAATAGTCTGTCAGGAATTCGTGCCAACTCGCGTCCACGGACGACGGATCGTCCTGGAAACGCTGGTACATTTCGTCAACCAACCACTGGTTCTGACCGAACTGTGATGTAGAGCTGCTGCTCACGGCAGTTGTTCGCCTCGTTTCTTTCTTCGGTACCCGATCGGAGTGCCTGTAAATATGAGGCTAGCCCGTACGTGTGACGATCGGAAAAGATCGATCATGCGCGAGAGCTACCTCACAATCTCTGGTTCGACGGGGTCTCCATCGATGACGGTTCTCGACGTTCGATTATTCCCTGCCCGGCTTTCGGCCGCATCACAGAGGGTCTGGTATACGCCGCCTGCGTACCGGAGCTGCGCGTGCGAACCCGACTCGACGATCCTGCCACCGTCCACCACCACGATCATGTCCGCTCGGGCGGCGGTGCCGAGCCGGTGCGCGACGACCACCGCGGTTCGGGCTCGCGTGACTTTCTCGCCTGCGTCGAGAACCGCCCGTTCGGTACCCGGATCGAGCGTCGCGGTCGCTTCGTCGAGCAGCAGCAGATCCGGGTCGACGAGTTCGGCGCGGGCCAACGCAACCAGCTGCCGCTGCCCGGCGGACATGCCCTGTCCACGTTCACCGACCGGATGGTGCATGCCCCCGGTGAGTCCGGCGATCATCCCGAGCGCCCCCACCGCGCGTGCCGCGGACTCGATGTCCGCGCGGCCGGCGGCCGGGCGTCCGTACGCGATGTTGCTCGCGACGGTGCCGGTGAACAAGTGTGCCTCCTGTGGGACGACTCCGAGTCTCCCGCGGTAGTCGGGGAGCCGGTAGTCCCGAAGATCGACGTCGTCGACGCGCACCGAACCGGATGTGGGGTCGTAGAACCGGGCGAGAAGTTTGACGACGGTCGACTTGCCCGCTCCGGTGCGGCCGACGAGCGCCACCGTCGTGCCCGCGGGAATGTCCAACTCGACGGCGGTGAGCGCGTCGGTGTCCGCGCCGGAGTACCGGAAGTCGACTGCGGCGAGGCGCACGTCGCCGCGCAGGTGCCCGGCCACGGGCACCGAACCGGGCGGGCCGGTCTCGAGTGAACTCTCGGTGCGCAGCAGATCGCCGATCCGGCGCAGTCCGACGCGGGCCTGCTGATAGCCGTCGAATACCTGGGAGAGCTGCTGGATCGGACCGAACAGCAGGCTCAGATACAACACGAACGCCACCAGCACGCCCGGTGTCGCCGCGCCGGCCGCGACCTCACGTGCGCCCACGTAGACGACGGCGGCCAGAGCCAGGTCCGACAACAACGTGATGAACGGGAAGTACAAGGAGATCGCTCGTTGCGAGCGCATGCGGCTGCGCCGGTACGCGTCCGCGCGTTCGGCGAAACGCTGCGCGGCGAACTCCTCACGTCGGTAGGCCTGTGCGGCACGCAACCCGGTGACATTTTCCTGGAAGTCGGCATTGACGATCGAGATGCGTTCGCGGGAGATCGCGTACGCCGACGAGGACACCTTCCGGAACCAGACGGTCGCAACCAGCAGCGGCGGCACGACCGCCAGCGCCACCAGCCCGAGGGAAAGATCGGTGACCAGGAGCGCGATCGAGATGCCCGCGACGGTCAGCACACTGACCACCGCGGTCGACAAACCCGTCTGGATGAACGACGACAGTGCGTCGACGTCGGTCGTCATGCGGGTCATGATGCGGCCGGACAGTTCCCGCTCGTAGTAGTCGAGTCCGAGCCGCTGCAGATGGGCGTAGCTGCGCACCCGCAAGCCGAACAGCACCCGTTCACCGGCGCGGGCGGTGAAGACCGTCAACACCGACACCGCCGCCCAGCCGACGAGCGCGAGCGCCACGCCCGCCCCGACCGCGATCCACAACCGTGACGGATCGCCGGGAGTGACACCCTCGTCGACCGCGTACCGCACGATCGACGGGAACCCGATCGCGGTGAGCGACTCGACGACGAGGAGCAGCACGACCGCGGCGAGGAGCAACCGGACCGGACGCAACGTCGTCCACAGCCGGAATTCGGGGTCGGGGCGACGCAGCGACCCCGAGCGCAGGTCCGGGTGGAGGCCCGGGCTTTCGGTCGCCTCGGGCAACGCCGCCACTGCGGCGCGCAGTTCCGGGGTCGGTGCCACCGCACCCAGCGCCCCAC
>NZ_JBAQXC010000016.1:0-6288 GCF_049299235.1 Rhodococcus sp. (in: high G+C Gram-positive bacteria) | reverse complement strand
GGCCGATCCCGCGCTGGCGCCCGGTGCGGCGCTGGTCGCGGGGCTGCCGCGACCGTCCGGGGACCGGCGGAGCTGGCTCGGACTGGGCGGTTTCCTGTTCACCCTCTCCGACGGCACGATCGTGGTGCGTCGCGTTCTGCTGAAGAACGGGACGTCCCGGAAGGTGGCCGAGGGTTTCATTCTGGTGAGCTATGTGGCCGCACAATTGCTGCTGGTCGAAGGCATGCTCGCGTCCCGCCGGGCCTGAGTGGCCGGTGGACGTTCAGGGGCTGGGACGTTCAGGGGCTGGGACGTTCAGGGGCTGGGGACGTTCAGGGGCACAGCACGATCCGGTCGCGATTGTTCGGATCGACGCGGATGGTGACCACGCGGCCCGGTTCGAAGGACTGGGCGAACTCTGGGGTCACCTCGTAGACCACCCGCCCGCGATACGACTCGGAGCCGGGGACGGTCAGGTCGAGATCGAGTTCGGTGATTTCGCCGTTGTCGACGGTGTGTGCGATCGGTTTCGCCGAGCGGATCGTCGCCCACCCCTCGAGACCGTGCCGTTCCAGTCGGCGGTCGCTGCGGGACGGGCGCGCCGCGACGATCATGGCCAGGCCGAGTGCAGCGCCGTAGGCGCAGACCAGGAAGACCACCTGGAAACCGATGGTGCCCTCGGCGGAGGTGCCGAGGAAGTAGGTCAGCCACAGCGCCAGCACGAGGATGTATCCGCCGGTCACGACGACGACGGCACGGGCGACACGCTGGTGGTTCATCATTTTCCTCCGCCACCCAGGATAACCCGCGCGCACGGCGGTGCCGGGGCGGTCGGGTGGGACGCCCCCGACCGGCCGATAGAGTGACATCCGGATCGTCGAAAGGGAGTTGTGTGAACGTGCGTCGGGTGGCGTCGATCGGTGTGCTGACGATGGGGGCGGTGCTGCTCGCCGGTTGTGGGGGAGGGGACGAGGGGACGCCGACGGAATCCGTTGCGGCGTCGGCACCGGCCGCCACGACGACGACGAGTCTGCCTGCGCCGACTACGACAGTCGCGCCGACGACCACGGCCGAGGTCACCACCACTACCGTCGCGCCGGCCGAGCCCGCACCGCAGACCGTGCTGGTCGACGTGCCCTACGAGCGCAACGAGTCGTACTACTTCACCAGCCCGGACGGGCAGTTCCACTGCGGCATCATCAAGCTGCCCACCCGCAGCGAAGCCGGATGCGAGGGCACCACCGATCCGGTCCCGCCGCGACCCGACGATTGTGTTGTGAACTGGGGCAACGGTATTCGCGTCGAGAACGAGGGCGAGGGTGCGTTCATGTGCTCCGGCGGGCCGGTTTACCTGTCGGGCGACGGCACCGCCGCCCTGCCCGCCGGTTCGACGCTGTCGAAACTCGGGTTCTCGTGCACCACCACCGACGCGGACGTCACCTGCCGCAACGACGACACCGGGCACGGTTTCACGGTCGCGACCGGATCGAACGAGACGTTCTGACCGTGGCCGATGTCGATGACGGCGCCGGGCCGACCGAGTGGGGCGAGCACCGTCACGGGGTCGGTCCCTGGATCGAGGAATTCGGTACCGAACCTCCCCCCGATCCGCGTTTCGACCCGGAACTGCTCGCGCACGGCGACCGCCGCAACGTGGTCGACGCCTACCGCTATTGGACGCGCGAAGCGATCGTCGCGGACATCGATGCGCGACGGCACCCACTGCATGTGGCGATCGAGAACTTCGAACACGACGCCAACATCGGCACGGTCGTACGCACCGCCAACGCGTTCGCCGCGGCGACCGTGCACATCGTCGGCCGTCGCCGCTGGAATCGTCGGGGCGCCATGGTGACCGACCGCTATCAGCATCTGATGCATCATCCCGATGTGGACGCGCTGATCGACTGGGCGGCGGACCGCAATCTCGGGATCGTCGCGGTCGACAACACGCCGGGTTCGGTGCCGTTGGAGAGTGCGGAACTGCCGTATCACTGCCTGCTGCTGTTCGGGCAGGAAGGCCCCGGGGTCACCGAGCGTGCGCGCCAGGTCGCGGCGTCGACGGTGTCCATCGCCCAGTTCGGTTCGACCCGCAGTATCAACGCCGGGGTCGCCGCGGGAATCGCGATGCACGCGTGGATTCGTCAGCATGCGGACCCGACACGCGCATGGTGACGAGCGCGCCGACCGGTGAAGATGCCGCAATCGGGTGTCGCCACCGTCGTGAAGTGAGGATGATCGACGTCATGCCGGAACTGTGGGCCGAGCGGGCCGCCGCTGCCGAGGCTGCCGTCGAGTCCCGGCACGTGTGTCGGTTGTGGGGGTTGCCCGGCACGGCGATGGGAGTGGTCGGTTGGCCCGCGATCCGCCGTGAACGGTTGTTCCTCACGTGGCACTACTGGTGGCAGGCGCACCTGATCGACCTTGCGGTCGACGCCGCGGAACGTGAGCCGACGCCGCGGCGGCGGCGCCGCGTGGTCCGGTTGACCCGCACCCATCGCATCCGCAACATCAGCGGGTGGACCAACAACTACTACGACGACATGGCCTGGCTCGGGCTCGCGCTCGAACGGGCGCAACGACTCCTGTTGGTCGATCATCGGGACGGCATCGGAGATCTGGAGGCCACGCTGTTCTCGGCGTGGCAGCCCGAGCGCGGCGGTGGACTGCCGTGGCGCAGGCACGACACCTTCTACAACGCCCCCGCCAACGGGCCGGCCGGAATCCTGCTGGCCCGAACCGGCAAGGTGTGGCGTGCACAGGAGATCGCGGACTGGATCGACGAGACCCTCAAGGACCCCGGAACCGGCCTGATCTTCGACGGCATCCGGAACGGTGAGATCGAACGCGCGATCTACAGCTACTGCCAGGGTGTGGTGCTCGGACTCGAAACCGACCTGGCCGTCCGCATCGGTGACGACCGGCATCGCACGCGAGTGCATGCGCTCGTCGACGCTGTCGACCGTGAACTCGCCGAGGCCAGCGTCGTCACCGGCGGCGGTGGGGGCGACGGTGGATTGTTCAACGGCATTCTCGCGCGGTATCTCGCGATGGTCGCGACGAGCCTTCCGGTCCGGGACATCGACGACGAACGCGCGCGCAACACCGCGGCGCGCCTGGTGCTGATGTCCGCGGACGCGGCATGGGACAACCGACTGCAGATAGAGGAACTGCCCTTGTTCGGCCGGGACTGGTCGGTGCAGGCGCGGCTGCCCGGAACCGGCCGCGCCGTCGCGCAGTTCTCCGGCGGCACCGTCCGCGAATCCGAGATCGCCGAGCGGGATCTGTCGGTGCAACTCGGTGGGTGGATGCTGATGGAGGCGGCGCACGCGGTCGCGGCCGACCGGGCTGCGCGTTCGTCGCAACCGTGACCGAGGGCGGTTCAGTGCCCGTGTTCGATGCGGGAGCGGTGCCGTCGGACGGCGTCCCGGTTCGCGCAGCGCACCGAGCAGTATCGTTGCCTGCCGTTGCGGGTGATGTCGACGACGACCGCCGTGCAGGGATCCCCGTCGCTCTGCCCGGCGGCGCAGCGGCCGAGCCGGTGCATGCCGCGGGTGGTGAGGTGCAGCGCGGTACCGACACTGATGACGGACCGCAGCACGTCGGGGAGCAACTCTCCTTCCCGGTAGTGCAGGTGCCATCCCTCGCCGTCGTGGTCGGTCAGCCGGGGGTAGGCGGCGGCCGCCGCCATCTGGTCGTTGAGCAGTCGTGCTCGCTGTTCCGGCTCGGTGGCGTCGACGACCGTCAACCACTCGTCGATCACCGACCGGACGCGGGGGTGATCGTCGGGTGCCTCGGGAAAGTCCATCGTCATGCCGACGTCGCGTGTGCGCGCCACGATGTCGGAACGCGCGGCGGGCCAGTCGTTCGCCAATGACGCCGCGAGCACGACCGCATACTCGCCGTAAGGGTTGAGATGCATAAGAGCATTACATCATCGTGGTGTGCATGACCACCTGTGAAGCACGAAACCAACACGAACCCGCCGTCGAATCCCACGCGCATTCCTGGTGCGTGGAATCACGGCACGCGACCTCGATCGGCGAGGTCCGCTACCTGCGGTGCGCCGGATGCGGGGCACGGCGCATCGATCTCCACGAGCGCGTCCACACTCCCGCTGTCGAACTCAGCGGGCCGTTTGCACCCGTGAACTCCTGCCACCGAACGCACGATGCCCCTCCCGCACAGGAAGGGGCAGCGCGTGCGTTGGATATCAGCGTTCGGAGTGGCCCGGGGTCGGAATCGGGGCGGTGACGGCGGTCGCATCGTCGGTGCGCCGAGGCTCGTCGGCGAATGCCGAAGTGTCGATGACCAGGGTTTTCTCGTTGTCGGAGAGCTCCGCGGCGTTGTTCGTGGCGGTGTTGTTCGTGGCGGTGCTGTTCGGTTCGGTGCCGGTCGGGGCGGTGCCCTCGGATGCGGCGCCGCCGCGGCGCGACGCGAGGAACCGCTTGCCGATCTCGATCAGGATCGGCACGACGGAGATGAACACGATGAGCAGGAAGATCAGGTCGACGTTGTCGCGGATGAACCCGATCTGCCCGAGCAGGTAACCGAGCAGGGTGACACCGGCACCCCACAACACTCCACCGATGACGTTGTAGGTGATGAACACCCGGTACGGCATTTTCGCGGCACCGGCGACGAGCGGTGCGTAGGTGCGGACGATCGGGACGAACCGCGCCAGCACGATCGTGACCGGCCCGTGCCGCAGGAAGAACGCGTGCGATTCGTCGATGTACTGCTTCTTGAAGATCTTCGCGTCGTTGCTCTTGAACAGGGCGGTGCCGCCCTTCGTGCCGATGAGGTAGCCCACCTGGTCACCGAGGATCGCCGCGATCGGGATCGTCACGAGCAGCACCCACAGCGGCGCGAACGCGTCGACGTCCGTGGACTTGCCTGCGACAACGAGGCCGGCGGTGAACAACAACGAGTCGCCGGGAAGTAGGGGGAACAACAGGCCGGATTCGATGAACACGACCAGCAGCAGGCCGACCAGCACCCAGGTGCCGAACGAATTGAGCAGATTGACCGGATCCAGGAATCCCGGTAGCAAGGCCAGATTGGTCACGGATTCCGAGGCTTCCAACACAGTCACGGTCACCAGAGTACCGGCGGTACGCGCACCGGCCGGGTCCGGTGCTGCCCGGACGGGTTGTTCCGGTACGAGCAACAGGACCCAACTGTGCAGTTCCCGTGACTGTTGACATACTGCTGGGACAACCCTTGCGCCTGCCACTACCACAGGTAGGCGACAACATCTCATCTGGAGGACAGCCGCTGTGCCTATCGCGACTCCCGAGGTCTACGCCGAGATGATCGCCCGCGCGAAGGAGCACTCCTTCGCGTTTCCCGCGATCAACTGCACGTCGTCCGAAACCATCAACGCCGCTATCAAGGGCTTCGCGGACGCCGGTAGCGACGGCATCATCCAGTTCTCGACCGGTGGCGCCGAGTTCGGTTCCGGTCTGGGCGTGAAGGACATGGTGACCGGCGCGGTCGCGCTCGCCGAGTTCGCGCACGTCATCGCCGACAAGTACGGCGTCACCATCGCCCTGCACACCGATCACTGCCCGAAGGACAAGCTCGACACCTTCGTACGCCCGCTCATCGCGATCTCCCAGGAGCGCGTGAACGCAGGCCGCAACCCGCTGTTCCAATCGCACATGTGGGACGGCTCGGCCGTGCCGATCGACGAGAACCTCGAGCTCGCGCAGGAACTCCTCGCTTCCGCACGGGCCGCGAAGATCATCCTCGAGATCGAGATCGGTGTCGTCGGCGGTGAAGAGGACGGCGTCGAGAACGCCATCAACGACAAGCTCTACACCACCGTCGAGGACTTCGAGAAGACCGTCGATGCGCTCGGCGCGGGTGAGAAGGGCCAGTACCTGCTCGCCGCGACATTCGGCAACGTGCACGGCGTCTACAAGCCGGGCAACGTCAAGCTCAAGCCGTCGGTTCTCGCCGAGGGTCAGGCTGCCGCGTCGGCGAAGCTGGGTCTTGCGGCCGGCTCGAAGCCGTTCGACCTGGTCTTCCACGGCGGTTCGGGTTCGCTGAAGTCCGAAATCGAGGAGTCGCTGAGCTACGGCGTCGTGAAGATGAACGTCGACACCGACACGCAGTACGCGTTCACCCGCCCCATCGCAGGCCACATGCTCGCGAACTACGACGGTGTGCTCAAGGTGGACGGCGAGGTCGGCAACAAGAAGGTCTACGATCCGCGCAGCTACCTCAAGAAGGCCGAGGCGTCGATGACCGCCCGCGACGTCGAGGCGTGCAACGACCTGAAGTCGGCCGGCCGTTCGGTGTCGG
>NZ_JBAQXC010000015.1:0-3631 GCF_049299235.1 Rhodococcus sp. (in: high G+C Gram-positive bacteria) | reverse complement strand
GGGGCAGGCCGGGCAGGCGGCGTGCGATGGAGTCGGTGACGGCGGCGACCTCGGCGCCCGCCCGATGGTTGGTGCCGAGCACGATGTGCCGCTCCGAGTCGGCCTCGGCGAGTTCGGTGAGGAACCGAGGGTCGGCGCCGCGGAAGGTGAACACCGTCTGGTCGGGGTCGCCTGCCACGGTGGCGGTGCGGGTACCGACACCGATGGCCCGGATCAATTGTGCGGACTGCGGATCGAGGTGCTGGGCGTCGTCGACGAGCAGGTGCCGGATGCGGCCGCGTTCGGACGCGAGCAGATCCGGGTCGGTGGCGAACGCGGCCAGCGCGGCACCGACGAGTTCGGCGGCGTCGAGGGCCGGTGCGGTCGCCTCGGGGGCTTCGAGACCGACCGCGCCGCGCAGCAGCATCACCTGCTCGTAGCGTTCGGCGAACAGACCGGCGGCGACCCATTCGGGTCGGTCGCGTTCCTGCCCCAGTTCCACGAGGTCCTCGGGGCCGAGTCCGCGTTCGTTGGCGCGCAGCATCAGGTCGCGAAGTTCGACGGCGAACCCGGTCATGCCGAGTGCGGGGCGCAGCCGCTCGGGCCACATGCCTGCCCCGTCGTCGATGTCGCCGCGCAGCAGTTCGCGCAACACCGCGTCCTGTTCGGCACCGGTGATCAGTCGCGGCGGCGGGTTGCCGTGCGCCGATGCCTGCAGCCGCAGCACCGCGAAGGCATACGAGTGCACGGTCCGGACCAGCGGTTCGCGGGTGGCACGAGCACCGGTGACGGCACCGTCACGCAGCAGACCCGCGGTGATCTGTTCGCGCACCGCGGTCGCTGCCCGCCGCGAATGGGTGAGGACCAGAATCGAGTCCGGGTCTGCGCCGGCCGAGATCCGGGAGACCACCAGGTCGACGAGCAGGGACGTCTTTCCGGTGCCGGGGCCACCGAGGATCTGCCAGGGCCGCCACCGCGGCAGCGGCGGAGCGTCGGCGAACACGCCGCGCACGTCGACGGGCCATTCGCGGCGCGGGGGTGCGGTGTCCGGTCGCTGCACCAGCCGCGCGGCCGGACGGCGTGTCCGGTCGGGTGTGCGGGTGTCGATCCCTGTCATGGCCCTATCCCATCAGACAGGTCCGACAGGGCCGGCTGAGATAGTGGACGCCGTGAACACGTCGCCCTTGCACACCCATCTGTTCGGACCCGTGGACGGCCCACCGATCCTCGCGCTGCACGGCCTGACGGGGCACGGACGCCGGTGGGAACACATCGCGGCCCGGCACCTGCCGCACACCCGATTCGTGGCGCCGGACCTGCGCGGGCACGGCCGGTCGCCGTGGACACCGCCGTGGACCTTCGAAACACACGTGCGGGACCTGCTCGGTGTGCTCGACGCACACTGCACCGAACCGGTACTGGTCGTCGGGCATTCGTTCGGTGGCGCCCTCGCCGTGCATCTCGCGGCCGCCGCACCCGACCGGGTACACGGCCTGCTGCTCCTGGATCCCGCGATCGGCCTGCCACCCGACCGGATGCAGGAGATCGCCGACCTGACGGTCCGCTATCCCGACTACACCGACGCCGCCGAAGCGCGATCCGAGAAGGTGCACGGCGACTGGGGGGAGGTCGCCGAGGAACTGCTCGACGCCGAGATCACCGAGCACCTGATCGAGTTGGAATCCGGCCGGGTGAACTGGCGGCTGTTCGTCCCCGCGCTGGTCACGTCGTGGAGCGAACTGGCCCGCGACTTCGCGCTGCCACCCGCGCACCTTCCGACCACCGTCGTGCGGGCCGCGAAGGTGCAACCGTCGTATGTCACCGACGAGTTCCGCGCGGCCCTCGCCGAACGTCTCGGCGCGAATCTGACCGAGCTGGACTTGGACTGCGACCACATGATCGACCAGGCACGACCGGCGGAAACCGCGGCCCTGATCCGCGGAATGCTGTAGATGGCCGCGACCACCGACGCCCAGATCGAACACGTCCGCGCGCTGGTCGCGTCGATTCCGGCGGGGAAGGTCGCGACCTACGGCGACATCGCAGGCGCCGCAGGACTGTCCAGTCCACGCACCGTCGGGTGGATCATGCGTACGGACAGCGCGGACCTGCCGTGGCATCGGGTACTGCCCGCGTCGGGGAAACCCTCGGCGCACCTGGCGCGGCGTCAACTCGCCCGGCTCGCCGCCGAGGGCACCCCGATCCGCGACGGCCGGGTCGACTTGCCTGCGGCGCGGCACCGATTCTGACGTCGCTTCATCAGCCGGTGTCCCGGCCACGCGCACGACGGCGCAGCACTCGGCGCACGATCAAGACACCGACCGCGACGACGACCGCGACGATCACGACGTACTGGAATCCCGCCGCATACGGTTCGACCCGAGCCCAGTTCTGCCCGAGTGTGAAGCCCGCGACGACGAACACCGTGTTCCAGATCAGGCTGCCCGCGACGGTGAGCGCCGTGAATCGCCACAGCGGCATGCCGGTGATGCCGGCGGGAATCGAGATGAGGCTGCGGAAGATCGGCACCATCCGGCCGAAGAACACCGACTTGCCGCCGTGCCGGTGAAACCACACCACGGTGCGGTCCAGATCCGCGACATCGACCAGTGGCATCGCCTCCACGATCCGCCGGATCCGGTCCTCACCGACCGCGCGACCCACCCCGTACAGTCCCAGCGCGCCGACCAGCGACCCGAGGGTCGTCCAGAACAGTGCACCGGCCAGGGTGAAACTGCCCAGGCTCGCCGCGAACCCGGCGAGCGGCAGGATCACCTCGCTGGGCAGCGGCGGGAAGAAATTCTCCAGGGCAATCGCCAGCCCGGCGCCGAGACCGCCGAGCCGATCCATCAGGGTCAGCGCCCATCCCGCCAGCCCGTCGGTGGGAACATTCGTTCCCGGCGGCACTGACACGAAGCTGATTCGACTCACCCGATCCAGACTAGGCAACGACGGCGATCACACCCGGTCGGATGCACATCACACGGTGCGGTGCGGCAACATGGCCGCCATGACCAGGTTGAGCGGTTCCGAGGCCATCATCGTCGCGGGCGGACGGGCGAGCAGGATGGGTGGTGTCGACAAACCGGCGCTGGTCGTGCACGGCCGGCGGATGCTCGACAGTGCCCTCGCCGCGGTCGCCGAATGCCGACGCGTCACCGTCGTCGGGCCGCACCGTGACGACCTCGATCCCGCGATCAGCCAGGTGCAGGAAACACCCGCCGGTGCAGGCCCGGTCGCCGCGCTCGCCGCCGCACCGATCCCCACCGACGCCCTCGTCCTCACGCTCGCCGCAGACCTGCCGTTCGTCACCTCGGACACGCTGATCGCACTGGTCGATGCGCTGCGCGACGATGCCGACGCCGACGCCGCGTTCGCGGTCGACGAGGACGGGCACACCCAGTTCCTGCTCGCTGCGTGGCGCGGCGCTGCACTCGCCGCACGGTTGGGTGGGTACGACGGCGCGGTGGTGAACCGGCCGGTGAAGTCGCTGCTTCCCGACCGGTACGTGACGGTCGCCGTGCCTGGCACCGAGGACTGCGACACCGACGAGGATCTGCGGCGCGCCCGGACCGCCCGAGGTGGTGTGATCGCGGCCGATCCCGCCGATGCGCGCACCCTCGTGCGTCAGGCCATGCGGCCGGTTCCGGTC
>NZ_JBAQXC010000014.1:0-1665 GCF_049299235.1 Rhodococcus sp. (in: high G+C Gram-positive bacteria) | reverse complement strand
TGGCCGAGATCGTCGTGGTCCATGGCCCACCGCCAGGCGATAATCGCTTCGTCAAGTCGTCATAAGTGAGAACCAACCAGTCACTTTCATCAAACCTTGGCGATAGTGGCAGAAAGCCATGAAGGTGTAAGAGCCGCACGTCCACACTCGCTGAGACGAGGGTGGGCAAATCTGTCACCACCTGCGTTTTGAAGCCATGAAGGTGGAGGTACCAATCGAGCACATCATCGAAATTGAGCGTCAGAACGTCGGTGACGGATCCGCGCACAGAAGACATCACAAGAGCTCCGAGCGCGATAAGCATCCGATTTTGGAGCATAGTATCGGGGTATGCATCTCCCCCACCCAAGTCGCGATATAGAGCAGCATGAACAACTGCGTGGAAATCGCCGAACTCCTTGCGGCTGCGCCGAACCACATCCATCCGCTTCATCAAGTCAAGTGAAGCGTCGGGAGAAATGGAGCACTCTTCCTCGCAAACTTCCACCAGCCTCTGCCAATTGGGTAGCTCCAATCCCCGCGAGACCCCAGCGCCAAGAAGCAGTGCAAGTTCTCCCTTCCTCAAATAGCCGGCAAGTTCAGCGGCTGCGGATTCCCGCTTCACGTCAGCTATGGCCGCAGAGACCTTTGAATCCGCCATCACTGCCCTCAATCCGCATCAGACGACGGGACGACACGGTAGGTGGGTCGGTGGCGCCCCTGGTTAACGGCCACCGAACCAAGCAGCGCGTCGAATACTTTCAACGCCGCCGTAAGGTCCTCATCAGAGCGGTGATACCACCAGGAGTTGCCGAACCGATCCATGTGAAAGTTCGTAGCGCTGGCCCCAAGTCTGACAGATAGCCGAATTGAGTAGGCAGGGCCCAGACCGAGCAATTCGCGACGAAGATTTGACCGCAAGGGATTGCGCCCAGTCAAGGAAACGAGATCCAGTGCAGGCTCTGAATCATCCTTGACTGAAATCCGAGTGGCGTCCATCCACTCGAAGGAAGTTGATTCGAAGAGCCCAAAGACCTCCTCCATGACAGGTGTGCAATATTGCACAGCCGGGGCTCCAACGTTTAGCGTAAACTGCGTAAGAATCCGATTGAGGAGGCGCACATAGGGGGCTACCAGAACGAGAATGGGTACGGTTCGCCCGCCCGTTTCGACATGGCGGAATGCCGCATACAACTCCTGCACGAAACCGTCCTGCGTCGCCACGGCGTTATCCGGAAGTTGCGTAAAGTAGTTTCGGGGGCTCTCGACTGTAACCTTGGCAACACTCCATGCGTCAACCCTGCTGACTCCCAACGACTCTCCGGAGGGGAGCATCTTGACCGCCTCCACCACCGAGGCCCACAAATCCATTCCCCGATGCGTGAGGGCAACTGCGGCATACCTTCGGCCGTAGAGCACTTCGTCGAAGGTCGACCTATCTACACCAGTACGAGAAGTTGCCATAGTGACGCAGCCTCCGTTCCTTTCAAGCTCTCCGAGCCTGCTATGAAGCGGTCGAGAAGGAACCCGCTTGGACTCTGAATGGGCCAATCAGGGAAGTCCCCTGTGGTGAGCCCATACCTTGGCGCCTCGCCGATCCCAGCTTCTCTCTCCCTATTGAGGAGCTTGGAAAGAGAGGGGTCGATGAGGAACATGCGTGTGAAGACAACGAGCTGATAGTTGTAC
>NZ_JBAQXC010000013.1:0-53084 GCF_049299235.1 Rhodococcus sp. (in: high G+C Gram-positive bacteria) | reverse complement strand
GCCCAGGTAAGGTTCTTCGCGTTGCATCGAATTAATCCGCATGCTCCGCCGCTTGTGCGGGCCCCCGTCAATTTCTTTGAGTTTTAGCCTTGCGGCCGTACTCCCCAGGCGGGATGCTTAACGCGTTAGCTCCGACACAGGACCCGGAAAAAGGGCCCCACATCCAGCATCCACCGTTTACGGCGTGGACTACCAGGGTATCTAATCCTGTTCGCTCCCCACGCTTTCGCTCCTCAGCGTCAGTAACGGCCCAGAGACCTGCCTTCGCCATTGGTGTTCTTCCCGATATCTACACATTCCACCGTTACACCGGGAATTCCAGTCTCCCCTGCCGCACTCCAGCCCGCCCGTACCCGGCGCAGATCCACCGTTAAGCGATGGACTTTCACACCAGACGCGACGAACCGCCTACGAGCCCTTTACGCCCAATAAATCCGGATAACGCTTGCACCCTACGTATTACCGCGGCTGCTGGCACGTAGTTAGCCGGTGCTTATTCAACGGGTACACTCACTCTCGCTTGCTCCCCGATAAAAGCGGTTTACAACCCGAAGGCCTCCATCCCGCACGCGGCGTCGCTGCGTCAGGCTTTCGCCCATTGCGCAATATTCCCCACTGCTGCCTCCCGTAGGAGTCTGGGCCGTATCTCAGTCCCAATGTGTCCGTACACCCTCTCAGGCCGGATACCCGTCGCCGCCTTGGTAGGCCATTACCCCACCAACAAGCTGATAGGCCGCGGGCTCATCCTGCACCAGTAAACCTTTCCACCACAAAACATGCATCCCGTGGTCGTATCCGGTATTAGACCCAGTTTCCCGGGCTTATCCCGAAGTGCAGGGTAGATCACCCACGTGTTACTCACCCGTTCGCCACTAATCCGCCCAGCAAGCTGGGCATCATCGTTCGACTTGCATGTGTTAAGCACGCCGCCAGCGTTCGTCCTGAGCCAGGATCAAACTCTCCGTTAAAGACTCTAGATTTCACTCCGAAGAGCCAATCAGTCAAAGACAAAAGAGCCAAATCACCAGCATGAAAACTCAAACTAGCTCAAACACTGGACCACCACAGACGGAAGAATGTGATGTCCAGCAACAACCACTCCACAAAAGCGAAGTGATCGCACCAATATATTATTGGCACTGACATTCATCGGCACACTGTTGAGTTCTCAAAGAACACGCACACACCATCACCAGCGAATCAGAATTCGCTCGCTCAGGGGCTGTTTGTTCGTTGCCGTCAAACCCTTCGGCTTGCGGCGCGACCACCAACCTTACCAGAAGGATTGCGTTGGTGGAAATCGTTCATGCGCCTTCGTCCAACCTCGTTTCCCAGTCCCTCAGGTCCGGGTCGGTGTCCGTGTCGCTCTGACCTGGATTAAGTTACGCGACGATGAATTCGATTCCAAATCGCCAGGTCAGAGGCTTGCCTGTGCGAATTTCCCCTGGTCACGGCGTGTCGCGACGTCCACGCCGCGCAGATCTCGTCCGGGTGACCCGCGGCACATCTTCAGGAGTCGTTGCGGACACGTTCGATTCCGCCGCCGAGTTCCTTGATGATCTCGACGAAACGCGGGTATCCACGGTCGATGTGGTAGACGTCGTGCACCTCTGTGACCCCGTCGGCACACAGGCCCGCAAGGACCAGGCCGGCGCCTGCTCGAATGTCGGACGACCACACCGGAGCGCTCGACAGTTCTTCGACGCCACGCACGACCGCGTGATGTCCATCCGTCCGGGCGTCGGCACCCAGCCGCACCATCTCCTCGACGAAGCGGAACCGTGCTTCGAACACGTTCTCGGTGATCATCGACGTTCCGTCGGCGACCGCGGCGAGCCCGATCGCCATCGGCTGCAGGTCCGTGGGAAAGCCTGGATACGGAAGAGTTGCGAAGTTGACCGCGCGAGGACGGTCGGTCTGGACGACGCGGAAGCCGTCGACTTCCGGGGTGACCTCTGCGCCGGCCGCGCGTAGTTTGTCGAGCACGAGGGCGAGGTGCTTGGGATTGACGCCACGGACCCGGACGTCACCCTGCGTCATCGCTGCAGCGATTCCCCACGTTGCCGCCACGATCCGATCACCGATGCAGCGGTGGGTCGTCGGCGCGAGCGCGGGGACTCCCGTGATGCGCAGGGTCGTCGAGCCGGCTCCACTGATTCGTGCACCCATCTGTACGAGCATGGTGCACAGGTCGACGATCTCCGGCTCCCGAGCGGCGTTGTCGATGGTTGTCTCGCCCTGCGCGAGCACCGCCGCCATCAAGATGTTCTCGGTGGCACCGACCGAGGGAAAGGCCAATCGAATCGTGGCGCCGTGCAGATCGTCGGCTTCGGCGACCACGCACCCGTGCTCGATCGTGCTGTGCGCGCCCAGTAGCCGCAGACCGGTCTGGTGCATGTCCAACGGACGCGATCCGATCGCATCACCCCCAGGCAATGCGACAACAGCGCGCCGACACCGCGCGACGAGCGGTCCGAGGACACAGACCGATGCGCGGAACTGCCGGACGGCCGCGAAGTCGGCACGGTACTGCGGCTGGGCAGGTGTGGTGACCCGAACCTCGTCGCCGTCGAGTTCGACGTCGCATCCGAGACCTCGGAGAACGTCCGCCATCAGGGGGACATCAAGTATGTCGGGGCAGTTGGTGATGACACTGGTGCCTTCGGCAAGCAACGTCGCGGCCATCAGCTTGAGAACGCTGTTTTTGGCACCACCGACGACGACCTCACCCACGAGCCGGCTACCACCGGTGACGAGAAAGCGTTCACTCACAACGCCACAGCGTAACGAGGACTCCGTGTTCATACCCGAGCCGGTACCGTGACGGCCATGGCTGTCCACCTCACGAGGATCTATACGCGCACCGGCGACGACGGGACGACGGGTCTGAGCGATTTCTCCCGGGTCTCGAAGAACGACCCGAGGCTGAGCGCCTACGCGGACTGCGATGAGGCGAACGCGGCGCTCGGCGTCGCGCTCGCGCTCGGCCAGGCGCCGCAGCGTTTCGCACCGGTCCTGCGGCAGATCCAGAACGATCTGTTCGACGCCGGTGCGGATCTGTCGACTCCGGTCGTGGAGAACCCCAAATATCCGCCGTTGCGGATAACTCAGGCGTACATCGATCGCCTGGAGAGGTGGTGCGATGAGTTCAACGAGGACCTCGAGCCGCTGAACTCGTTCATTCTTCCCGGCGGCACTCCCCTGGCGGCGTTGCTGCACACGGCTCGCACGGTGACGCGGAGGGCGGAACGGTCGGCGTGGGCGGCGGTGGAGGCGCATCCGGACGACACGAACGTGCTGCCGGCGAAGTACCTGAACCGGCTGTCCGACCTGCTGTTCATTCTGGGTCGGCTCGCGAATCCGGACGGCGACGTCCTGTGGAAGCCGGGCGCAGGCGCCTGAGCAGGTCGTGCGCGGTTGTGGCAGTCGCAACCACCTGTAGTCGCAACCACCTGTAGTCGCAACCACCGGGACCGCGCACGGAGAGGGTCAGTTCGGGCGGCGGCGTTGCGACCGATCGGACGGACGGGACTCCACCCAGGACAGGAACGCGGTCAGCGCACCGCTGTCGAAGGCGACCTCGAAAGCGTCGGTGCCGTCGGTCAACTCGAGGATGACGATGTCCTCGGTCATGATGTCGTACTCGTTGCCCGTCGGCTTGCGTCGTTCGCGTACCTCGACACCTTGACGGGTAATCCGGGAATCCGGCCCGAGGCGGAGACTGGACAACTTGTAGAAGGCAAGGGTGTTCTCGCCGTACCGGACGATGCCGTGCCGCCAGCCGCTTCCGGCCGCGTTGGGCATGAGCCGGAGGATCGCGGCGGTACCACCGCCGCGCAGACTACGGAGGCGATATAGAAAAGCCGCGACGGCGCCGGTGAGCAGCACGACAAGAATGATGAGAACGATCATTCCTACTGTCACTGCTCGTGGCTCCGTCGCGGCTTCTCGTGACGTCGATCAGGCCCGCTCGACGGCCCGCAGACGGCCTCGGGCCACTGCGATCTCCGTTTCGTCCTGGCTCTCGGCCAGGATCGCCTTCGCGGCGTCGATGTCGATGTCCTCCACAAGATCTGCGTCCTCGGCGAGCACGGTCACCGACGTCGCGGTCACCGACAGGAAGCCCCCGTGTACGGCCGCGACGATGCGCTCACCGTCCACGGTCGTGATGGACACGACGCCACCCTCGACGAGCTGGCCGAGAACCGGCTCGTGCCCCGGCATGATGCCGATCTCGCCCTCGGTGGTCTGCGCGGTGACGAGCTTCGCCGAACCCGACCACACACGCTGCTCGACAGCAACGAGGTCCACGGTCATTTCAGCCATGGCGGACTACTTTCCGGCGATCTTCTTGGCTGCGGCCTCGACGTCGTCGAGTCCACCGCAGCTGTTGAACGCCTGCTCCGGCAGGTGATCGAACTCGCCCTTGCAGACGCGGTCGAACGCCTCGATGGTGTCGCGCAGCGGCACGACCGAGCCGGGCTCACCGGTGAACTTCTCGGCGACGATGAAGTTCTGGCCGAGGAACTTCTGCAGGCGACGGGCGCGACCGACGAGGACCTTGTCCTCCTCGGCGAGCTCGTCCATACCGAGGATGGCGATGATGTCCTGCAGTTCCTTGTACTTCTGCAGAATCCGCTTGACCTCGTTGGCGACGCGGAAGTGCTCGGCACCGACGATGCCGGGCTCCAGGATGCGCGAGGTCGACGTCAGCGGGTCCACAGCGGGGTAGATACCCATCTGCGAAATCGGCCGCGAGAGCTCGGTGGTCGCATCGAGGTGCGCGAAGGTCGTGGCCGGCGCCGGGTCGGTGTAGTCGTCGGCGGGGACGTAGATCGCCTGCAGCGAGGTGATCGAACGGCCACGGGTCGAGGTGATGCGCTCCTGCAGCTCACCCATCTCGTCCGCCAGCGTCGGCTGGTGGCCCACGGCGGACGGCATACGGCCGAGGAGGGTCGAGACCTCCGAGCCTGCCTGCGTGAAGCGGAAGATGTTGTCGATGAACAGCAGCACGTCCTGGCCCTGCACATCGCGGAAGTACTCCGCCATGGTCAGCGCGGACAGGGCGACGCGCATACGCGTTCCCGGCGGCTCGTCCATCTGGCCGAAGACGAGGGCCGTGTCCTGGAGGACGCCCATCTCTTCCATCTCGAGGTGAAGGTCGGTGCCCTCACGGGTGCGCTCGCCGACGCCTGCGAACACCGAGGTTCCGGAGAACTCGCGGGCGATACGGGTGATCATCTCCTGGATCAGAACGGTCTTGCCGACACCGGCACCACCGAACAGACCGATCTTGCCGCCCTTGACGTACGGGGTCAGCAGGTCGATGACCTTGATGCCGGTCTCGAGGATCTCGGTCTTGCCCTCGAGCTGGTCGAAGGCCGGGGGCTTGCGGTGGATGCCCCACTGCTCGCCGTCACGGCCGGTGCCCGGCGCATCGAGGCAGTCACCGAGGGCGTTGAACACGTGGCCCTTGACGACGTCACCGACGGGGACCGAGATCGGACGACCGGAGTCGACGACCGCCGCGCCGCGGACCAGGCCGTCGGTCGGCTGCATCGAGATGGTGCGCACCAGGTTGTCGCCCAGATGCTGTGCCACCTCGAGGGTCAGGGTCTTCGCCACGGACGGCAGAGTGACCTCTGCGTTGAGGGCGTTGAACAGCTCGGGCACGGCGCCCCGCGGGAACTCCACGTCGACGACGGCGCCGATGACGCGCACGACGCGACCGGCCGAGGCCGAGGCCGCACCCGCCCCGTTGTTGGTTGTTGCTGCTGCGGTCATGTGCTTCAGTCACTTCCTGCACTCGAGGCGAGCGCACCGGCACCGCCGACGATCTCGCTGATTTCCTGGGTGATCTGGGCCTGGCGGGCCTGGTTCGCCTGACGGCTGAGGTTGTTCACCAGTTCCGTGGCGTTGTCCGTCGCGGCCTTCATCGCGGTACGGCGAGCAGCCGACTCGGAGGCTGCGGCGTCCAGCAGCGATGCGAAGATTCGCGTGCTGATGTACTTCGGCAGCAGCGCCGCGAGCAGCGTCCCGGCCTCCGGCTCGAAGTTGTAGTCGGCACGTGGCCCTTCGCTGCCCGACGCGCGGCTGCCGTCGGAGAGCATGTCCTCGCCGAGGTCGATCTCGTCCTCGGTGATACTCACCTCGAGCGGCGCCATCCGCCGGACCTCGGGGGTCTGCGTCAGCATCGACACGAAACGCGTGTAGACGATGTGCAGTTCGTCGACGCCCTCGATGGTGCCCTCGCCGTTCGGCGCGGAAACCTCGGAACCGGAACCGGCCATGAACAGCTCCACCAGGTGGCGGCTGGCCTTCGCTGCGTCCGCGTAACCCGGTGCCTGCGAGAAGCCGGTCCATGCGCCGGCGACCCGGCGTTCACGGAAGGTGTAGTAACCCAGGCCCTTACCGCCGAGCACGTACAGCACCGGCTCCTTGCCCTCGCTGATGAGCAGCTGACGCAGCTCTTCGGCTTCCTTGAGGACGTTGGAGTTGTAGCCACCACACATTCCGCGGTCGCTGGTCACGACCAGCACGGCGGCACGCTTGGGGTTCTCACGCTCGTTGAGCAGGGGATGATCCAACGACGCCGACGCGCTGGCCAGCTCCGAAAGGACCTTGGTGATCTCCTCGGAGTACGGCTTCGACGCGGCGACCCGCGCCTGAGCCTTGGTGATGCGCGAGGTCGCGATCAGTTCCTGCGCCTTGGTGATCTTCTTGGTCGAGTTGACCGACTTGATCCGCGAGCGCAGCTCACGCAAGTTCGCCATTTGTCGATCACACTCCCTTCACTGGACGCTGGGTCATGGTCGCCCCGCTCACTTGCGAACGGTGGTGCGCTTGACGGAGACCTGCTCCTGCGCAACCTCGTCGGCACCGAGGGTGTCGGCCTCTGCCTCGTTCACGACACGGCTGCCGTCGGAGGCGATGAAGCCCTCCTTGAACTTGTCGGTCGCGCTGGTGAGCGCCACGATCGACTCGTCGGACAGTGCCTTACCACCGGCGATCTGCTCGTACGCGCCCGCAGCGTTGCGGTGCAGGTCTTCGAGGAGTTCGGTCTCGAAGCGGCGGATGTCGGTGACCGGGACGGAGTCGAAGATTCCTTCACCCGCGAGGTAGATCGACACGATCTGATCCTCGACAGCGATCGGCGAGTACTGGTCCTGCTTGAGCAGCTCGACCAGACGCTGGCCGCGCTCGAGCTGAGCCTTGGACGCGGCATCGAGGTCGGATGCGAACGCCGCGAACCCTTCGAGCTCACGGAACTGCGCGAGTTCCAGACGCAGCGAGCCGGAGACCTTCTTCATGCCCTTGGTCTGCGCCGCGCCGCCGACTCGGGAAACCGAGATGCCGACGTTGATGGCCGGGCGAACGCCCTTGTTGAACAGATCGGACTCGAGGAAGACCTGACCATCGGTGATGGAGATGACGTTCGTCGGGATGTAGGCCGACACGTCATTGGCCTTCGTCTCGATGATCGGCAGTGCCGTCAGCGAACCGCCGCCGAGCTCGTCGGACAGCTTGGCGGAGCGCTCCAGCAGGCGGGAGTGCAGGTAGAACACGTCGCCCGGGTAGGCCTCGCGTCCCGGCGGACGACGCAGCAGCAGCGAGATGGCGCGGTAGGCCTCGGCCTGCTTGGTCAGGTCGTCGAACACGACCAGGACGTGCTTGCCCTGGTACATCCAGTGCTGACCGATGGCCGAACCGGTGTAGGGGGCGAGCCACTTGAAGCCGGCGGAGTCGGAGGCCGGAGCTGCGACGATGGTGGTGTACTCCATCGCGCCGTTCTCCTCCAGCGCCTGCTTCACACCGGCGATGGTGGAACCCTTCTGGCCGATCGCGACGTAGATGCAGCGAACCTGCTGCTTCGGGTCGCCGGTCGCCCAGTTGGCCTTCTGGTTCAGGATCGCGTCGATGCAGACCGCGGTCTTGCCGGTCTTGCGGTCGCCGATGACGAGCTGGCGCTGGCCACGGCCGATCGGGGTCATCGCGTCGATGGCCTTGATGCCGGTCTGCAGCGGCTCCTCGACCGGCTGGCGCTCCAGCACGGTCGCGGCCTGCAGCTCGAGGGCGCGGGTCTCGGTGGACTCGATCTCGCCGAGACCGTCGATCGGCTGTCCCAGCGGGTTCACGACGCGGCCGAGGTAGCCGTCGCCGACCGGCACCGACAGAACGTCGCCGGTCCGCTTGACTTCCTGGCCTTCCGCGATGCCCTGGAAGTCGCCGAGGACCACGGCGCCGATTTCGGTGGCCTCGAGGTTGAGGGCCACGCCCAGCACGCCACCGGGGAATTCCAGCAGCTCGTTGGCCATTGCCGACGGCAGACCGCTGATGTGCGCGATGCCGTCACTGGTGTCGACGACCACGCCGACCTCCTCGCGGGAGGCCTCCGGGGAGTAGCTCGCGGTGTAATTGTCAATCGCGCTACGGATCTCGTCGGAGGAGATCGTCAGCTCCGCCATGTTCTTCCTGCTCTCGGTATCTGGTCTTCGAAAAGATCTCTAGGTGTGTGTTCGGTAGTGGACTACGTGAGGCTCTTCCGCACAGCCGCGAGTCGACCCGCTGCGGTGCCGTCGATGACCTCGTCGCCCACCCGGACGACCAATCCACTGAGGAGCTCGGGATCGACCTCGACGTGGACCGTCACAGGCTTCCCGTAGGTGCGGCTCAGAATCGCGCTGAGGCGCTCGGTCTGAGCCTCACTGAGGGCGGCGGCGCTGCGCACATGCGCGACGGCGCGGTCCCGCTGCGTGGCAGCGAGTGCCGACAGTTCGTCGAACGTGTCGGCCGGGGCCTTCTTCAGGCGTCCGACGGCCTGCACCGAAAGTGCTTCGGTGACTGCCGTGCACTTGCCGTACAGGAGGCGGGAGAGAAGCTCACGCTTGGCCTGCACCGGGGTCGTGCGGTCGGACAGTGCCTGCTCGAGATCTCCGTTGCCGGCAACGATGCGACCGAGCCGGAACAGCTCGTCCTCGACCGTGTCCAGTTGGTTCTGGTCCTCCGCAGCCTTCAGCAGGGCCTCGCGGCCGAGCTGAACGAGCGAGTTGGTCAGGTCGGACTGCGCCGACCAGTCCTGGCCCACCGCGGCCTTGACGGTCGCGAGGGCCGCGGCCGAAACCTTGCCCCCGAAGACCTGCTCGGCCAGCGCCTGACGGACTGCGCCGGGGGTCGAGGCGTCCGCCAGCGCACCGCGGAGGGTGCGTTGGCCGTCGAGCACCTCGACCACCGAGAACAGTTCGGAGCCGGCCTGTGCCGCAGCGGCAGTCGCGGCACCCGCACCAGCGGATGCGGTGCTCGACGCCAAGGCGTCCTGCAGCGCGGATCGCGTATGAGCGAGTGCCTCACGGCTTGCTGCGTACATGGTGCTCACTTTCCGGATGCAGAGTCAGCGCTGAGGGATTCGAGCTCGCTGAGGAAGCGGTCGATGGAACCGGCACGCTTGACGTCATCGGAGAGCGACTCACCGATGATCTTCTCGGACAGGTCTACGGCGGTGCGGCCGAGATCACCACGGAGTTCGGTCACGATCTGCTGGCGCTGGGCCTGCAGCTGCGCGTGACCGGCGGCGACGATGCGGTCGCTTTCCTCCTGTGCCTGCACCTTCATGTCGGCGATGATCTGCTGCCCCTGGGTGCGGGCCTCTTCACGGATCTGCGCCGCCTCGGTGCGTGCCTCGGCGAGCTGGGCGCGGTACTGCTCGAGCGCGGCAGCCGCCTCGGCCTGCGCCTCTTCCGCCTTCTTGATGCCGCCTTCGATCTGCTCCGAACGCTCGTCGAGGACCTTCTGGAACAGCGGAAGTACGTACTTCCAGAAGACGAGACCGACGATGATCAGGGCGACGAGCGACCAAACGATGTCATATGTCGCGGGCAGGAGCGGGTTTTGGGTCTCCCCCTCCGCCGCGAGCAACAGGATGCTGTCAGCCATGGTCGCGACGATCAGAAGATGAAGCCGGCAACGATGCCGATCAGCGCGAGGGCCTCGGTGAACGCGATACCGAGGAACATGGTGGTGCGCAGCTGTCCGGCCATCTCGGGCTGGCGAGCCATGCCCTCGATCGCCTTACCGACGACGATACCGATGCCGATGCCCGGGCCGATGGCTGCGAGGCCGTAGCCGACGGCACCGAGTCCACGGAAGGTGGTCTCTTCCTGCGCGAGGATCTCGACTGCCTGAAGCGCAACGCTCATTGGTGTTCCATTCCCTTTCTAGTGGCTCGGTCCCGGGGATCGGCAACCGAGTCAGTCTGTGATGTTCTCTGGTGGTTCGGTCGGGTCAGTGTTCTTCGGCGTGCAGAGCGAGGTCGATGTACACCGCGGTCAGCAGCGCGAAGATGTATGCCTGCAGCACGATCACCAGCAGTTCGAAGAAGGTGAAGGCGACGCCACCGATCAGCGAGCCGATACCGAACAGCTTCATCGCGCCCTCGGACGAGAAGAAGAAGAACTGGGTGGCACTGAAGAACAGCACCAGCATGATGTGGCCGGCGAGCATGTTGGCCATGAGACGGATGGTGAGCGTGAACGGCCGCAGGATGAACGTCGACACGAACTCGATCGGAATGACGAGCACGTGGAGTGCCGGCGGCAGGTTCGGGATGACGATGCTGCTCTTGACGTAGCGGAAGAAGCCGTACTTCTTGATGCCGACGTAGTTGAACACGATGTACGCAAGAGCGGCGAGCACGATCGGCATACCGATGCGGGCGTTCGACGAGATGTTCAGGAACGGAATGATCGAGGTGAGATTCAATCCGACGACGAGGAAGAAAATCGTCACGAGCACCGGGAGGAATCGGCGGCCCTGTTCCTTGCCGAGAATGTCCTCGGCGATCTGGATCCGAACGAAGTCGATCATGATCTCGGCGACGTTCTGTACGCCGCGGGGCACGATCTTCGGGCTGCGCAGCGCGAATGCGAAGAACGCCGCGACCAGCACGGCGACGACGACGCGGATGAGCATCAGCCGGTCCATTTCGAAGGGGGTGCCCTCGAAAAAGACTGCTGGTGGAAAGAAATCGGCTAGTGACGGCGCGTGGAATTCCCCGGCTGCCAAGGTGGTGACGCTCAGCGCTCTCTCCCGTAGTCGGCCGCAGGCATTGCCGTCTGCGGTTCGATCGGACATTGACGATCCAACAAGTCGACCAGGTCGGCTCGCGTATTCGCCAGCTGCTGTGGGCCGTCGATTCGGCCCAGCGTCTGTCGGTGTCGGCGACTCTCGTCGACTCGGCGGTCATTTGACCATGACCGCCTACAAAGTCACAACCGTGTGGTCCCATCAGGGCTACCGGCCGGTTGCGGCTCGCTTGTGCATCACACTATCAATACATCTACGACAACGCGTAGGCGGGTGCGAAGCCGCAGGTAATTGACAAGTGCAACTACTACTGCTCGTCGTTTCCGGTCTTGTCCGAATCGGGCACGACGTACAACGAGCGCTGTGACACGACGCCGTACGTTTCCGCGCCCAACACGATCACCAACGCGAACACGATCGTCAGGATCAGAGCACCCTTACTGTAGAAGTCCAGCGGCTTGAGCAGCGCCATCACCACGATCGCCAGGATCAGCTTGAGCAGCCACGTCCCGAGCAGCACCGCCCCCGCGGTCGTCGCGGGCAGTCGCGAGGTGAGCAGCACCCCGAGCGCCGTGAAGAGAATGAATCCGCCACCGACCGCGGCCCCGATCAGCGCACCCCACAGGCCCGGCATCCCCGCGACGAGCACCGAGATCACCGCGGACACGACCGTCAGGGCGATCAGCCCGAGCGCGCCGTACCGGACGGCGGCACGCATCGGCGCCGACGGATCGGACAGGGCGGGGAGAGGCTCGGCAGGCCGATCGGAAGAAGTCACGGGTACCAAGCCTATCCGACCCCACCACTTCCCCCGCCTCCACCGGCCTCGGTGTCACCGCCGCCCGGGGTGTCGGTGTCACCGCGGCGCAACGACGGCACCGCCGTGACGACCAGCGCAAACACCAGACCTGCCGCGGTGAGCAGCACCACCGCTCGACGGTCGATGAGCGCCGACCCGACCGCGCCGAATGCGAGGACGCCGACCCACAGGTAGATCAGCAACACGACGCGCCGATGCGAGTGACCTATCTGCAGCAGACGGTGGTGCAGATGCATCTTGTCCGGGCTGAACGGACTGACTCCGGCCCGGGTGCGCCGCACGATCGCGAGCAGCAGATCGAGAATCGGAATGAACATGACCGCACCGACCAGGAGCAGCGGAGACAACAGGCCGAGCAGATCGCGGGTACCGTACGCCGCCAGCGGAATCCGGCCCGACGCACTCGTCGACACCACCGCGAGCATGAGCCCGATCAGCATCGACCCAGAGTCCCCCATGAAGATCCGGGCGGGGTTGAAATTGTGGGGCAGAAACCCCAGGCAAGCACCGGCCAGGGCTGCGGCGATCAACGCAGGCGGATATGCACTGACGTCGCCACCCTGATCCTGCAACAATCCGACCGAGAACAAGCAGATCGCCACGGCCGCGATGAGTCCGATACCGGCGGCGAGACCGTCGAGGCCGTCGACGAAGTTCATCGCGTTGATCATCACGGCCGCGACCGCGACCGTGATCAGACCTCCCTGAAGTTGGTCGAGGACCAGCGTGTTTCCGCTGAACGGATCGAAGATGACGATCCAGCTCACCCCCATCACGGCGAGCATCCCGGCGGCGGTGACCTGCCCGACGAATTTGGTCAGCGCATCCAGTCCCCACCGGTCGTCGATGATGCCGACGACGACGATGATCGATCCGGCGACGAGCGCCGCGCCCATGTCCGGTGTGTATTCGAATCCTCGTGTCAGCGCGGGCAGTTGATACGCGAAAACCAGACCGGCGACAAGCCCGAGATAGATTCCGACCCCGCCGAGTCGTGGCGTCGGAATCACGTGTACGTCCCGATCGCGAGGCGCTGCGACCGCACCGAACCGGATTGCGGCGATCCGGATGAGCCCGGTTGTGAGAAAGGTCACGACCGCAGCGGTGAGCAGAACCAGCAGCAGTTCGCGGAGGGGTACACCCGCGCCGCGACCCGACTGGGCCAGCACGAGTGCAATGTCGACGGAAGTCACCTACGCAGGTCCCTGTCCGTCACTCTCCGCCGACACGCAGGCTGTCCGGGGCGTCGCCCAGAACCTCCGCGATGGCCTCGATCGACACGGCCCCCTCACGGAGCACGCGCGGGCGATCCGAAGTCATGTCGACGATGGTCGAGGCGACCGCATGCTCCGATGGTCCGCCATCGAGATAGACACTCACCGACGCACCCAACTGCCGCCGTGCATCGTCGGCGGTGACTGCCGGCGGCTGACCGGAGACGTTCGCACTCGACACGGCGAGCGGGCCGACCTCGCGCAGCAGTTCGAGGATCACCGGGTGCAACGGCATCCGCAGCATCACCGTGCCGCGCGTGTCACCCAGATCCCATCCCAGCGACGGTGCCTGATGCACAACGAGGCTGAGACCACCCGGCCAGAACGCCCGGATGAGCTCACGAGCCTCGGGACGGACGGTGGTGACCAGTCCGTCGATCGTGTTCCACGAACCGACCAGCACAGGGACCGGCATGTCACGCCCACGGCCTTTGGCGCGCAGCAGACTCGCCACCGCGTCGCCGTCGAAGGCGTCGGCCGCCACCCCGTAGACGGTGTCGGTCGGCACCACGACGAGCCTGCCTGCTTTCAGCGCGCCTCGTGCCGCATTGACACCTGCTGTTCGGGAATCTGGCTGACTGCAGTCGTAGACCGTGCTCACGCGCCCATCCTTCCATCCCGTGCGGCGCGGCCGACATCGCGCCCGGGACTCGTCACCCGTGCGTCCCAGAATCGTCCCCTGCCGGCCCGGCTGCGTCATACCCTGCGGCCCCGGCTGCGCGGGCTCGTTGCGCTTCGGCGTCCGTCGGAACCCGCAGCGCGACGACGAATCGCGGCCGTCCCACCAGGTCTGGGTGTTCGGCGACCTCGCCGAACACTCTGCGCTGGGAAAACAGTGCCGCGGTCAGGTCGCCGTTGGTGTCGTCGTGTTCGACGGCGACAGCGCCGCCGATGCGTAGCCAGCGCGCCACGTTCGACACCAACGGCTTGATGACGGACAGGCCGTCGGGGCCGCCGAACAGTGCGGAATGCGGGTCGTGGTCGACAACCTCGGGTTCGAGTTCGGTGCCTTCCGGGATGTACGGCGGGTTCGCGACGATCACGTCGACGCTGCCTTCGAGTTCGGTGAGCAGGTCGCGGTCGGTGACGTCGCCCTGGTGGAGCACGATAGGGGTATCGCCCTGCGACGCCAGATCCTCGGCGTTGCGTCTGGCCCACGCGAGCGCTTTCGGCTCGAGTTCGACCGCGTGGACGACCGCGTCCGGCCTGGCATGCGCAATCGCGAGGGCGAGGGCACCGGATCCCGTGCACAGGTCGAGCACGACCGGGGATCGCCGTGGGTAGCCCTCGAGAAACGCCAGCGCCCAGCCGAGCAGCAGTTCCGTTTCGGGCCGCGGCACGAACACCCCCGGCCCGACGGCGAGATCGATCTCCCCCATCGCCGACGTTCCGGTGATGTATTGCAACGGGATTCGTTTGGCGCGCTGCGCGATCATCGCCCGATACGCCTCGACCATCGCGACATCGACCAACGGCACCAGACCCAGCCTGGTTCGTTCGATTCCGAGCAGGTGCGCGGCGAGCAGTTCGGCGTCCGCCCGGGGGCTCGGCACACCCGCTTCCTCGAGCACCGATACTGCCTCGATGATGGCCAGGCGCAGAGGTTGACGATTCACGGCGTACAGACTGCCATGCCGGTCACGAACAGCGAACGGATAGGTCACAGTCCGCACGTCCGCGATGGTTCACCGATAGCGTCGGGCGAACCCGAGAAACGGAAAGTGGGAGCGCCATGACGAAGTCGAGAAAGGTCCTACGCGCCGCAATCACGGCCGCATTCGCCGGTGCCACAACGATGACCGCAGCGGGTGTCGCGACCGCATCACCCATCGATATCCAGCCGACACCGCTGCTCTGCCCGGACGGAATCGCCGTCGTCCAGTCGGTCACCCATGATGAGCAGGAGGCCGTCGAAGCCGAGGAACTGCTGTTCGTCGTCAACGAGCAGGGCGGTTCGGGCGGCACGATCAACTGGTTCAATCTCGGCAACGGCACCTCGGGCAACGCGTCGTTCGGCCCAGCCGAGGACTGGCACAACATCCCGGTCGCGCTCGTCGAACCCGAAGCCGGCACGGTGGTCTCGGCCGTGTGGGGCATGTACCAGAACGCGCAGGGGCAGAACTGTTTCCTGCTTCCGGGGATCGACGTCGCCACGGTCCCGGCGGAACCGGACGATCCGGACTAGATCGGCCGCGCGAAGCCCACCCGGCCGTCGGCGGCTCTATTCGGCGGCGAGCCGGGCTTCCCGGTCGGCCTGACCCAGCGCGTCCAACAACGCCTCGAGGTCACCGTCGAGCACGGCGTCGAGGTTGTGCGCCTTGAAACCGATCCGATGATCGGTGATGCGGTTCTCGGGAAAGTTGTAGGTGCGGATGCGCTCGGAACGGTCGACGGTGCGCACCTGGCTGGCGCGGCCCGCAGACGCCTCGGCGTCGGCGGCCTCTTCGGCGGCGGCCTGTAGCCGGGCTGCGAGGACCTGCATGGCACGGGCCTTGTTCTGCAACTGGGACCGTTCGTTCTGACAGGTCACGACGATCCCGGTGGGCAGGTGCGTGATCCGCACGGCCGAATCGGTGGTGTTGACGCCCTGACCACCCTTGCCCGACGAGCGGTACACATCGATCCGCAGATCACCCTCGTCGATCTGCACTGCCTCGACCTCGTCGGGCTCCGGGTAGATGAACACACCGGCGGCGGACGTGTGAACCCGACCTTGAGATTCGGTGACCGGAACCCGCTGCACGCGATGGACGCCACCTTCGAATTTCAAGCGGGACCACACGCCGTCGCGGACGTCGGTCTTCGATTTGATCGAGAGCGTCGCGTCCTTGTATCCCCCGAGGTCGGAATAGGTGACGCCGAGCACCTCGACGCGCCAGCCGGCACGCTCCGCGAAGCGCGTGTACATGCGGGCCAGATCGGATGCGAACAGGGCGGACTCCTCACCGCCCTCGCCCGACTTCACCTCGAGCACAACGTCGTCACCGTCGTGCGGGTCACGTGGCGCGAGCAGATCGGTCAGGGTCTTCTCCAGCTCGGCGACAGTCTCTTCGAGTCCGGGGATCTCGGCGGCGAACGCGGCATCGTCGGACGCCAGTTCACGCGCCGCCTCCAGGTCCTCGCGGGCTGTCGTCAGCTTCGTGTAGGTCGCCATGACGGGGGCGAGTTCGGCGAACCTCTTGCCGACGCGACGCGCAGCCGCCGGGTCGTTGTGCAACGCCGGATCGGACAATTGCAGTTCCAGACCCGCGTGCTCGGCCAGGATGTCGTCGACGGCCGACGGCTTGGTCTGCCCCGCCATGAGTTCGCTCCACTCTGTTTCTGTCGTGCTGGTTCCGGTGACGGTCGCACTCGGACGGGAAATACTCGGGGCAGTCGACCAGCCCCGGAAAGCACCGACGCCCGGTCTGTGACGAGACAGGACCGGGCGTCGGCAGGGCAGCTAGCTGTCGGCAGCGGCCTTCTTCGGGGCGCGCTTGCCGTAGCGAGCCTCGAAGCGGGCAACGCGTCCGCCCGTGTCGAGGATCTTCTGCTTGCCCGTGTAGAACGGGTGGCACTGCGAGCACACTTCGACCGTGATGCGGCCCTGGTCGCTGGTGCTGCGCGTTTCGAATGTGTTCCCGCAACCGCAGACGACGGTGGTCGCCTGGTAGTTCGGGTGGATTCCTGCCTTCATGGTGTCCCTTTCGGTGGCCGCCGGGTCGCCTTCGCGGATCGAAGACGTGAACCGGAACCGGACTCAGCTGGTCGATTATGCCAAACGACGGCCCGGGGACGAAAATTCCCCGGGTGCGCCGGTTAGTCCTGCGATCCCCCAGGCGCGTTCTTCGTGACCTGCAGGAGGAACTCGATGTTGCTCTTCGACTTCTTGAGCTGACCGACCAGCAGATCGATCGCCTGGTGCGAATCGAGACCGGACAGAATCCGCCGCAGCTTGTGCACGACCGCGAATTCGTCGGGGCTCATGAGAAGCTCGTCCTTGCGGGTGCTGGACAGGTTCACGTCCACCGCCGGGAACACGCGCCGCTCGGCGATCTTGCGATCGAGCTTGAGTTCCGCGTTGCCCGTGCCCTTGAACTCTTCGAAGATCACGGTGTCGCCGGTCGAACCGGTTTCCACCAGCGCCGAGGCGATGATCGTCAACGAGCCGCCGTTCTCGATGTTGCGAGCAGCACCGAGGAACCGCTTCGGCGGGTACAGCGCCGTCGAATCGACACCACCCGACAGGATGCGGCCCGACGCAGGCGAACTGTTGTTGTACGCACGACCGAGGCGGGTGATCGAGTCGAGCAGCACGACGACGTCGCGACCGGCCTCGACGAGACGCTTGGCACGCTCGATGGCGAGCTCGGCGACCGAGGTGTGGTCGGACGGCGGCCGGTCGAACGTCGAGGCGATGACCTCGCCCTTCACCGACCGTTGCATGTCGGTGACCTCTTCGGGACGCTCGTCGACCAGCACCACCATGAGATAGCACTCGGGGTTGTTGGTCGAGATGGCGTTCGCGATGTCCTGCAAGACCGTGGTCTTACCCGCCTTCGGCGGCGACACGATGAGCGCACGCTGACCCTTGCCGATCGGCATGATCAGGTCGATCACCCGCGTGGTCAGCACGTTCGGTGTGGTCTCGAGGCGCAACCGCTGGTTCGGGTACAGGGGGGTGAGCTTGTTGAACTCGGGGCGACGCTTCGCAGCGTCGACCTCACCGCCGTTGACCGTGTCGAGGCGCACCAGCGGGTTGAACTTCTGACGCTGGTTGCCCTGTTCCCCCTCGCGGGCTACGCGCACGGCACCGGTGATGGCGTCGCCACGACGCAGGCCGTTCTTCCGCACCATGTTCATCGACACGTACACGTCGTTGGGCCCGGCCAGGTAGCCGGATGTCCGTACGAACGCGTAGTTGTCGAGGACGTCGAGGATGCCCGCCACGGGCTGCAGGACGTCGTCCTCGCGGAGTTCGGGTTCGCGGGTTTCGGTGCCCCCGCCCTCACCGCGATCACGTCCACGTCGCCGCTCGCGGAAGCGACGGCCCCGGCGACCGCGGCCGCCTTCCTCGTCGTCTCCTCCGCGGGGGTCACGGTTGTCCTGGCGCGGGCCCTGACTGCGGTCGTCGCGGCTGCGGTCGTCGCGGTTACGGTCGTCGCGGTTACGGTCGTCGCGGTTACGGTCGTCGCGCTGGGTGCGATCGCCCGGCTCGCGCTGGGTGCGCTGACGACCGTCGCCCTTGTCGTCGCCGCGTCCGTCCTGCTCGGTGTTCCGGTCCACGGCCGGGGACTCGCCCTTCTGTCCCTCGCCAGTTTGGCCCTGGTCCTTCTGGCCCTGGTCACCGCTCTGATCCGTGTCCTGGTCGCCGCCACGGCGACCGCGGCGCTGACGACCACGACGAGGTGATTCGCCTTCGCCTTCGCTGTGCGGATGTTCGGCGGCAGCTGTTGCCGGCTGCTCGGCCTTCGGCTCGTCAGCGGTACCGGCCTTCGGCTGCTCGGCCTTCGGCTGCTCGGCCTTCGGCTGCTCGACCTTCGGCTGCTCGGTCGCTGCGTCCGGTGCCGCTGCGCGGGCCCGACGCGTCCGAGCAGGCCGTGTGCTCTCGGCTGCGGGTTCGTTGACGGCAGATGCCTCGGACGGGGCCTGCGCGGACTGCGCGCTTCCGCCCTGACGGTCCTTGATTGCGGCGATCAGGTCGCCCTTGCGCATCCCTGAGGTGCCCTTGATGCCGAGTTCTGCCGCGAGTGTGCGCAGCTCGGCGAGCACCATGCCGGAGAGGCCGGCGCCGCGGCGCCCGCCGCCGCGCGGCGTGGTGGTCTGTGAAGAATCGTCCGCCTGCGCCCCCGCAGATGACCCCGGGGCGTCGAGAACAGGCGTAGCGATCAGATCCGTATCGGTCACGGAGATCCTTTCCTTCCCTCGCTCGCGCCACGCAGAGTCGAGGGTTCGTTCCCACAGATCGGTTCGTGCACCGATCCGGGATTTGCCGTACGTGTTCACGGAATCGAACGGCCGGCACGTCCGCTATCACGCCATCCTCCGGCACTGACAGTCCCTGGACCCGCCGAAACGAGAACATGTGAGGATCGATCCAGGACCCGGCGTTCCGATGACACTGGAGTCGATATCCTGACGAAGCCGACGGCTGAAACGCACGACGTGCGGACAAACCACAGGATAGCGACGAACTGTACGTTGAGCAAGAACACCCATCGACACACCCGAAACGGATACGGAGAAGTGTGGTCGTCGCCTCCGTCGGGTACCCGAGTTGCGACCCGGCGGTGGACCGGCGATGGAAGAGGCGGATCAGAGTACCTGGACGCCACCCGCGACATCGAGTTCGAGAACGGACAGGTCGTCGGCTTCCGCTGCGGCACGCAGTTCGGCGGGGAACTGCTCGGTCGTCAGTGCCAGCACGGTGGGTCCGGCACCGGACACCGTCGCGGCGATGCCGGCGGCGCGCAGCGCCGCGATCCACTTGGTGGTGAGCGGCAACGCAGGCGCCCGCTGCGCCTGATGCAGCAGGTCCTCTGTCGCGGGCATCAGCAGGTCCGGACGTTCGGTCAGCGCCACCACCGCCAACGCGGCACGACTGACGTTGAACGACGCGTCCCGATGCGGCACCAGGTCCGGCAACAATCCCCGTGTGTGCGCGGTCGACGAACGCACCGACGGAACCAGAACGACTACCTTGATCGCCGGGTGCACCGGCAGCGTGACCGCCCGGTAGGCACGCTGCTCGGCGTCGATTCCCGCTTCGCTCCACGCCACGACGACACCGCCGAGCACGCTCGCCGAGGCATTGTCGGGGTGTCCTTCGAACTCGGACGACAGTTGCACGAGTTGCGCATCGTCGAGAGCGCGCTCCGGCGCGGCCTTGCGCACGAGACCGTTGGCCGCGGCGAGCCCGCCGACGACGGCGGACGCGGACGAACCGAGTCCCCGAGAATGCGGAATAGCGTTGCGGCACACAATATCCAGGCCATCCGCCCACAAGCCGGCTGCCTCGAGGCCGCGCTCGACGGCCCGCACCACCAGGTGCGTGGGACCCCACGGCACTTCCTCCGCGCCCTCCCCTTCGACGCGGATGTCCAGTCCGGATCCGGTTGTCGTGACCGTGATCTCGTCGTACAACCCGAGTGCGAGACCGAGCGAGTCGAATCCTGGTCCCAAATTCGCACTCGACGCGGGAACCCGGGCGGTCACCGAGATCCCTGCCGGCAGAGTCTGCGTCATGTCGTGATTCCCAACAACGTGATTCCGAACAACAGAGGAGGGCGTGGCGGTCACTGTGCTGCGCTCGAGACTGTTCCGGAGCCCTAGGCCAGCTCGAGCGCCGAAGCCACGGCGACCGGGTCGACCGGGATCGGCTGGACCACCGGGACATCACGCAGGGCGGTGTCGGGGTCCTTCAGTCCGTTGCCGGTGACGGTGCACACGACACGCAGGCCGCGCGGCAACCATCCGTCCTTCGCGGCGGCGAGCAGACCTGCGATCGACGCTGCCGACGCCGGCTCGACGAAGATCGACTCGGACTTCGCGAGCAGGTGGTACGCCTCGAGGATCTCGTCGTCGGTGGCGGCACGGAACGCGCCGTTCGACTCGTCCTTCGCGGCGACCGCACCGTTCCACGATGCGGGAGCACCGATCCGGATGGCCGTGGCGATGGTCTCCGGATCCTTGACCGGATGCCCCAGCACGAGCGGGGCCGCGCCGGCGGCCTGCACACCGAGCATGCGCGGGCGACGAGTGCTCACACCGTCCGCGAAGTACTCGGAATAACCCTTCCAGTACGCGGTGATGTTGCCCGCATTGCCGACCGGGAGGACATGCACGTCCGGAGCGTCACCGAGCGCATCGACGATCTCGAACGCGGCGGTCTTCTGCCCCTCGATACGGACCGGGTTGACCGAATTGACCAGCCCGATCGTCTGGAATTCCGCGGTCGTCTTGCGGGCGAGTTCGAGGCAGTCGTCGAAGTTGCCTTCGACCTGGACGATCTTCGCACCGTGCATGACGGCCTGGGCGAGCTTGCCCATGGCGATCTTACCCTGCGGCACGAGCACCGCACAGCCGATACCGGCGCGGGCCGCATATGCGGCGGCCGACGCGGAGGTGTTGCCGGTGGACGCACACAGCACGGCCTGCTTGCCGGTGGCCAGCGCCTCGGTGACGGCCATCGTCATGCCGCGGTCCTTGAAGGATCCGGTGGGGTTGAGACCTTCGACCTTGACGTGCACGTCGCAGCCGGTGATCTCGGAGAGGCGGGGCGCAGGCAGCAGCGGCGTGCCGCCTTCGCGCAGCGTCACCGTCTTCCAGCCGTCACCGATCGGCAGTCGCGCGCGATATGCCTCGATCAGACCCGGCCACGGGGTGTGCACAGGGGCGATGTTCTTCTCGGCCGCGCTCATTCGGCGGATCCTTCCAGTCTCAGGACACTGGTCACAGCGGTTACGGATTCGAGCTGGTCGAGTGCTGCGACGGTACTCGACAACGCTTCGTCGGTGGCCCGATGGGTGAGCACCACCAGTCGCGCACCATCCCCCGCACCCTCTTGGCGCACGACGGAAATGCTGACACCGCGCTTGGAGAATTCGGCCGCCACCGCGGCGAGCACACCCGCCCGGTCTGCGACCTGCAGGTTCACGTAGTAGCGGGTGACGATCTCGCTCATGGGCGCGATCTCGAGATCGGCGTACTTCGATTCCAGGGGGCCCCGACCACCCTGCACCCGGTTGCGCGCCGCCATCACCAGATCGCCCATCACGGCGGACGCGGTGGGTGCGCCGCCCGCGCCCTGACCGTAGAACATCAGCCGGCCGGAAGCCTGAGCCTCGACGACGACCGCGTTGAACGCGCCGGACACGGTGGCCAGCGGATGCTCGCGCGGAATCAACGCCGGATAGACCCGCGCGGACACCTTCTCCTTGCCGTCGGCACCGATGATGCGTTCGCAGATCGCGAGGAGTTTGACGTTGTAGTTCAGCGCCCGCGCCGTGGTGAGGTCGGCGGCGGTGACCTTCGAGATGCCTTCGCAGTACACGTCACCGGCGGTGACCCGGGTGTGGAAGGCGATGGATGCGAGGATCGCGGCCTTCGAGGCCGCATCGTAGCCTTCGACGTCCGCGGTCGGGTCCGCCTCGGCGTAGCCCAGCCTGCCGGCTTCGGCCAGTGCCTCGGCGTAGTCGGCGCCGGTTTCGTCCATCGCCGACAGGATGTAGTTGGTGGTGCCGTTGACGATGCCGATCACCCGGTCGACGCGATCACCCGCCAGGGACTGTGTCAGCGGGCGGATCACCGGGATCGCACCGGCGACCGCGGCCTCGAAGTACAGGTCGACGCGCTTGGCCTCGGCAGCCTCCGCCAGCTCGCCGGTGTACTCGGCGAGCAGTGCCTTGTTCGCCGTGACCACGGACTTACCGGCGTTGAGCGCGGCTCGGACGAGCTTGCGAGGCAAGTCGATTCCACCGATGACCTCGACGACGATGTCGACATCGTCGCGGGCGATGAGGGTTTCCGCATCGACGGTGAGCAACTCGACCGGAATTCCACGGTCCTCGGATACGGTGCGCACCGCGACACCCCGCAACTCCAGGGGCGCACCGATACGTGCTTCGAGATCGGCCGCGTCGTCCCGGATGATGCGGACGACCTCCGCGCCGACGGTGCCGTGGCCGAGCACTGCCACACCGACCGAGCGCCGCGATCGGCCGGTCTCCAATTCGGTCGTCACTCCGTAGCCTCCAAGCTGAGCAGATCTTCCACAGATTCCCGGCGCAGGACGATGCGGGCCGCACCGTCCTTGACCGCCACGACAGCGGGACGTGGCAGCAGGTTGTACCTGCTGGACATCGAATAGCAGTATGCACCGGTGGCGGCGACGGCCAGCACATCACCGGCAGCTACGTCGTCGGGCATCCACGTGTCGCGGATCACGATGTCGCCGCTCTCACAGTGCTTGCCGACGACCCTGGCAACGACCGGATCCGCCTCACTGACGCGTGACACCAGCCGAGCCTCGTATTCCGCCTGGTACAGCGACGTCCGGATGTTGTCGCTCATTCCCCCGTCGACGCTGATGTAGCGGCGGCTCTGTCCGGCCGCGACAGCCACATCCTTGATGGTGCCGACCTCGTAGAGAGTGATGGTGCCCGGCCCCGCGATCGCACGGCCCGGCTCGACCGCGAGTGTGGGGGTCGGCAGGCCCGCCAACGCAGATTCGGTACTCACGATGTCGCGTAGCTTGGCCGCGAGTTCGTCGACGGGCGGCGGGTCGTCGCTCGGCACGTAGGAGATGCCGAGACCGCCACCGAGGTCGACGATGTTCAACTGCGCGGTCTTGTCGACACCGAACTCGGCGACGATGTCGCGCAGCAGACCGATCACGCGATGCGCGGCCATCTCGAATCCGTCGACGTCGAAGATCTGCGATCCGATGTGACTGTGCAAGCCCACGAGACGCAGATTGTCGGTCGCGAAGACCCGCCGAACGGCGGCCATCGCCACTCCCCCGGCCAGCGAGAGCCCGAACTTCTGGTCCTCGTGCGCGGTGGAGATGAACTCGTGGGTGTGAGCCTCCACACCGACCGTGACGCGGATCAGGACGTCCTGGACGATGCCGTGTTCACCGGCGACCGTGTCGAGCCGTTCGATCTCGGCCATCGAGTCGAGCACGATGTGCCCGACCCCGGCCGACACCGCGGCATCCAGTTCCGGGACGGACTTGTTGTTGCCGTGCATCGCGATCTTCGCGGGGGGGAAACCTGCATGCAGCGCGACCGCGAGTTCACCGCCCGACGCGACATCGAGGCACAACCCCTCCTGATGCACCCAGCGCGCGATTTCGCTGCACAGGAATGCTTTGGACGCGTAGTGCACCTTCGCGTCGGGGCCGAACGCGGCGGCGATGTCGCGGCAGCGGGAGCGGAAGTCCGCCTCGTCGATCACGAACAGAGGCGTGCCGTATTTCGCGGCGAGATCGGTGACGGAGACGCCGGCGATGTGCACGACCCCGTCGTCGCCTCGGGTCGTGCTGCGCGGCCACACCTGCGGATGCAGCGCGTTGAGTTCCTCCGCGGTCGCGGGTCGTTCGGGCAGTCCCGGTGCGTGCTGGATCTCGGCGTGCCGGGGCCCGGCCGGATGCGCGTTCACATCCGCTCCGGGGCGGTGACGCCGAGCAGTCCGAGACCGTTGGCGAGAACCTGGCGTGCCGCCGCGCACAGGGCGAGGCGCGCGGTGTGCAGATCGCCGGGTTCCTCGTCGCCGAGCGGGAGGATCCGGCAGGCGTCGTAGAACCGGTGGTACGTGCCGGCGAGTTCTTCGAGATAGCGGGCGACCCGGTGGGGTTCGCGTAGTTCCGCGGCCTTCGCGACGACCCTCGGATACTCCCCGATGGTGCGGATCAGGTCTCCTTCGCGGTCATGGGTGAGCAGCGCGAGGTTCGCGCCCTCGCCGCCGAGGCCGAGGTCGGCGGCGTTGCGCGCGATCGACGACAGCCGGGCGTGCGCATACTGCACGTAGTACACCGGGTTCTCGTTGCCGGTCGACGTCCACAGTTCCAGGTCGATGTCGATGCTCTGGTCGACCGACGAGCGCACCAGCGAGTAGCGTGCCGCGTCGACACCGATCGCCTCGACGAGGTCGTCGAGGGTGATGACGGTGCCGGCGCGCTTGCTCATCTTCACGGCCTGCCCGTCGCGGACGAGGTTGACCATCTGGCCGATCAGAACCTCGACGGTGTCGGGATCGTCGCCGAACGCGGCAGCCGCGGCCTTGAGGCGGCCGATGTAGCCGTGGTGGTCGGCGCCGAGCATGTAGATGCACAGGTCGAAGCCCCGCGCGCGCTTGTCCTGGAAGTAGGCGATGTCGCCGGCGATGTACGCGGCGTGGCCGTCGGATTTGATGACGACGCGGTCCTTGTCGTCACCGAAGTCGGTGCTCTTGAGCCACCACGCACCGTCCTCGTTGTACAGGTTGCCGGAGCCTTTGAGCGTCTCGACTGCCTTGTCGACCGCACCGGACTCGAACAGCGAGTTCTCGTGGAAGTACACATCGAAGTCGACGCCGAAGTCGTGCAGTGTGCGCTTGATGTGCGCGAACATCAGATCGACGCCGATCGAACGGAACACCTCGTGCCGGTCGGCCTCGGGCTGGTCGAGGGCGTCCGGCCGCTGCTCGACCACGGCGTCCGCGATCTCGGTGATGTAGTCACCGGCGTAGCCGTCCTCGGGCGGGGGAAGCTTCGACGCGGAGGCGATCAGCGAGCGGGTGAAGCGGTCGATCTGTCCGCCGTGATCGTTGAAGTAGTACTCGCGGGTGACCGCTGCTCCCTGCGTCGACAGGATCCGGCCGAGCGCATCGCCGACGGCCGCCCAGCGGGTACCGCCGAGGTGAATCGGGCCGGTGGGATTCGCGGAGACGAACTCCAGGTTGATCTTCTGTCCGGCGAGGGCATCGGCATTGCCGTATGCCGAGAGCTCGGTGAGAACATTCGCGACGATGGCGCCCTGTGCGTCGGCGGCGAGCCGGATATTGAGGAAGCCCGGCCCGGCGACATCGGCGGAGTCGATACCGTCGGCGGCGGTGAGCGCGGCCGCCAGCCACGTTGCGAGCTCGCGCGGGTTCACACCTGCCTTTTTCGCGACCTGCATCGCGACGTTGGTCGCGTAGTCGCCGTGCTCGGGGTTCCTGGGTCGCTCGACCGTGAGGGTGTCGGGCAGGACGGACACGTCGAGGTCACGCTCGGCGAGCACCCTCGCGGCGGTCTCGTGTAGCAATTCTGCAAGGTCGGCAGGAGTCACAGGGGTTCATCCTATTGGCTGGGCCCGACGAGCACCGACGGTGCCCCGGATGAGTGCGCCCGTACAGTTGTGGGGGCACGCGACCCCAGGGGTCGCCGTCTCGTTGTCCATCCGATCGAAAGAGCTACCAGCGATGCCCAGCGGTTCGGTTAACGGTGGTTCCGGCAAGAAGCCCGGCGCCAAGTCCGCGAAGGCCATTTCGGCCGCAGCGAAGAGCGGTGGGGGCCGCGGGCTTCCCAAACAGCGCCAGATCCCGTGGATGGTGATCGGCGGCGTCGTCGTGGTGATCGCTCTGATCGCGGTGATCGCGGTGAGTATCGTCCCGAAATTTCAGGATCAGCAGGAGCTGGCGGTATGGACGCCGTCGGAATCGAACCAGAACCCGTCCACCGAGATCGACGGCATCGTGACGGCCGAGTATCCGGCGGGGCGGCACATCGATTCGACGCAGCGCGTCGCCTACGACCGGACACCGCCGTTCGGTGGGCCGCACGACGCGATCTGGGCGACCTGCACCGGGACCGTCTACCCGGAAGCGATCCGCACGGAAAACGCGGTGCACTCGCTCGAGCACGGCGCGGTGTGGATCACCTACAACCCGGATCTGGTCGACGACGCCACCATCGACACACTCGCGGCGCGGGTCGACGGTAACTCCTACACCATGCTGTCGCCGTATCCGGGACAGTCCGCACCGATCTCGCTGCAGGCCTGGGGTCACCAACTCGCGGTCGATTCGGCCGACGACGAACGGATCGGTCACTTCATCGCGGCGCTGCGCCTGAACAAGTACACGTATCCCGAGGTCGGTGCGAGTTGCTCGACGATTCCCGGATCGTTCGATCCGTCGAATCCCCCGCCGTTCGATGCGTCCGCGCCCGGCCCGGATGCGGTGCCGATGGACGGCGGTGCCCTCGACCCCGCCGAAGCGCAAACCGACATGCAGGCCCCGGCGGGTAGCTGACGATGACCGACGATGTCGCGCAGGATCGCACGGCCCCCGGTTCGGGGCAGCGTCGAATGCTGGTGGTACTCGGGGTGATCGCCGCGCTCGCGGTCGGATTCCTGCTCGGTTTCCTGGCGCGGATTCCCTTCGGGGATTCACAGGCCGCTCCGGCAGCCGATTCCGTGGATGTCGGGTTCTCCCAGGACATGACCGTGCACCACAATCAGGCGATCGAGTTGGCCACGATCGCGCTGACCGAATCATCGGATCAGCGCGTGAAGAATCTGGCCTACGACATCCTCACCACCCAGCAGAATCAGGTGGGTCAGATGCAGGGCTGGCTGGCGCTGTGGGATCGCGCGCCGCTACCGGCCGGTGCGTACATGACCTGGATGGGCGAGGACGGCGAGCACGCACACGACGGTCACGACGGTCACGACGGTCACGGATCGGACGGTCACGGATCGGACGATGTCGGGACCGGACCGATGCCCGGGATGGCATCGTCGCAGGACCTGACCGATCTGCGTGCTGCCTCTGGTCCGGAACTCGACGTGCTGTTCCTGCAGTTGATGCTGCGACACCATGAGGGCGGACTGCCCATGATGGAGTACGGGGCCGAGCATGCGGAGGTCGCCACCGTGCGCACGCTGGCGCAGACGATGGTCGACACCCAGACCAGCGAATCGCAACTGATGACCTCGATGCTCGCCGAGCGCGGTGCGCAACCGCTTCCGATGAACTGACGATCTCGGGGTGAAAACCGCCGTTGACCAGGCGATGTGGCGTATGGCCGACAATGCGCTAGGCTAACTCCGCGCCACCGGTCAGCCGGTGGTTCCGGATGCCCTCGTAGCTCAGGGGATAGAGCGCTTGCCTCCGGAGCAAGAAGTCGCAGGTTCGAATCCTGCCGAGGGCACCACGAGAAGACGGGCCCCGCTTCGATTTCGAAGCGGGGCCCGTCTTCTTTCGTCCGGGTCTACTCGGCCGGCGCGGCCAGCGACCCCATATCGAAGTAGTCCCGCCACGCGGCGATCTTCCCGTCGGCCACCTCGAACGACCCCATGACGGGCACCTCGACCGGGCACCCGTTCACAGTCAACACGTCGACGCGTTCGTTGAGGACCAGGGTTCCGTTCGCCACCTGCCGGTGGATGCGGAAGTCGATACCGCCGAACGACGCGACCATCCCGGCGAAGTACTCCTCGATGGCAGCCCGGCCGTGGACCGCCTCCAACGGAATGTTGTGGTACACCGCATCGTCGGTGAAGTACGCGGCGAGCGTGGCGGGTTCCGGATCTGCCCAGGCGGCGCAGAATTCGGTCACGAGCTGTTCCGGTGTCATCGCGTTCCTCCTGATGCAGTCCGATCTGTTGCAATCCGATCTGTTGCAATCCGATCTGTTGCAATCCGATCGGGGATCACACGCGGACGAAGCGCGCCGGGTCGGTCCCCGGAACACGACGGGCGCGCCCCCGTTCGATGAGGTGCCGGATGTGCGCCGAGCCCTCGGACATGGCCATCTGCTTGCCACGCGGCGGGGTTTCGCCCCACGGCCGGTACCACGTCATGCGCTCGGTGGCCTGCCACAACGTCAACTCCTCGTCGCCGAACGCGTCGTACAGGTCGTCGAGGCGGTGTTCGTGGTGTTCGACGAGCGCCTCGGTGCGGGCCGCGAGGTCGTCGATCGGCTGCCGGTGCGCCGGCAGGGTACGCCGGGCGGGCAAGGTCGCAACGGCGCGCAGCGACTCGAGGAATTCACCCAGCGCGTCGCGTTCCGCGACGGGGAAGTCGAACTCGCCGACGTGCGGGGTCGTCGTGGCGAGCACATGGTCGCCGCTGAAGAGGATGTCGTGCTCCTCGATGTAGAAGCAGGCATGGCCGGGAGTGTGACCCGGGGTGAATACGGTGCGCAATGTCCGGCCGGCGAGCGGGATCGTCTCGTCGTCCTTCAGAATCCGATCCGGCATCTCGTCCGGGATGCCGTCGCGATCCCGCTCTGCGGCGAGGAAGACGTCGATCTGGTCTGCGGGGGCACCGGCCTTCTGCCATTGGTCGAGGTCTCGGCTTGCCCAGTCGCGGCTTGCTCGGTCGTGGCCGGCCATCATGTGCCCGAGTTGCTCGAAGTCGGCTTCGTGCATGCCGACCCAGCATCCGGACGCTTCACGGATTCGACCGGTGAGGCCGACGTGGTCGGGATGGAAGTGCGTGACGACGACGCCTTCGACGTCGGCGACCGACAACCCGGCCGAGGCGAGTCCGGATTGCAATGCGGCCCAGGATGTGTCGTTGTTCCAGCCCACGTCTACGAGGATCACCCCGCCCGGGGATTCGACCGTGTACACCTGGGTGTCGCCGACCGGAAGGTCTGCGACGGGCACCGGTATCGCATGGATTCCGTCACCGATATCGCGCGCTTGATTCATGTTGCCTCCACAATGTGCACTACTGCATCTTCCTCAACCTCTCTACATCTACGCCGCCGATCGAAAAGGTTCAACTATTCTGCGGATGCGGTTCGATAATCGCGACGATCGAGCGGATCTCCCCCGCCGGGATCGCGAAATGCTCGGTCACCGCCACCGTCACTTCCGCACCCGCACCCGCGTCGATGTCCAGCAGGAATCGCGCGACGACGTCGTGGTGCCACTCGCGGAACGTCAGGTCACGGACCCGCCGGAGCGGCCGATACTCGGGCCCGTTCTCGAGCCGGTCCCGGATCTCCGGGCCACTGTCGCCGGTGCGCTCGCCGTTCTCCACCCGCCACGCGTCGGCGGCCAGTCGCACGTGCGACGCGTCGTGACCGATCAGCGACGTGATGTAGGCGCGCGCCATCGCGACCCGCGGACTGTCGACGGGAGCGGTCGCGTGCTCGGCGATCGCAGCCATGAGCGTCGGGGCCCAGTCACGCCGGCAGATCACCAGATCCGGCAGGTACGGGTGCGGGCGGTTGTATTCGAGATCGCTGCCGTCGATCCGCGCACAGAACAGTCCCGCTGCCTGTGCGACCGCCACCGGGGCGGCCGAATCCCATTCCCATTGCCCGCCCGCGTGGACGTATGCGTCGGCCTCACCGCGGACCACCGCCATGGCTTTCGCCCCTGCCGAGCCCATGCGCACGAGATCCGCTCCGACGGTGGTGGCCACCGCCCCGATGAACTCCGGCGGACGGCTACCGCTGATCACGATGCGCGGCCGGCCGTCGCCGAGTGCGCGGCGCTTCGCGGTAGGCACGTGCTCGGTGCCGTAGACGGCGCCGAACGCCGGTTGCGCGACCGCGCCCGCGGTGAGTCCGCGCCCCGATTCCCACAGTGCGACGTGCACTGCCCAGTCGGTGCGCCTCGGCATTCCGTACTCCTTCGACCCGTCGAGCGGATCGATGATCCAGACCCGCTCGGCGTCGACGCGGGCCGGATCGTCGGCGGATTCCTCGGACAGCACGGCGTCGCCGGGGCGGCGACCTGCGAGCAGGTCGAGGATCAGGGCGTTCGCGGCGTGGTCGCCGTGGCGGCCGAGTTCGCGACCGCTCAGGGTGTCCCCTTCGGTGGCGCGGACCGTCAGGAGCAGTTCTCCCGCGGCTGCGGCGATCTCGGCCGCGAGGGCGGCGTCGTCTGTCATGCGCCCAACACTTTCATGATTCGGGCGGCCTGCGCGGCCGGATCACCGTCGGCAGGTCGCAGCACCAGTTCGGGCGCGAGGGGCGGCTCGTACGGGTCGTCGACGCCGGTGAATCCGGTGATCTCGCCCGCGCGCGCCCGGGCGTACATGCCCTTGGGATCACGTGCCTCGCAGTCGGCGATCGGGGTGTCGACGAACACCTCGACGAACGGGATACCGGCCGCGGTGTGCTGCTCCCGGATCCGGTCGCGGTCGGCGCGGTACGGGCTGATCAACGAACACACGGCGACCAGCCCGGCATCGGCCATCAGTTGCGCGACCGCACCGACGCGGCGCACGTTCTCGGCACGGTCGTCGGGACCGAACCCCAGGTCGGCGTTGAGCCCGTGACGCAGATTGTCGCCGTCGAGGCGGTAGGCCGGAATGCCTGCGGTGAGCAGCCGCCGTTCCAACTCGGACGCGACCGTGGACTTCCCCGAGGCGGACAGCCCGGTGAGCCACACCGTCGTGCCCGCGGCGCCGCGGTCGGCACGCCCGGCCTCGGCGGTGTGCCATACGACGCCGGCGTCGGTGAGAGTCGGTCCGGTGATCATGCCTGCCGCGACGGTGCTGCCGGTGGTCTCGTCGACGAGGATGAAACTGCCGGTGGTGCGGTTGCGCCGATACGGATCGAACAGCAGTGGCTGCTGCGTGCGCAGCTGGACCCGTCCGATCTCGTTGAGGCCCAGCGTGGTCGATGTCTCGTCTCGATGCAACGTGTTGACGTCGAGGCGGTAGTCGAGTCGCACGGCGCGGGCGTGGACCGACTTCGTGGTGTGCGCCAGCACGTAGCGGGCGGCCGGATCGAGACTCGAACGCTCGGTGAGCCAGCAAACCATCGCGTCGATCTCGGTGCCGACGAGCGGGCGGTTGTTGGGTCTGCACAGCATGTCGCCGCGGCTGATGTCGCGTTCGTCCTCGAGTTCGATGCACACCGCTGCGCCGGCGAACGCGCGGTCGAGCGATTGTCCGCCGGGGCCCCAGATGCGTTCGACCCGGGTCGCGAACCCGGACGGCAGTGCAACCACCTCGTCGCCCGGCTTGAAGACACCGCTGGCCACGGTGCCCGCGTATCCGCGGAAGTCGCGCTCGGTGCGGATGACGTACTGGACGGGCATGCGCGCGTCGATGAGGTTGTGGTCGGAACCGATGTGTACCTGTTCGAGGTGATGCAGCAGCGAGGTTCCCTCGTACCACGGCATGTTCGCGGTGCGCCCGACCACGTTGTCGCCCTGCAGCGCCGAGATCGGCACGAAACTCAGGTCGTGGATCTCGAGTTTGGCCGCGAATCCCCGGAACTCGTCACAGATGTCGTCGAAGCGGTCCTGCGACCAGTCCACCAGGTCCATCTTGTTGACACACAGCACGAGGTGCGGCACGCCGAGCAGGCTCGACAGGAAGGCATGGCGACGGGTCTGTTCGACCATTCCTTTGCGGGCATCGACGAGGATCAGCGCGAGATCGGCGGTCGAGGCGCCGGTGACCATGTTGCGGGTGTACTGCTCGTGCCCCGGCGTATCCGCGATCATGAAGCTGCGGTGCGGCGTCGCGAAGTAGCGGTACGCGACGTCGATGGTGATGCCCTGTTCGCGTTCGGCGCGCAAGCCGTCGGTGAGCAATGCCAGGTCGGTGTGCTCGGCGCCGCGGGACCGGCTGGTGCGGGCCACGGCCTCGAGTTGGTCTTCGAAGACGGCCTTGGAATCGAACAGCAACCGGCCGATCAGCGTGGACTTGCCGTCGTCGACGCTGCCTGCGGTTGCGATGCGCAACAGTCGGGACATCAGAAGTACCCTTCCTTCTTGCGGTCTTCCATGCCGGCCTCGGAGATCCGGTCGTCGGCGCGGGTGGCGCCGCGTTCGGTGATGCGGCTCGTGGCGACTTCGGCGACGACCTGGGCGGCGTCGGTTGCGGTGGATTCGACGCATCCGGTGCAGGTGGCATCGCCCACGGTGCGGAAGCGCACGAGCGCCTCGCGGGTTTCTTCGTCGGGCGTCGTCGTCAGGAATCTGGTGTGCGCGAGCAGCATTCCGTCGCGCTCGACGACGGGCCTTCGGTGCGCGTAGTACAGCGAGGGCAGGTCGATGTTCTCGTCACGCACGTACGACCAGATGTCGAGTTCGGTCCAGTTCGACAATGGGAACACCCGGATGTGTTCACCCTTGCGGTGCCGCCCGTTGTACAGGTGCCACAGTTCGGGTCGCTGGGACTTGGGATCCCATTGCCCGAATTCGTCGCGGAAGCTGAAGATGCGTTCCTTGGCTCGTGCCTTCTCCTCGTCGCGGCGCGCGCCGCCGAAGACCGCGTCGAATCGGCCGTCGCGGAGGGCACGAAGCAGGGTGCCGGTCTGCAACCGGTTCCGGCTCGCGTGCGGGCCGGTGTCCTCGACGGCGCGGCCGGCGTCGATGTCGTCCTGGACGGACGCGACGATCAGGCGGAGCCCGAGCGTGCCCACGATACGATCGCGGAATTCGACGAGTTCGTCGAAGTTGTGACCGGTGTCGATGTGCAGTACTGGGAACGGTAGCGGGGCCGGCCAGAACGCCTTGGCGGCGAGGTGGAGCATCACCACCGAATCCTTGCCGCCGGAGAAAAGCAGCACCGGCCGCTCGAAGGTGGCCGCGACCTCACGGAAGATGTGCACGGATTCGGCCTCGAGTGCGCCGAGCGGCGTCAACTCGTAGGAAGGTGGTCGGAACGGCTGTGCCGTGGTCATCGTTGCTCCCGGCCGGTTGGTCCAAATATGTACCGATATGGTCGAAACTTCTCGGCCAACGATAGAACGAGTTCCAATTCCGGGTCAACGACTTCCCGTTCCGAGTCAGCGCCCGGGGCGACGACCCCCCAGTTCCGCTGTGATCGCGTCGGCCGCCGCAACGAGTGCCTCGCCGCGCTGCGCGATCTCCTCCGCCTCGATCTCGCCCTCGACATGCAGGGCCAGCACCAGCGACTGGTGCCCGTCCGGGTCGTAGGCCGGCGCGGCGATCAAGTTCACCGCGTGGACCTGCCCGGAAGGCATCGCCGACGGCAGCAGGACACGCTCACCCGGACTGGACACCAGTTCGCCCAGCAGCTCACGCAGTTCGGGGGCGAGATCATGCGCGACGACCCCGGCCATCAGCGCGTACAGCCGTCGACCGCCACGGGTGAGCGACTCGACGAGGTAGCCGGTGCGCCGGCACTCGTCCACGACCCGTTGTACGTGCGGGCGATCGAGCCGCACCGGCAGGGTCGGTTCCCGTCTCAGCCACCGCTCGAGCCGTTCGTCGGCATCCCACAGGACGTACATCAGACCCACCGGCGGCGCGAACGGGTACACCTCCCCCACCCGCGCTGCCGCGGTGGCACCGCGAGGACCGACGACGTCGAGCACCGCGATCCGGTCGCCGACCACGGCCGACGCAGTGCAGGCCGCGTCGAACCGCACGCTGAGATCCGCCAGATGCTTGTGTGCCACCGGCCCCACCGCGAAGCCGCGCTGCGCGGCCCGGCCGGCGACGATCAGCGCCGGGCCCAAGCCGTAGGTCTTGCCGACCGGGTCGCGCAACAGGTAGCCCGCGTCCACGAGTGCGGTCAGGATTCCCAGGCAGGTCGGCTTGCTGAGGTCGAGCTCGCGGGCCAGTTCGGACAGGCCGAATCGGCTCCCCGGGTGGGCGACGAGGTGGTCGAGGACCTGGACGACCCGCTCGGTGGGCGGCGAACGGCGTGCGGAACCGGCCTCCGGTTCCGTATCGCCGGTGATCGACGCCGAGTCGCTGCGAACCATTGACCACTCCCTGTAACACGTTCTATCGTCGGCTGACCGAAGCCTACCGCAGCGGTACATATTTGGACCATAGGGAGATCGAAGTGCTCACCGATCCGCTCACCGCGGCGATCGCCGAAGCCGAGAAGCTCGTCGCCACCGCGCCGCACATCCGCACCGACCAGGACCTCGTCGAGGGATACGGCTACCTTGCCGGCGGCATCGCGGCATGCGTGCACGCGGCCTGGGCACACAGCAGCACCCACCCCGTGCTCATCACCGGCACCGATCCCTACTCGAAGATGGGTCTGGACAATCCCGACACCCTCTACTGGGGTGCCGCGGTGCGCGAGGACGCCGAGTACGTCGTCACCGGGCGTCGCGGTACCACCTGCGACCTGAGTTTCCAGGTGCTCGCCGGCAACTACACCGACGCGAACGTGCCCGGCAACGTCACCGCCTTCGACGACCGCGCAATCCGCATCGCCGACGACGGCACATTCGAGGTGCGTTTCGGCCCCGGACCCGCCGACCCCGCGAACAACTACTTCACTCTCGCGCCCGGCTCCTCGCAACTCGTCGTCCGCGAGGTGTACAGCGACTGGTCACAGCGGCGCGGGACGGTCCGGATCGATCGCGTCGACACGCTCGGCGTGCCCGCCCCCCAGCCGACGCACGCCGATGCCGTCAAACGCTACGAACGTGCCGGCCGTGCACTCGTGTCGCGGGTGAAGACGTGGCTGCAATTCCCGGAGTGGTTCTACCTGAAACTACCCGTCAACACCGTCACCGAGCCGCGCCGCACTCCCGGCGGCCTCGACACCCAATACTCGTCGGTGGGGCACTACGAACTCGCCGACGACGAGGCGATGATCCTCACCGTCCCCGCGTCCGACGCCCCGTATCTGGGCTTCCAGATCGGCAGCCTCTGGTACATCTCGCTCGACTACATCCACCACCAGACGTCACTGAACAATACTCAGGCCCAGGTCGACCCCGACGGCAACGTGCGCATCGTCGTCGCACACCGCAACCCCGGCGTCGTGAACTGGATCGAGACGCTCGGCCGCAGCCGTGGCATCCTGCAATTCCGCTGGCAGCGCGTCGACCGCGACCTCGCCGCCACGGACGGCCCCACCGCACAGGTGGTTCCGTTCGACGACGTCGCCGAGTCCCTGCCGTTCCACGAATCCAACCGCATCACCACCGACCAGTGGTCGCAGCGGATCGCCGCACGCCAGACCGCGATCGCCGATCGGATGCAGGCATGAGCGCGCCGGCCGGACTGCTCCGCGACCGGGTCGTCGTGATCTCCGGTGTCGGACCGGGTCTCGGGCGCACGCTCGCGATCCGGTGCGCCGAACACGGCGCCGACGTCGTTCTCGCCGCCCGAACCCGCGAGCGGCTCGACGAGGTCGCCGCCGAGGTCACCGCCCTGGGGCGGCGCGCCCTGAGCGTGCCCACCGACATCACCGACGACGAGTCCGCCGCCGCTCTCGCCGCGACCGCCGTCGACGAGTTCGGGGCTGTCCACGCGCTCGTCAACAACGCGTTCTCCATTCCGTCCATGAAACCGCTGGCACGCACCGACTTCCAGCAGATCCGTGACAGCGTCGAATTGACGGTGCTCGGCGCGCTCCGCCTGACCCAGTTGTTCACCCCCACCTTGACGGACTCGAACGGCGCTGTGGTGAACATCAATTCGATGGTTCTTCGGCATTCACAGGAGCGGTACGGCAGCTACAAGCTCGCCAAGTCGGCGCTGCTGGCGGTGTCGCAGTCACTGGCCACCGAACTCGGACCACACGGTATTCGCGTGAATTCCGTTGCTCCCGGCTATATTTGGGGTCCGATTCTGCAGGGCTACTTCGAGCATCAGGCGAGCAAGTACGGCACCACCGTCGAACAGATCTACGACCACACCGCTGCGGCCACCGACCTGCGGCGCCTGCCCACCACCGACGAGATCGCCGATGCCGTGATCTTCCTGGCCTCGCCGATGTCCTCGGCGATCACCGGGCAGTGCCTCGACGTCAACTGCGGCGAATTCCATCATTGATCCGTGTGCCTTTTGGGCCCCTGGAGGGGCCGACAAGGCACACGGGAGGAGGCCCCATGAACGACCGCACCACCATCGGCAGCGCCGAGTCGCTGCACGAATCCGCCACCCGACTGACCGGACTGACCGATTTCGGCACCGACGACTACCGCGACGGCATCGACATCCTGCTCGACTCGTACGCACGCGACGAAAAACTGACCCCGCTCGGCAGCAAGATGTCGCGGGTGTTCCTGCGCGGGGCACTGGTCGCGCGACTGCTGTCCGAGGCCGCGTGGAAGCAGCATCCCGAGCACGCCGACGTCGAGATCACCCGTCCCATCTTCGTCACCGGACTGCCCCGCACCGGCACCACCGCCCTACACCGCCTGCTCACCGCCGACCCCGCCCACCAGGGCCTCGAGATGTGGTTGACGGAAATGCCACAGCCACGACCGCCACGCAACACCTGGGCAGCCAATCCCGTGTTCGCCGGCATCGAAGCGGGCTTCGCGCAGCACCACGTCGAGCATCCCGAGTTCATGGGCGTGCACTACATGTCCGCGGGCGAGGTCGAGGAATGCTGGCAACTGCTCCGCCAGTCGTTCCGGTCCGTCTCGTACGAGTGCCTCGCGCATCTCCCCACCTATTCGCAGTGGCTGGCCGGGCAGGACTGGACGAGCGCGTACGTCCGGCACCGGCGCAACCTGCAACTCATCGGCCTGCCCGATGCCGAGAAACGGTGGGTACTCAAGAATCCCAGTCACCTGTTCGCGCTCGACGAGTTGCTCACCGTGTATCCGGACGCGCTGGTCGTGGTCACCCACCGCGACCCGCGCACCATCATTCCGTCGATGTGCAGCCTGGCGGCACACGCCACGAACGGCTGGTCCGAGGCGTTCGTCGGTGACACCATCGGCCGCAGCCAACTCGACCTGTGGGCGCGTGGCTTCGACACGTTCACCGAGGCACGCGCACGCCACGACCAGGCTCAGTTCGTCGACGTCGACTACCGCGAGTTCGTGTCCGACCCGCTGGGCACCATCGGATCGCTCTACGACAGCTTCGGCATCGAACTCGGCTCAGCGGCGGAATCCGCGATGGCGGCGATGCACACCGACAGTCGCCAGGGCGACCGCAAACCCGCACACCGCTACACCCTGGAGGAGTTCGGGCTCACCGTGGCCGATGTCGACGAACGATTCCCCGACTACGCGTTCCGCTGACGTTGGTTGCGTCGTCCGCCGCCCTGCCCGACTGTCGCCGGCTGATACCCGGGTCGACCGACGCCGGCGACCGTCAGGCGGGGCGTGGGACGGCGTCGAGCAGGGGCAGACGCCGTCAGGCAGGGGCAGACGGCGTCGGACGGCGGCACGGCGCGATCTGGGTGAGTAGTGGAAACAACGCCTCCGCGATGCGGTCGCCCACCTCCATGAACGCGCGATCGGACAGGCCGACCGGATCGGCGATGCGCTGCGCGTCCGCCGTGACGCTCGGGTCGCGAAAGACGTCGAGCCTCGCGACGGTGTCCGCGCCGGTCAACATCGCGATGCGATGTGCTTCGGGGAGCGTGAAGGATTTCGGTGAGGCGCCTGGAGCGAGCGTGGATGCCCGGTCTCGCTGATCGTCGGTCATCGCCAGGATCAGATCCGCTGCCGCCACCATGCGTTCACTGAGCCGACGGGCCCGGAAACCGGTGGGATCGCCGCCGAGGCCACTGATCACCGCGGCGGCGCGCGGTTCGACGGGGTAGCCTGCGAGACCGCGGATCCCCGCGCTCTCCGCGGTCAGTTCGGTCAGGCCGCACTCGACTGCGTACGCGCGGGTGAGCCGCTCCGCGATCACCGAACGACACACGTTGCCGCTGCAGACGAACAAGATGTGCACGGGGCGGGACTCTATCGGGCGCGAAACCCGCGGCAACAACGCATAGTTGGCGGCCATCACCGATACATCGGACGTTCCGGCAGTAGACATCCACCGTTTACCGCCGCAGCGGCCACCCGATACCACGTCCACAACCCGACCTGGCATTCCGCCGTGGGATGATCGAGATATGCCTGCACCGCTACCGCTCGACCCGATCGCCGAAGCGCACCGCCAGTGGACCGACCACGGCTGGGGTGAGGTCGCGGACGGCATGGCCGTGGTGACCTCGTTGATGCGGGCCCAGCAGATCCTCATGGCGCGGGTCGAAGAGGTACTCAAACCGTTCGGCCTGACCTTCGCCCGCTACGAGTTGCTGACGTTGCTGCACTTCACCCGCAGCGGGGCCCTTCCGATGGCCAAGGCCAGCGCGCGACTGCAGGTGCATCCGACGAGCGTGACGAACGCCGTGGATCGGCTCGAGTCGGCGGGCCTGGTGCGCCGGACCCCGCATCCGAGCGATCGTCGCGCGACGCTCGTCGAACTCACCGACAGTGGTCGGGCGTTGGCGATCGAAACGACGGAGAAACTCAACGCCGAGGTGTTCGCCCGGCCCGGTGTTCCCGACGATCAACTCGAGCCGCTGTTGCGCATCCTCGCCGGGATGCGGCACGGTGCCGGTGACTTCGACACCGGCGACACCCCGACGAAATGGTGACGCACTTCCGGTCCGAGAGTGACTGCGGATTCATCGAAAATGGCTGCGGGACCGACTCTTCCGAGACGGTCCCGCAGTCGTTTTCGTTCAGCCGTGCGTGAACTCCGGTGTGCGCTTGTCGATGAACGCGGCCATGCCTTCCTTCTGGTCGGCGGTGGCGAACGTCGAATGGAACACGCGCCGTTCGAACTTCACGCCCTCGGCGAGGGTGGTTTCGAATGCGCGGTTGACTGCTTCCTTCGCCATGATCGCCGCGGGCAGCGACATCGACGCGATGGTGGCCGCGGTCTCCAGTGCAACATCGAGCAGTTCGGCGGCAGGGACGATACGTGACACCAAGCCGGCGCGTTCGGCTTCCTCGACGTCCATATTGCGGCCGGTCAGACACATGTCCATGGCCTTCGCCTTGCCGACGGCGCGGGTCAGACGCTGCGACCCGCCGATGCCGGGGATGACACCGAGCTTGATCTCCGGCTGACCGAACTTCGCGGTGTCCGACGCGATGATGAAGTCGCACAGCATCGCCAGTTCGCAGCCACCGCCGAGCGCATATCCGGAGACCGCGGCGATGATCGGGGTACGGGCGTGCGAGATCTTGTCCCAGTCCGAGAAGAAGTCCTCGCTGTACGCCTCGGAGTAGGTCTTCGGTGCCATCTCCTTGATGTCGGCTCCGGCGGCGAACGCCTTCTCCGAGCCGGTGATGACGATCGCGCCGATCCCGCGGTCCGCGTCGAGTTCCTCGACGGCCGCGACCACTTCGCGCATCAGCCGGCTGTTGAGCGCGTTGAGTGCCGTGGGCCGGTTGAGGGTGATCAGACCCACGCGGCCTGTGCGGTCGAGCAGGATGGTCTCGAAGTCGGTCACTGGTTGTCCTCTGCGGTCGAACGGGCACGGATGTCGGTGACGATGGCGGAGAAGTCGAGCCCGCCACCGCCGCCGGTGTTGAAGCGATGGTAAAGCTCTGCCGCGCGCAGACCCAGTTCGCCCTCCACACCGTTGGCCCGCAGCGCGTTCGCGGCCAGGCCGAGGTCCTTGTCCATGAGCGCGGCGGCGAAGCCCGGCTGGTAGTCGTTGTTCGCCGGGGTGGTCGGGACAGGACCGGGGACTGGGCAGTTGCTGGTCAGCGCCCAGCACTGGCCGGACGCATTGGAGGCCACATCGAACAGCGCCTGGTTGGTCAGGCCCAGCTTCTCGCCGAGTACGAACGCCTCACTGATCGCGATCATCGACACACCGAGGATCATGTTGTTGCAGATCTTCGCGGCCTGCCCGACTCCGGAGGCACCGCAGTGCACGACCTTGCGGCCCATGACGTCGAGCAGCGGTTGCGCGGTAGTGAAGTCGTCCTCGGAACCGCCGACCATGAACGCGAGGGTGCCCGCGGTGGCGCCGGCGACGCCGCCGGACACGGGTGCGTCGATGGCGCGGTGCCCGGCTTTGTGGGCGCGGTCGGCGGCTTCGCGGGCGTCGGCGACGTCGATGGTGGAACTGTCGACGAACAGCGTGTTCGCCTTGGCCGCGGGCAGGATGTCGTCGTAGAGATCGAGCACGAGGTTGCCGTTGGGCAGCATGGTGACGACGATGTCGGCGTCGCGGACGGCGTCGACGGCGGAGGCCACGACGGTCAGTCCGTCCGCGGTCGCCTGTTCCTGCGCGGCAGGTACCGGATCGAACCCGGTGACCCCGTATCCGGCTTTGACGAGGTTCGCGGCCATCGGCCCGCCCATGTGGCCGAGACCGAGGAATGCGACGGCGGGGAGAGCACTCATGTCATTCTCCTTCGGGTGCGGCAAGCCCGAGTTCGAGCTCGCCGAGCGACTGGAAGTAGGCGTCGACGTCGGCGGCGGTCACGTCGGCGAGGGTGGCCGGCGACCATCGCGGATTGCGGTCCTTGTCGACGACCTGGGCGCGGATGCCTTCGACGAGATCGTGTGAGTTCAGGGATGCCAGCGAGACCCGGAACTCCTCGTTCAGGACCTCCTCGAGCGACGCGGCGGTGCGTGCGTGCCGCAGCGACCGCAGGGTGACCTTCAGTGCGACCGGTGACTTGCCGAGAATCTGCTCGGCTGCGGCTCGGGCTTCTGCTGTGTCCGCGAACTGCAGTCGTTCGACGATCTCCTCGACGCTGTCCGCCGAGTAGGCGGTGTCGACCCACGATTGCTGTGCGAATAGTTCGGATTCCGGTGCAGAGCAAGAGTATTCGGAGAGCGCATCGTCGAGTCCGACCGTCCCGATCGCGGCGACGAACTTGTCGAGTGATTCGGACGGGACGAAGTGGTCGGCGAATCCGAGGGCGATCGCGTCACCGGCCTTCATCCGTCCGGTGGTGAGCGCGACGTGGGTGCCGAGTTCGCCGGGGGCACGCGAGAGCAGGTAGGTGCCGCCGACGTCCGGGATGAACCCGATGCCGACCTCGGGCATGGCGATGGTGGAGCGTTCGGTGACGATCCGCACGTTGCCGTGCGCGGAGATGCCGACGCCGCCGCCCATCACGATGCCGTCCATGATCGCCACATACGGCTTCGGATAGCGGCCGATCGCGGCGTTGAGGATGTATTCGTCGCGCCAGAACTCCTGCGATCCGGTGCCGCCGTCCTTGGCATCGTGGTAGATCGACACGATGTCGCCACCGGCGCACAGACCTCGCTCCCCGGCACCGTCGACGACGACCGCGGTGATGGTGTCGTCGACGGACCATTCGAGGAGCTTCTCGGCCATGATCCGGACCATGCCGTGGTTGAGCGCGTTGATGGCCTTGGGTCGGTTGAGGGTCAGGCGGCCGACCCCGTCCACCACCTCGGCGAGAACTTCCGGTTCCTGCCCGGTCATGCCACTCCTGTCTGCGCCGAGGCCACCACGCTGCGCGCGACGACCACCCGCATGATCTCGTTGGTTCCTTCCAGGATCTGATGCACGCGCAGATCCCGCACGATCTTCTCGATACCGTACTCGGCGAGATAGCCGTAGCCGCCGTGTAGTTGCAGCGCCTCGTTCGCTGCGTCGAATCCCGCGTCCGTGGCGAAACGCTTTGCCATCGCGCACAGTTCGACGACGTCGTCGGCGCCCTCGTCGAGCGCGTCCGCCGCCCGCCACAGCAGGGTGCGGGCTGCCTCGAGTTCGGTGCGCATGTCCGCGAGGCGGAACTGCAGCGCCGGGGAGTCGAGCAACCGCTCGCCGAACGCCGTGCGTTCGGCGAGGTAGCCGACGGTCCGGTCGAGGGCGGTCTGGCCGCCGCCGACCGAGCACGCGGCGATGTTGAGGCGACCGCCGTTGAGGCCCTGCATCGCGATGCGGAAGCCTGCTCCCTCGGGCCCGAGCAGGTTCTCGGCCGGCACCCGCGCACCGTCGAAGATCACCTGCCGGGTGGGCTGGGCGTTCCAGCCCATCTTTTTCTCGTTCGCCCCGAAGGACAGACCGGGGGTGTCCTTCGGGACGATGATCGCGGAGATGCCGCGCGGGCCGGGTTCGCCGGTCCGCACCATGACCACGTACACGTCGGAGGCGCCGGCGCCGGAGATGAACTGCTTGGCGCCGGTCAGCACGTACTCGTCACCGTCGCGGACGGCCTTGGTGCTCAAGGCCGCCGCGTCGGAGCCCGCGCCCGGTTCGGTGAGGCAGTAACTGCCCAGATGCTCCATCGAACACAGCCGCGGCACCCAGCGCTCACGCTGATCGTCGGAGCCGAACTTGTCGATCATCCACGTGACCATGTTGTGGATGGACATGTAGGCGGCGATCGACGGACAGCCCTTGGCGAGTTCCTCGAAGATGCGGACCGCGTCGAGCCGGCGCAGCCCCGAGCCGCCCACGTCTTCCCGGATATAGATGCCGCCCATGCCGAGAGCTGCGGCCTTGCGCATCACGTCGATCGGGAAGTGCTTGTTCTGGTCCCATTCCACGGCATTCGGGGCAAGGTACTCGGTCGCGAAGTCGCGGGCGGTGTCGCGGATCGCCCGGTCGTCGTCGGTGAGGGTGAACATGGTGGTCCTGTCTCGATCCGTCGTCAGTCCATCGTGGGGATGACGAAGTGGTCGGTGTCGCCCACGTGGGCACCCTCGAGGTCGCCCTCCTTGACACCGGACGGCCAGCGCTGCGTGATGGTCTTGGTCTTGGTGTAGAAGCGGAAGGCGTCCGGGCCGTGCTGATTGAGGTCGCCGAAGCCGGAGGCCTTCCAGCCGCCGAAGGTGTAGTACGCGATCGGCACCGGGATCGGGACGTTGACGCCGACCATGCCGACCTCGACACGGCGGACGAAGTCGCGGGCGGTGTCGCCGTCGCGAGTGAAGACGGCGACGCCGTTGCCGTATTCGTGTTCGGTGGGCAGCCGCAGCGCTTCCTCGTAGTCGGCTGCGCGCACGACGGTGAGGACGGGACCGAAGATCTCCTCGCGGTAGATCGTCATGTCGGAGGTGACCTTGTCGAACAGGGTGGGACCGGAGAAGAATCCGTCCTCGTGGCCGTCGAGGACCAAGCCGCGGCCGTCGATGACGAGTTCGGCGCCTTCCTCGACGCCCTTGGCGATGTAGCCGTGGACGCGGTCGCGGGCCTCGGCCGTCACGAGCGGACCGAAATCGGCCTTCTCGTCGGTGCCGGGACCGACGCGCAACTCGGCGATGCGTTCGGTGAGTTTGGCGACGAGCCGGTCCGCGGTGTCCTGACCGACGGGTACAGCAACGGACAGGGCCATGCAGCGTTCACCGGCGGCACCGAACGCAGCGCCGACGAGCGCGTCGACGACCTGATCCATGTCGGCATCGGGCATGATGATCGCGTGGTTCTTCGCGCCGCCGAAGCACTGGGCCCGCTTGCCGTTCTTCGCGGCGGTTTCGTAGATGTACTGTGCGATCGGCGTGGAGCCGACGAAGCCGAGGGCCTTGACACGCGGGTCTTCGAGCAGGACGTCGACGGATTCCTTGTCGCCGTTGACGACGTTGAACACTCCGGCGGGCAGGCCGGCCTCGAGGAAGAGTTCCGCGAGACGCAGCGGGACCGAGGGGTCGCGTTCGGAGGGCTTGAGGACGAAGGCGTTGCCGCTGGCGAGAGCCGGGCCGGCCTTCCACAGCGGGATCATGGCCGGGAAGTTGAACGGGGTGATGCCGGCGACGACACCGAGCGGCTGACGCATCGAGTAGACGTCGATGCCGGTACCGGCGGAGTCGGTGAATTCCCCCTTGAGCAGGTGCGGGGCACCGAGGCACACCTCGATGACCTCGAGTCCCCGCTGGACGTCGCCGCGGGCGTCGGGGATGGTCTTGCCGTGTTCGCTCGACAGGAGCGCAGCGAGCTCGTCGATGTTGTCCTGCGCGAGCTGGAGGAACCGCATCAGCACCCGGACCCGCTTCTGCGGGTTCCACGAACCCCACACCTTCTGGGCCTCTTCGGCGTTCGCGATGGCGGCTTCGACCTCGGCCTTCGTGGCGAGCGGGACGCGCGCCTGAACTTTGCCGGTGCTGGGTTCGAAGACGTCCGCGAAGCGTCCGGACGTCCCGGCGACGTGTTCGCCGCCGATGAAGTGGGTGAGTTCACGAATGCTCATGGTCGCGAGTCCTTTGCTGATCGGTTGCGGACGTGGGCACCCGACAGTGCCCCTAAAGTCTGTGCTCATCCTATAGTTGGAAGTCCATGTATGTCTACCGTCACATGCCGCGGGCCGCCGAACCCGCCGCGTCAGCGCAGGCGACGGTAGAGATCCTCGAGATCGGACACCGCCCGGATCACGACGGCCTCGTCGGTACCACCCGCGCGCAACGCACGCCGCAACAGCATCGGGTCCAGATCCTCGAGCGCGGGCCGGAACCGTTCCATCGGCAACTCCGGCAATTCGGTGTCGTCACCGTAGAAGTCATCGGACGGTGGCGCCGCGTCGACACCACCGATCAGCATCCCGAGACCGACACCACGCAGCGTGAGCACCGACAACGGGTCCTCGTCGACATGTTCGGCAAGCAGATAGGCCACCGCCGCCGCATGCTTGCACGGCCACCCGTCGTCGGGGCACGTGCAGTCGAAATCCAGTTCGCCGGCGCGGCGCGGCAACAGCAGCGGCCCCAACTCCTCCGGCAACGCGCCGGCCGCCAGGCGCGCCAGCATGCCGGGCGCCGACCGCACCTGCGCGATCAACGCGGCGCTCGCATCGTCGTCGAGAGCCCGCACCGTGACGGTCGCGGTGAACGGACGCAACTGACTGCCCTGCACATCCCCGACCACCGAGCCCGGTTCGAGACGCAACGACAGTACCTGCCCCGAGCGCGCGTAGGTGCGCCCCCGCGCCAACCGGGCCTTGTCGGCAACCTTCTCCATCACGCCGATCAGTTCCTTCGACCACCAACTGCGCCCGATCGCGCCGCGTTTGGTGCGTGCCTCGATACCACCGTCGACCCGAATCGGTCTGGGTCGGTCGCGGAAATCGTTTCGAGACATATTCATTCACCCACCGCGTCGTCGCTCAGAGCGAGCAGGGCATGGAGCTGATCGGTGGACAACTCGGTCACCCAGTTCTCCCCCACCCCCACCGCAAGGTCCGCGAGTTCCTGTTTACCGGTGAGCATTTCGTCGATTCTCTCCTCGACCGTGCCGACGCACAGCAGCTTGCGTACCTGCACGTCGCGTCGCTGACCGATCCGAAATGCCCGGTCGGTGGCCTGGTTCTCCACCGCAGGATTCCACCAACGATCCAGGTGCACAACATGATTGGCCGCGGTCAAGTTCAAGCCGGTTCCGCCGGCCTTGAGCGAGAGCAGCATGATCGGCGGTCCGCCCGGTTCCTGAAATCCGGTGACCATCGCGTCACGGCGACTCTTGGACACCCCGCCGTGCAGGAAGGGCACGTGGGTGGAGAACCGCTCGGCGAGATACGGAGCGATGAGCTCACCGAACTCGCGGAACTGGGTGAACAGCAGAACCTTCTCGCCGTCGGCGAGCACCGATTCGACGATGTCCTCGACCAGGCCCAGTTTGCCGGAGCGATGCCGGCCTCGGCGCAACACCGGAGATCCGTCGGCGAGATAGTGCGCCGGGTGGTTGCACACCTGTTTGAGCCGGGTCAGTGCCGCGAGGACCGCACCCTTGCGGGCCATACCCTCCTTCTCCTTGATCTTGCGCATCATGTCGTCCACGACCGCCCGGTACAGCGCGGCCTGCTCGGCGGTGAGGTTCGCGCGGACGGTCTGCTCGAACTTCTCCGGCAGGTCGGCGATCACATCCGGGTCGGTCTTGACTCGGCGCAACACGAACGGAGCGGTCAGCGCCCGCAGTCGGGCCGCTGCCGCGGCGTCGCGTTCACGTTCGATGGGCACCGCGAAGCGCGCCCGGAACGACGTCGCCGAACCGAGCAACCGCGGATTCGCGAAATCGAGGATCGACCGCAACTCCTCGAGCCGATTCTCCACGGGGGTGCCGGTCAACGCGATCCGATGCGAAGCCGCCACCGCGCGAACCGCACGCGACTGCGCCGTGTTCGCGTTCTTGACATGCTGCGCCTCGTCGAGCACCACCCGATGCCACGGCAGTGCCCGCACATGCGCGAGATCGCGGGCGACGATCGAGTAGGTGGTGATGACGAGGTCGCTGTCGTCGACCGCGGCGGCCAGGTCGTCGTCCCGCAGCCTGCCCGACCCGTGGTGCACGTGCACCCGCAGGTCGGGGGCGAATCGCGCGGCCTCGCGCTGCCAGTTGCCGACCACCGACATCGGGCACACCAGCAGCGTGGGCCGAACCCGCCCCGGCATACGGTCCCGTTCGTGGACCAGCAATGCCAGCACCTGCACGGTCTTACCGAGACCCATGTCGTCGGCGAGCACCGCACCGAGACCGAGACTGCTCATGAACGCCAACCAGTCCAGACCACGCTGCTGGTACGGACGCAGAGTCGCGTTCAGACCGTCCGGCGCCGGAACCGGCTCCGGACGCGCCTGGCCGTCCAGCAGCGTCGCGACCCACCCGGACGCACCGATGTCGGTGACCTCGACCGGCGGCACATCGTCGCCGGTGAACTGGGCGAACAACGAACCGAGCGTGGTGTCCCGCCCAGAATTGCGGGTCACGTATCGGGCGGCCTGGGCCAGCGCCGCCGCGTCCGCCTTCACCCATTTGCCCCGCAACTTGACCAGGTCGCTGTTCGCGGCGACGAGTTCTTCCATTTCACCGGCGCTGAGCAGCATGTCACCCACGGCCAACTGCCATTCGTACGACACGATCGCGTTCATGCCGACCGCGCTCTCCTCCGCTGCGACCGGAGCGGCAGCGGATTCCACGCGCAACCGCAACGACGGTTCGACGGTCGACCACGCCCGCGGCAACAACAGCGACACGTCGGCATCCTGAAGTACCCGCGCGCCGTGCTCGACCAGGTCGATGACGACGGGCGTGGGCAACAGCAGATCCAGACTGTCGGGGTCGCGGGGCACATCCTGCAGTCGCGGGTAGGCCTTCAATGCGGTACCGAGCTTTCGGATGCCGATCTGCAGCAGTTCCGCGTCGGTGCCGCCGACCGGTACCGGTACCGGAGCCTGCCCCTCCGACCGCAGACACACCTCGAGCCGCCACAGGGCGCCGGCGGGATCGTCGCCTTCGTCCGGTTCGACGAGGCGCAACACCAGGTCGGGTTCGTTGCCGGACAGACTGGCCCGCCATTCGGTCAGTGCGTCGGCCATGCGCTGACTGCCGCCGTGATGCGGAGTCGCTTCCGACAGCGCCGCGATCAGCGGATGCAGCGACGTGCCGGACCCGAGCATCGCCCGGGTGATCGGATCGGTCAGCTCGGTACACAGGTTGTCGAGTAGCGCCGACGGCGTCCCGAGCTGTCGCTGAACCGGCGGCATCGCCGCAACCAATTCGGCCTTCCATGCGCGGGCCCGGTCGCCACCGAGCAACTGCCACCGCACCCACCACTGCTTCTCCGCGCGGTGCATCTCCGGTGCGACCCGTCCGGCCTGTGCCCACCGTTCGATGCCGCGGGCGACGTGCGCGAGAAAGCGAAGGTCACCGGAGACGCCGGACGCTCGGCGCGGAAGGTCGAGCAGGAGCTCGGCGGCATCTGCCGGGGCGACGGCGATCGCGGGCAGCGTCCGCGGCTCGTCGTCGCCGGGCAATCGCAGCTCGACACGATGCCGAAACGGGCGGTCGGTCCAACGCCGCAGCGCCGACGGAAGCGCGTCGTCGTCGTGTGAAACGGAAGGGTCGCGCCACAGCAACAGACCCGATCCCGGTGACCAGACCCCGTGCAACATGCCCACCATGGTGCCAGGAGTGGGCGGCTGCGCCGCCCGTGTGCCGTTTGGGCCCCTGCTGGGTCCCAAACGGCACACGGGTGGCGGCGCCACCTTACGCTGGGCGACATGCCCCTCGCCTACGGTTTCGCCGAGTACGGCGGCCCGGACACCGAGCAGTTTCTCGACCCCGAGGTTCCCCGGCCCGGACCCGGACAGTTACTGGTGGCGGTGCACGCGGCAGGCGTCGATCCCGCCGATTGGAAGGTCCGCGCAGGAACCCGCAAGGACACCGTCCCGGTGACATTGCCGGCGGTGCTGGGCAGGGAAGTTTCCGGTGTCGTCACCGCCGTCGGCGACCGCGTCGACGGGTTCGCGGTCGGCGACGCGGTGTTCGGCTCGACTGCCACCGGGTTCGGCGGATACGCCGAATACACACTGCTCAACGCGCACAGCGCCGCACACAAGCCGGAGCAGGTGAGCTTCGCCGCCGCCGCCACCATCCCGGTGGCAGTGGGCACCGCCTTCGACATCGTCGACGCGCTCTCCGTCTCGGATGCCGACACCGTGCTCGTCATCGGCGCAGGCGGAGGCGTCGGATCCGCTGCCACCCAACTCGCACGCGCGCGCGGGGCGGCCGTGTTGGGGGTCGCGTCGGCAGGCAAACAGGATCTGGTGGAGGCCAACGGCGCCACCTGGATCGAATCCGGCGACGGCGCGACCGGCCACGCCGCCGGCACCACCGCGATCGTCGATCTGGTCGGCGGCACGACACTTCGGGCATTCGCCGCGTCGGTCCCGGAGGCACGGATCGTCAGCGTCGCCGACCCGTCCGGCGCGACCGACCTGGGCGGTGCCGGGGTGCAGCGGCGTCGCACCACCGAGGTGTTCACGACCGTCGCGGCACTGATCGCCGACGGTACCGTGGACCCACACATCGAACGAACATTTCCGCTGCTGGAGGCGGGTGCGGCGCTCGCCGTCGTCGAGGGCGGTCACGCACGCGGCAAAGTCGTCGTCACCGTTCGCTGAACACGCCAACCGATCCGGCGCGTGTCGTGAGGACGCCTGGGACACTGGCGGACAGGTCTCTCACCAGGAGTTCACCATGTCGATTCTGATCCAGGTCCTCGAACAGACCTACAGCTCCAATACGCCGTGGGAGCAGGTCAAGTACGCGTTCGTCGATTCCGGTCATGTCGCCACGCTGCGACTGGACGGCCAATGCGGGGTGTGGCTCGACGGCAGCAAACACGGCGAGTCCCATCGACTGGCCGCGACCGCCAGTCCCGAGGAGGCGATCTTCTTCCTGCTCACGGTGTTCGATCGGATCGCCCAGTGCAAGCAGAGCGGCGGATCCTGGATCGTCGGCCACGACGGCCGCACGGTCGCCTCGATCCATGCCGCGCGGTTTCCGCTGACCGTCGACGGATAACGGCCGGGCCGACAACGACGCGGCCGTCACTCGCTCTCGGCTGTCGGTGCCTGCTGCGACGATCGCGCGGTGCGCGGGGGCAATAAGATCTGGATTCTGGTGGTGACGGTCGCGGTCGCCGCATCGATGCTGTGGGAGCGGGCCGAACCGTCGGGGCCGGCGCCAGGCAGTCCGTCCCGCGAGGAGCTCGGACAGTTGCTCGCGAGCGTCACCGTGGTATTCGAGCGCCCACACGTTCCCGGCTATCAACGCGGCTGCGACGCCGGTGAAGCATGCGCGTTCGGTCCGGCGTGGTCGGACGACCATCCCGGTCGCGGTGGGCGCGACGGCTGCGACACGCGCAACAACGTGCTCGCCCGCGACCTGCGCGACGCCACGTTCCGGCCAGATGCTCGCACCTGCGTCGTCCTGTCGGGGGCACTCGACGACCCGTACACCGGAACCCGAATCATGTTCCACCGCAACAACGCCCGAGCCGTCCACATCGATCACATTTTTCCGCTGGCGGCGGCGTGGGATCTCGGGGCGGCGACATGGCCACCGGCTCTGCGTCGGCAGTTCGCCAACGACATCGACTTCAACCTGGTAGCCGTGGACGGAACTGCGAACGAGGACAAGCGCGACCACACCCCCGCCGACTGGCTCCCGCCCGAACCCGGCACCCGATGCTGGTTCGCCGGAAAGTATCTGACGGTCGCGGTGCGGTACGGACTGCCGGTGACCGCAGCCGACCATCGTACGCTCACCGACGCGGCCGCCACCTGCCCCGACGCGAACCCTGCCTGAGCACGGACGGATGCCGATACATCTCGAACGCGGAAAACGCATGTTCGACGACGATGCGCTGACGACCGGATCCGAGTGCGCGAGTCCGCCTCGTCCCCTCGGTCGCGTATGACCGATTCATCTGGACGCGTTGGGCTCCCCCCTCCCGGGGGGATGGTGACGGACACCGGATGAGATCACACTGGGAACATGGCCAGGACAAGTGAGCAGTCCCGCAGCTATCCCATCGCTCCCGACGTGCCGATGCCGTGGCTCACCCGCCTGCGGGCGGTGCGCAGATTCGACACCGGGCTCGAGCAGATCCGTGACGCCGGCGGACCGGTCGCGCTCGTGCACCTCGGACCGACAGGACGGTTCCCGACCGTCGCGATCGTCACGTCGCCACAGGGGGCACACGACGTCCTCGGCGGTGCGGACGGCGCGTTCGACAAGGAAATGGTCGTCCACGTCGAGAATCGTGTGTGGGCCGGTACCAATCTGTTCAACCTCGCGCATGAACCGTGGCTGGGGCAGCGCCGTGCACTGCAGCCGCTGTTCACCAAGCAGCACGTCGCGGTGTACGCCGAGTGCATGGCCGAGAGCGCCCGTGTGCTCGCGGAGTCCTGGGCCGCCGCCGGTTCGATCGATCTCGACCTGGAAACACGAAGTCTCACGCTGGGTGTCCTCGGGCAGTCCCTGTTCGGGATCGAACTCGGCGACCGCGCCGAGACCCTCGGGCGCCCACTGGCCCACACCGTGCAGTTCGTCGCGAGTCGGTCGCTGCAACCGGTTCGCGCGCCGACGTGGATGCCGACACCGGCGCGGCATCGGTTCCGCACGGCGAAGGCATCCGTCGACAGGGTGATCGACGACGCGATCGCCGCTGCCCACGATCCGAACAGTCGAGCCGAGTTGATTCGGCGGTTCTTCGACATCATCGATCCGGCCACCGGTGCACCCTTCACCGATGATGCGATCCGTCACGAACTCGGGGCATTCCTGTTCGCCGGGCACGACACGACCGCGACCACGCTGGCGTACACCCTGTGGGTGCTCGGACGCGATCATGTGATCCAGAACCGGGTGGCCGACGAAGCGGCCGCGGCCGCCGATCGCCCTTGCAGGTGGCGGATCTCGCCGCGCTGCCGTACACGGTCCGGGTGATTCACGAGTCCCTGCGGATGTGCCCACCCGCGGCGACTGTTGGACGAATGGCCATGCGCGATGCCGTCGTCGACGGCTACCGGGTGCCTGCCGGCACGAACGTCGCAGTCGGAATCTATGCGCTCCACCACGATCCGCGGCTCTGGGTCGACCCGGAGAGATTCGATCCGGACCGGTTCACGCGGGAACGGTCAGCGGGGCGCGACCGCTGGCAGTATCTGCCGTTCGGGGGTGGACCGCGGACGTGCATCGGCGATCACTTCGCGATGCTGGAGGCGGTGCTGGGGTTGGCATCGATCATCCGGTCCGTGCGCGTCGAATCCGTCGCCGAGACGTTCCCGCTCGCGACACCGTTCACGGCGGTCGCGGCCGGTCCGGTTCCGGCTCGTGTCAGCGCCCGGGTGACCGCGGCCTGAGGAGGTGGTGCACCCGGGCATCCGGTCGCGGGCGGGTTTAGATTGTGTCATGGCCTCGCGGATCACCAAGGACACCCGGTTGTGCATCTCCCTGTCGGGCCGTCCCAGCAACATCGGCACCCGATTCCACAATTGTCTGTACGACGAACTCGGGCTGGACTACGTGTACAAGGCGTTCGCACCCACCGACATCAAGGCTGCGGTCGCGGGCATGCGGGGGCTCGGTATCCGAGGTGCCGGTGTGTCGATGCCGTTCAAGGAGAAGGTGATTCCGCTCGTCGATGTGATGCACGAGTCGGCCCGGGCGATCGATTCGGTGAACACGATCGTCAACGAGGACGGGGTGCTGCACGCCTACAACACCGACTTTCAGGCGGTGCTCGATCTGCTCGTCGATCAGCGGGTCGATCCGACGCTGCCGGTCGCGGTCGCAGGTAGCGGCGGCATGGCCAAGGCAGTCGTCGCGGCGGTGCACGCACACGGCTGCGCCGACGTGACCGTGGTCGCCCGGAACGAGACCGCAGGCCGGGCGCTCGCCGGCCGGTACGGATTCGCTTGGCGCGGCGACGTCGACGACTGCACGCCTGCCGTCCTGATCAACGCGACGCCCGTCGGTATGGCAGGCGGGCCGGAGGCCGAGTCGTTACCGTTCCCAACCGCCGTGATCGAGGCGGCAGCGGTGGTCGTCGACGTGGTGGCGATGCCGCCCGAGACCCCGCTGCTTCGGGCGGCACGCGCGCACGGTCACCCGGTCATCTCCGGGGCCGAGGTGATCGCGTTGCAGGCAGCGCTGCAATTCGCGCTGTACACGGGGGTGACCCCGACACCCGCGCAGGTTCGGCGGGCATCGGAGTTCTCCCGCTCCTGACGAACCGACCGGGCGAACCCGCCGGACTTGTGCACGCCCAGGCATGCACGTTGCGGAAGAATCCGGTCGATGACCACCGATTCACGGCTCCCGGCGCCACTCTCCCAGCCGATCGGCGCCGGGATCGTCACCGCACTGGTCGGGTTCACAAGTTCGTTCGCGGTCGTCCTCACCGGGCTGCGCGGGGTGGGCGCATCCGAAGCCGAAGCCGCATCCGGTCTGCTCGCGCTGTGTGTGACGCAGGGAATCGGCATCCTGTGGCTGGCCCGCCGCTATCGCACTCCGATCACCCTGGCCTGGTC
>NZ_JBAQXC010000012.1:0-70125 GCF_049299235.1 Rhodococcus sp. (in: high G+C Gram-positive bacteria) | reverse complement strand
GCGAGGGGCAGGCCGATGCTGCGGAGGTCGTCGTGCAGTTCGGCGCGCGCCGCCTCGTCCATCTGCGTCAGCGGCGGACGAACCGGGCCGGCGGCCATTCCGAGTGCCTCGGTCCACACCTTGAGGTTCGCGATCGGCATCAGCTTGGACGCACCCCACGGGTCGTGCAGCCACTTGTCCATGAGGTCACGCTGTGCGCCCAGCGTGTCGGCGATCGCCTTGGCTCCCTCGATGTCGCCGTTGAACGCGAGCGCGGTGTAGTCCTTGATCGGGGTGTGACCGGGATACTGGATGATGTACGGCGCGGGCGACGACGTGTAGAGACGGAAGTTGTGCTCCGTGATCAATTTCAGCCACTTCCGCTCGTCCGGGTCCGCGACGATCAGGCGATCTCCCGCCACTCGCACGGTTTCGAGGGTGTGCTCCAATGGTTGCGGATTCTTCACCGCCACAATGTTTTCGAGGTCGGCGAGCCGGTTGAGCATGTCCGGGGCCAGGTTGATGCCGGTGTACCCGGTGTTCGAGATGAGGATCCCGATGTCCGTTCGGTCCGAAATCCACTTGAAGTAGTCGTAGATTCCCTCCGTCGGGCTCACCATGAAGTACGGGTTGCCCAGGGCGGCGTAGGTGGCACCGATCTGCTCGGCATGGTGTGTCAGCGACACGCTCTCCCGCGCCGAATGATGGCCCGTCTGGACGACGACCGGGACGCGCCCGGCGACCTCCTCCACGACGGCTTCGGCGGCGCGGCGCCTCTCGTCGAGATCCAATGACCAGAACTCGCTCATGAAGTGGCCGCAGAAGATGCCGTCGAGAAGATCGTTCTCGACGTAGTAGCGGACGTTGCTTCGCAGGCCCGCCTCATCCAGTTCGAAGTCTGCCGTGAACGGATAGGGAATTGCTCCCCAGACTCCTGTCATATTCTCGCGCGCATAGGTCTTGGCGTTCGATCGTGTGTACAGCATGTGTTGTGTCCTTCAGTCGTCGGAGGTGATCGGGCCGAGTTCGCGACGGGTGTCGCCGCGCTTACGTATCTGGACGTCCACCAGGTAGCCACTCGCCGGGCAGATGTACTCGTGCAATTGGAAGAACGGGCTGTCGCCATCCCACTTGCGGCCGATGAGCGGTCCCGCACCGCCCACCGCACCGACGCGCTGAATCAGCGCGGGGTCCGACCGATGCGTGGTGATCGAATCCTGTACCGGGGCGGTGCCGTCGAGCCGCTGGGTTCGGATCTGCAGGCGCAACTCCTGTGTTGCGTGCGCGTCGAGTTCACCCGACGAGATCACGACGCCGTAGGCCGTGCGCGCCTGCTGTTCCGACACATCCCCTCTGGTCACGTCGGCTACGACGGAGGCCGGATCGCGCAGGAGCGGATCCTTGAGTCCGCCACCGCCGTGGGGCGAGGTCACGAGGATGTCACCGGCCTCGAGGAGGAGCCGGGCCTTCGACGACAGCAGTTCGACCTCCCCGCCCCACTCGTCGACGTCGTCACCCCGTTGTTCGCGCACCAGTCGGTCCAGTGTGTCCGGCTGCCGGACGACGCTGGTGTTGACGCCGGCACCCGGGTAGCCGCCGTCGTGCCCGGCGGCGCACGAGTGCTGCGCGCCCTGGGTGCTCACGGTGACGTTGAGCCGGCTTGTGCCACTGAGCGCCATCGCGCTGGTGACTGCGAGACCACCGCGGTGACCACCCGCGCCACCGGAGTCCTGTGCGCGTCGACGGTAGAGATACACGAACGGGCTCAGCCCTTCCACCGATTCCACGTTGGGCACGTTGGCCTGGGGAACGGAGAGCATTCCGGCAGCCGTATAGCCGTCATCGAACGACCGTGCGCCTCCGCCGCCCAGGTGGGAGTCGATGAGCATGGTGCCGAACGGTTCGCCGTACTGGTTTTCGCCGAACACGTTGTACACGTACGGTGAACCGCTCCAGTTCGCCATTGCCGGTTCCACACCGGCCGACGGGCTGTCGGTGATCATTCGTGCCACTGCGGACATCGCCGCATTGGATGTGTGGTGTGTCGCGCTGATGGATGCGCCACCGACGGGGGCCGGGAAGCGGGCGTGATTGAGGGTGCCTTCGCGTGTGGCGATCTCGACACAACGCATCACGCCCTGGTTCCACGGGATGTTGGCGCACAGTTGCGTCATGACCGGAGACAGCGAACCGGCGAGGGCCCCCGCATAGGCGCTGTTGATCGAACCGTCGGTCTGATCGTCGGTCTCCGTGTAATCGAAGTGGAGTGCGGTGCCGGCCTTGCTGAGCTTGAGCCGGATGCCGTAGGCGCCGTCCTCGTGGCCATTGTGGTCCATGAAGTCCTCGGCGAACCATTCGCCGTCGGCGATCGACGCGAGCCGTTGGCGCAGTAGGAGTTCGGTGTAGTCCATGCAGTCCTGCATGGTGTCCGAGACCGCCCCGACGCCATAACGATCGATCGTCTCGGCGAGCCGCTCCTTGACGACGTTCGACGACGCGATCATCGCGCGCAGGTCGAGCTCGAGGGAGCTGGGCGTTCGCGAATTGGTCAGGTAGGTCGACACGGCATCGTTCTGGATCCGTCCGTCCCGCATCACGCGCAGAAATCGATAGCGCGGCGCCTCCTCGTATGCGGTGTGGGCGTCGAGGTTCCAACTCCCGGGCACCGGCCCGCCGACGTCGATCTGGTGCACGATGCAGGCAGTCCAGGCGATGAGTGTGCCGTCGTGATGCACGGGTGCGACGCAGCACACGTCGTTCTGGTGCAGGGCGCCCATCCAGGGGTCGTTCGTGAGGTAGACGTCGCCGACCCCGACCTCGTCTCCCAACGATTCGATTGCATTCCGTACCACCTCGGAGATCGCGGCGGTGTGATGGATGAGGTACTGGCCGAGCGTGACCAGGTTGCCCTCGGCGTCGGTGAGCGCGACCCCGAAGTCGTTCGCTTCCGAGGCGACCGGCGAACCCGAGACGTTGATCACGGTCCTGCCCTGCTCGTCGTTGATCTGCCACAGCCGGTGGCGCAGCACCTCGAAGGTGATGGGGTCGGTTCGGGGAGTGAAGCGTTCTGTTTCGGTAGGTGCCAAACTCATGGTCTGTTCCAATCCTCAGTGGCGGACGTAGTAGTTGCCGGTTTCATCCACTTCGAGGATTTGACCGGGGTGGAGAGGGATGGTGGTTCCGTAGGTGTCGATGACCGCCGGACCGATGACGGGCTGGTCGGGGGTAAGCAGTTCGCCTCGATAGACCGGCGTCGGCGTGTACCCGCGATCCGGCCAGTAGACCTCACGTTCGCCGACCAGCGGGTCACCCGATTCCTGGTAGCGAGGCCTGCTGATCGTCGAGGCGCTGCCGGGAGGGGTCACCGTCGCGTCGACACGGATGGTGATGAGCTCCAATGCCGACAGCGTCGAGCGTGCGCCCTTGCCGTACAGCATCTCGTACTGACGCTCGAAGTTCGCGACGATCTCGTCGAAGTGCGTCTGGCCGATGGGAAGTTCGGCCCGCACGGGAATCGTGAGTTCGTTCGTCTGGCCCTTGTACCGCAACTCCATGTGGATCTCGAACGTGCCGTCGTCGCCTGGGACGCCGTCGCGCTGCAACTGCTCGCGCATGTCGTCAGAGAGACTGCGGACGATCTCGTTGACCTCGTCCGAGACGGAGGGGTCGACGGGTTCGCCCTGTCGGATGATCGTCATGGGACGGAGGGAGCGACTCGAGAAATGGCGGATGTCCGATTGCCCGATACCGAAGGCGGAGAAGACCGTTGCCGCGGCCGGGATGATGCTGGACTTCACGTCGACCTCGGGACCGTACCCGGTGCAGTGCGTCGGTCCGCAGCCGCCGAAGTTCACGAGGGTGAACGTGCGCGGGTCGTAGCCACGTTCGATCGTCATCTGTCGGACGAGATCGCCCATGTGGGAGTTGGCAATTCGGTAGATCCCGAACGCGGCCTCCTCAACCGAGATGCCCAGCGGCTTCGCGATGTTCTCGTTGACGACTTCGATGGCCTTCTCGCGGTCGAGTTTCATCGCACCGCCGAGGAAATAGTCCGCGCTGATGTAGCCGAGAACGACGTCGGCGTCCGTGACCGTGGCCAGCGTGCCGCCGCGTCCATAGCACGCCGGCCCGGGGTACGATCCCTGGCTCTGGGGGCCGAGTCGGATCGCGCCGACCTCGTCCAGCCAGGCCACACTGCTGCCGCCCGCACCGATGCTCACGGCCTCCACCGCGGGCACCCGCAGAATGTTGCGCTCGACGATGGTCTGGCTCGCGGTCTGGGGCGACCCGTCGACGATCAGCCCGACATCGAAACTGGTTCCGCCCATGTCGGCGGTGACGATGTTCGGCTCGCCCAGTTGCTCACCGAGTTTCTGTGCCGCCACGATACCGCCGACGGGTCCGCTGTGGAGTGAGGTGACCGAACGCTCGGCGAGTTCGCTTGCCGGGGACAACCCGCCGATCGATTGCATGATGAGGATCTCGCGGCCGTACCCGGTGCTCGACACGACGTCTTCGACGCCGCGCACGTAGTTCTGCAGCGTAGGTCCGAGGAAGGAGTTGATCGCGGTCGTGTTGGCCCGCTCGTACTCGCCGATGACCGGAACGAGATCACTGGACGTCGTCACATAGATATGCGGGTGACGCACCGCAACAAGCTTTTTCAGTTCCTGCTCGTGAACCGGGTTGCGGAAGGACCAGAGGAGGCAGATGGCCAGGCCTTCGATCCCTTCGGCAGCGAGTTCGTCCACGACGCGCGTTGCGTGCTCGACGTCCAGAGAGGCGATGACCTCGCCCTGGTAGTCCACACGCTCGACGACGCCCCGGATCAGGTCGCGGGGGACGATCGGGTCCGGGCGCTCGGCGTGCCGGTAGTCGGTGATCTCCATCGCGTCGAGCCCGGCCGTCCGGGAACGCACTCGCCCGATGAGCAGGGTGTCTTCGAAGCCCGCTGTGGTGATGAAACCGGTCTTCGTGCCCTTGCGCTGAATGAGAGCGTTCGTCGTCACCGTCGTGCCGTTGACGAACAGCCGGCACTTGGACAGGACTCCGCTCGCACTTTCCCCGAACCGGCTGGCGGCGGCATCGATGGATTCCAGGAGCCCCTTGGCCGGTTCGTGTGGCGTGCTGGGTGCCTTGCCGACGAACAACTCGCCGTCCGCGTCGACGATGGAGGTGTCGACGAAGGTGCCGCCGGTGTCGGTGGAGATGAGATACATGGTCGCGTCCAATCCGATAATTGTTGCTGTGACGTAGAGGTACGCCGATGAGGAGGGGAGATTTTCTACCGGAACAGTTGGTCACTGGGTCGGTAGGTGAACATGACGATCAACGAAACGGCGGCGAGGGCAACCATTGTCGACGCGCCGGCAACTTGCCAGCCGAACTTGGTGGCGAGGAAGGCAATCAGGTAGCCGGAGATGCTCGACGGGATGTACAACATGGCGACGAAGAGGCCGGTCGCAAATCCCCCCCGGCTCGCGGGCATGTTCTTCTGCAGCAGAGACATGCTGTTCGGGTAGACGATGCCGGTGAACAACATGCCCATCAGGAAGGACAGGATCAGCTGGATCGCGAATGCATCGGATACCACGATGAATATCGAACTACCGACGACCATGAATCCGGACAAGGCGATCACGTTGAGCCACTTCTGGTTCCAGCGATCGGCCAGCATTCCGAGCGGAATGGCGCTGATCCCGCCGATTCCGAAGCTGCTCATGACGATTGCTGCCTCTCGGGTCGAGAAATCGCGCACCGAGATGAGGTACGTGGGATACAGACCCAGGTAGCCGTAGATCATGACGCCCGTTACCGCGGCGATGGCGCACAGTCGAACGACATTTCGGGTGGACAGTCGGCTTCGTTCGACGAGCGAGGGCTGATCGTGTGCGACGGGTGAGGCGCCGTCGCCGATCGTGCCCGTTTGCGTGACCGAGCGGGGAACGAAGTTCCACAGCAGCATGACAACCACACCGAAGAGTGCCAGCGCGATCAGCGGTGTCTGCCAATGGCCCGTGATGTCCATGATGCTTGCACCGAAGACAGGCGACAGTGCGGCGCCCAGGCCGTAGGCACCCGTCAGCACCCCCAGGGCCATCGTGCGGCGGTGATGGAAGAAGGCGCCGGCCACGGCGAACAGGGCCGCGTTCTGGATACCCTCTCCGATTCCGGTGAGCACGCGATAGACGAACATGTCGGCGAACGAGACCGCCGTCGCCTGGAGTCCCGTCGCGACGGAGAAGATACCGATGGAGGTGACGATGACCAACTTGCGATCGAACCGGTCCGCGATGATGCCGGCGGGTATGCCCGCCAAGCCGATGCCCAGAGTGAAGATGGTACTCAGTAGGCCTGCCGCCTCGATCGAGAAGCCGTAGTGTCCCTGGATTTGCGGCAGGAGAATGGGGAAGATCTGACGATCCATCGCGTTCAGCATGTTCGTCGTTGCCATGATCGCGAGGACGATCATCAGCCGTGTCGGGCCAAGAGCGTGGCCACGGATGATGGTTGCTGCCCGCAGGGGGGAAGTTGCTTCGGTCACCGTCGACTCTCTTCGTCGAGTGGATTAGTGGTCTAAATCACATGAACCGGTTGTTGATTAGTTCATCACAGGCGCATCGGAATGTATTCCTCATATGAGAGGAAAGAATGCAGAAGTCTTCCTCGATTTGGAGTATTCGACTGCGTGCGCGCCCCCGGATGTCGCTCCGTGCACGGGCGCTGATCTGCGGAGCCGACGCGGATCGAGTGGGTGTCTTCGGTTCGGTGAGAGGCGCGGTTACGAGCGCAGGAGCACGAGGCACAGCAGGCGCTCGTCGGGGCTGTTCAAGTCGATGTCGAAGAGTTCGGCGATTCGTCGCAGCCGATACCGCAACGACGTCGGATGCAGGTTCAGCGTTCGTGCCGCCTCCGGTACCTGTCCGTTCTTGGTGAGGTACACGTGCAACGTCCGCGCGTACTCCGATCCGTGCGCGAGGTCGTACGCCCGAAGCTCGTCCACCTTGTCGTACCGGACCACCTGGTGCATGTCCCGGGCGGCCTCGGCGAACCGATCGAGCAGCAGTGCCGGTGCCGCCGCGGGAATCGTCATCACGCGGGACGTGCGTGCCTCGTGGCGCCGGAGCGATTCGAGCATCAAGTCGGCCTGAGTACGCAGCAACGACAGGCAGTCGAGGCCGGCCACCGTGTCCGTCACCGCCACGTGGAGTGGGGTGTTCAGTGTGCGAGAACAGGACTCGAACAATGCTTCCCCGAGAAGGGTGCCGCTTCTGCTGCCCGCGGACGGCGGCGCCGCAATGCAGTAGACCGCGTTTCCGATCGTCGACACCGCGTATTTCGAGTGGGCGGCCCGGCACGACAGTGCGACGGTGTTCTGCAGCCGCTCCTTCTGCCGATCGTCCAGGTCGGCCGCGTCGCTGGTGCGAATCACGATGAGTACGACTGCGGCCACGTCCGACAGGCCGAGTTCTTCGATGTCCGTACGTGATACCGGTTCGCCTGCGAGGAGTGCCCGCATGTGACCGGCCTTCGCAGCCCGCTCGGAAGCGTAGAGTTCCAAATGCCGCCGCAGGTGCGGCGCGGCCGCCGCAGCCGCGACGCGCAGTCTCTCGGCGGCATCGGCCGGCAGCGGGATATTCCCCTGGGCCAGCCAGATCACACCTCTGAACTGGCGATCCACTCTGATCGGAGCGATATAGCGTTGACGCTCCAGGAACGGCCCGCCGTCGAGTTCGATGACGTCGTCGGTCGTGCGAAGCCGCTCGAGTGCTCCTGTCGTTCCCAGATAGTGCACCCACTCGGCGGGCATGCTGCGGGTCAGAATGGCAGCGTCGCGACCCGGATCGTTGCCGACCCAGTCGATCGAATAGCCGAGTACGGACAGCCGTGCGTCCTCGATGACGACCGCGCCACCGAGGTAGTCCGCCAACGAGTCCGCCAACCGGTGGATATCCCCCAGCGCGACCGTGCCGCCGACTGCGCCGGGCCGTGTGCCGGCGGACTCGACCACCGACCTCGACTCGTCCAGCACCTGGATCCAGGGCACCCCCTCCCGCTTACACCAGACGGCGACCCCCGTCTCCTCGGTGACCCGCTGCACAGCGGCGACGTCGAACAGTTCCGGAACGTGATCGAGAACGATGCCGGGAACAGCGGAGGCCGCGAGCAACGCCACGAGCGGAGCTACATCGGCCCGCTCGGGCTGGCTCAACCACAGCTGAACATCATGGGAGCCAGCGAGATCCGATGTCATGTCATAGATCGCGACGCCAGTGACATCACGAACTGCCGAACCGTGACCGAGTGTCGTCACCGGAGCGACGAACCCGCTCCCGAGCATCGACGCGAAGGTTCGATTCGTCAGCGGGGCACCCGACGTTCGACGATCCGGCAGGTCACGAGCGGACGTGACAGGCCCTCTCTCATCGGAAGACATGACGCCAGCGTATCGTCATCGATTGCTCGGCACGTCCGGGTGGGCCGTGCGGTCAGTCAGGATACCGGTGTGCCCCGGCCGCGGGTGCGTTGCTTCTCGATTTCGTTGTCCAGCGCTTCGATCGACTTCCCGCGAGTCTCGAATCCCACGAACAGGAACATCGCGGCGCACAGCAGGTACCACGCCGCGAAGTAGCTGAATCCCGGAAGCAGGTTCTGCTCGGACGCCTCGGGTTTGACGAGGTTCGACGATCCCAGAATCAAGCCAAGACCGAGCGGGCCGATAATTTTGCCCAGACCGCCGATTCCGTACGAGAATCCCATCCCGGTAGTGCGAAGCTTGCTCGGCCATACCTCTGCCGAGTACGGGCCGACGATCGCGAATCCACCTTCGCCGAAGAAGTAGACCACGATCATGATCAAGAAGAATGCGGATATGCCCATCCACGTGACATTGCCGATCATCCCGGCCAGGACAGTGGTGACTGCAGCACCGATTCCGGCGAGGCCGCCCGCGAGGCGTCGGCCGATCACCTCCGACAGGTAGGACAGCGCGAATCGGCCGGCCAATGCACCCAGGGTCACGAAAATCATGAAGAATCCGGTCTCCGTCGGGGAGATTCCGACGACGATGATCAGCAACGTCGGTGTCCACAAGGTGAGTCCGTAGTAGCCCGTCTGCATGCCCAGGTTCGCCAGCACAGACGTCCAGAAGCTTCGGGGATACCGGATGAGATCACGGAAAGAAGTACGGGCGCTTGCTGCTTCGTCCACGACGCCGATGCCGGGAGGAACGTCGTCGATGGGCCTGTCGAGTGCCCACGCAATCGACCGGCGCGCACCTTCGAGGTCGCCGTTCCGAGCCAGGTAACGTGGAGATTCGGGGATGCCGAGACGCAGCAGAAGGACCAAGAATCCCATGGCCGCTGCCACCACCAGGATGCCGCGCCATCCGATGACATCGGCAAGCAGCCACACCATGAGCGACCCGGCAAGGAATCCCAGTGGCACCGAGGCGGTCACCACTCCCGCTACGCGCCCACGCTTGGCCGCCGGCATGTACTCCTGTACGAGCGGGAGATCGACGACATAGAGTCCGCCCGCCCCGAATCCGATGACGACGCGGAAGAACGTCAGATACAGCCACCCGTACGATGCCGAATCAGGGGTGAGAGCCAAGGCAGCCGTCGCAGCGGTGAAGATCAGGATGGTCATCAGGAAGACTCGTCGCCGCCCGATCCGGTCCGCCAAACGACCGAAGAAGATCGCCCCGATGATTGCGCCGACTCCGGAGGACAGAAGAATGATCGAACTCTGCCCGAAGCTCAGATTCCATGGTCCCGCAACGAATGTCAGGATGAACCCGATCAAGAAGTAGTCGAGAAATTCCAGGCACACCGCCCATGCGGCGATCACAGCCAGCGTAAGTTGTCGCCGTGAGAGTTTCTGCTGCTGATCCAACAGTTCGAACATGATCCGGCCTCGTCTCGTCTCGTCTGTACCGGAAGCGTCACCGGTCGATGTCATCCGCATCCAGACCGTTCCGGGCGGCGAGTCGATATCGAATCGTGGGCCGGGTTCTCCGCCCCTGCCTCATCCTGGTCGGTTGGGTAAGCGCACCTGTGCTGAGCGCGGGCAACCCGACGGCGTGGGTATCGTTGAGTTCCCTGCGCGATAGAGTACGTATACATCTGGCGGCGGCGCAAGCATTCGGCCCTCCGTATTCGTGGAAGAGCGCGCTCGATGCACTGCGCGATGCCGGTCCGGTGACGGTGGTGCCGTCGACGCTCTTCGTGAGTTCGCCCGGTTCTGTGCGATCTTCGAGACGGCGGGGTTTCCAATGTGTTGCAATGCTGCCGGGCATCCGGTCTTCCGTTCGTGCGCTCACTCGCTGGGTCCACGCGTCGACCTCCGGGTCGGGGCCGCGCTCGCGGGCACCTCCATGGCCTTGACTTAGCATACGTATGCATCAATGATAGGTGCATCACATATCGAGGAGGATTCGTGATCCAGCACGGCGGTGCGCTCACCGAATCCGCGAGAACGCCCTGATCGCTCGGCATTGGACAAAGGAGTCGATAACGATGTCAACCGCACACCCGGAGATCACCTTCGATCTGTTCCACAAGCTGTACAAGTCCTGCTCCAACTGGGGCCGATGGGGCGACGACGACGAGCGGGGCACCCTCAACCACATCACCCCCGATGTCATTCGCAACGCGGCCTCGCTCGTCCGCACCGGCAAGGCGATCTCGCTGCAGCTTCCGCTCGACGGCAACGGTCCGCAGACAGGCGCATTCGGCAGGGTGAATCCCGTGCATCAGATGGCCGCGACCGGAACCGACCACCTGGCGCATACCCAGACGTACAGCAGCGATCCGCTCGGATGGGGATTCGCCGACGACAGCCTCTTCCTGTTCCTACAGGGAGGTACGCAGTGGGATGCGCTCGGGCACATCTTCCGTGACGGTGTCATGTACAACGGGTTCAGCGCCGGCGAGGTCACGTTCACGGGAGCGAAGAAGGGCGGCGTCGAGAATTTCCCGACCGTGGTTTCGCGCGGTGTCCTCCTCGACATCCCGAAGGTGAAGGGACGCACACACCTCGAGCCGGGCGAGGCGATCTACCCCGAGGATCTCGACGAAGCGTGCGAGAAGCTCGGTGTCCAGGTGCAGCGGGGCGATGTGGTGCTCATCCGCACCGGTGACATGCAGGCCCGCAAGCATCTGCCGGCATGGGGCGGCTACTCCGCGGGCGACGCCCCGGGTCTGTCGTTGTCGTGCGCGTCGTGGCTGCACGCGAAGGAAGTTGCCGCCATTGCCACCGATACGTGGGGCGCAGAGGTCCGGCCGAACGAGCTTCCCGACACGTTCCAGCCGCTGCACCTGATCATGCTGGTCTCGATGGGGCTGCTCGTGGGCGAAATCTGGCATCTCGACGATCTCGCCGCTGACTGCGCCGAGGACGGTACGTACGAGTTCCTCTTCGTCGGACCGCCCCTGCACATTCCCGGCGCCGTCGGGTCGCCGCTGAATCCGCAGGCGATCAAGTGAGCGCGCCGGAATCTCTTTCCTCGACCGGCATCTCGCTCACCGGCAAACATGCGTGGGTGACCGGCGGTGGCGGAGATATCGGCCGGGCCAGTGCTCTCGCGTTGGCCCGCGCCGGTGCCCACGTTCATCTGATCGGCCGCAACGCGGACCGGCTCGACTCGGCCGCAGCCGACATCGCTTCGGTGGTGGGACGCCGCCCCGAGACCTACCCGCTGGACGTCACCGATATCGACACCGTCACCGAGTTGTTCCAGGGTGCAACCGTGGACGTGCTCGTCAATTCGGCGGGGACGAACATTCCGCAGAACCTCGACGAGGTGCGCGCCGACGACTTCGACACGGTATTCGACGTGAACGTGCGAGCCGCGTACTTCGTCACACAGCAGGCCGTACGTGCCATGCGCAGGGACGGCCGTCGCGGGTCGATCATCATGATCTCCTCGCAGATGGGGCATGTCGGCGGACCGAAGCGGAGCGTGTACTGCGGATCGAAGTGGGCGGTCGAGGGCATGACCCGTGCGCTCGCGCTCGAGCTCGGGCCCGAGGGTATCCGGGTGAACACCGTCGCCCCGACCTTCGTCGAGACCGAAATGACTCGGGAGTTCTTCGAGGACGCTGCTTTTCGAGAGTTCGTGCTCGGGAGCATCCCGCTGGGCATGATGGCCCAGTCCGCCGATGTCGCCGCTGCCGTGGAGTTCCTCGCAGGCGACGCTTCCCGCATGATCACGGGAACGTCCATTCGCGTCGACGGAGGCTGGACCGCCCAGTAGCGGGTGGCCGCCGTGAGCCGCGTCCACCAGGTTCGGCGGGCAGGGCTCACGGCGGCCCGGCGGGTGATCGTGGAGCGAGCACGCACGGCAACGTGTCGGCCGTGCGCTCGACGAGTGGGGTTTTCTCACCGGGGTGTGTGAGGGCACTGTGGCCGGCGGCGCGACACCGCACGGTTGTCGGGTAGACGTGTCAAAATCATCGCCGTGAACGCACAGACGAGCCCGGTCGTGGAATCGACGGTGATACCGGCGATGGACTACGGGCAGGTCTGTCTCGGCGGCGGACCCGAGGACATCGGCGACGACAGCGACCTCGACCCTGCACAACTGTGGGAGATGCCCGGGCACGGCATCCCGACGAACACCCCGTCCGTGGCGGACGGATCCGACGGCCCGGTGACGGACGGGCCATGAAGCCGCGGCCGACGATCATGACCGTGCTGGTGTTCACCGGTTTCGGTGTGTTGTGCGGGATCGCCGGCGCTGCCGTGCTGTGGTGGTTCGCCTCGCGGCCGTTCGACTTCTACATCGCCGGCTACCAGCCGCTCGACTTCGCGTCCGTCAGCATCGACTCTCCCTCACCCTTCGGGTACATGGCTGCACTGGTTCTGGGTGGTGGCGTGCTGGGGGCACTGGTCGGTGCACTCGTTCACCGGACCGGATGGAGCCTTACCCGGCGAACACCACGGTAGGGAGCACGCACAGTCCAGGGGTGCGGCATCGATGTGAGCAACCGCGACTATCTGTGCGGTTGCGAAACCACTCGCTGCCCGCCCGAATCGGGCAGGCAGCGAGTGGTGGACCATGCTTCCGAATTGCCTTGTTACAGACCGGGTGCGGGACCGAGGTCCGCTCGCAGCGCGGACAATCGGGCGTAGGCCTGTTCGCGGTAGGCGACGAGCGCGTCCTTCTCCGAGTCGGCGATGTCGAGCAGACCGCGACCGGACTTGATTCCTAGCCGGCCCTGTTCGATCAGGTCGACGAGTAGGCCGGGCGCGGCGAACCGTTGCCCGTAGGCCCGCTCGAGGGTGTCGTAGGAACCCTTGTAGACGTCCAACCCCGCCATGTCCCCGATGGCGAACGGCCCGAAGAGGGCGAGTCGGAAACCGAATGTGCTGCTGACGACGGCGTCTACTTGCTCCGGTGTCGCGGTCCCCTCCTCCACGATCGACAGGGCTTCCTTGTACAGCGCGAATTGCAGCCGGTTGGCCACGAAACCAGGTGTGTCGGCCACTCTGGCGGTGATCTTGCCGAGCGATCTGATGAACGTTTCGACGATGCCGACAACCTCCGGGTCCGTGGCGGTGCCGGCGATCAGCTCGACACCGGGGATGAACGGTGCGGGGTTCATCCAATGCACGCCGAGGAAGCGAGAGGGACCGCGGACTTCCTTCGCGAGGTCCTCGATCGGGATCGCCGAGGTGTTGGTACCGATGATCGCGTCCGTTCGCGCCGAGGCCGCTACCCGACGCAGTGTGCCCAGCTTGATGTCGATGACCTCGGGTACCGCTTCGGTGATGTAGTCCGCGTCGGAGACCGCATCCTCGATCGACGATGCGGCACTGAGATTATCGGCGACCGTCGCGGCAGCATCGACGGCAAACAAACCCAGGGATTCGTACTGCGCAGCCTGTGCGATCAGCCGCTCACGCGACTCTCGCGCGGTTGCCGCATCGACATCGGCAAGGGTCACAGGATATCCGGCCAAGGCGAGGACCTGCGCGATCCCTCCGCCCATGTACCCCGATCCCACGACGCTGGCACGTGAAATCTTGTCCAGAGTGGTCATAGTTCTACTTTCGGATTCGGATTCCGGAGGTAACACTGCGTCGCAGTATCGGGGTCAGGGGCCGGATCACAGCAAATACTGTTGGGACACAACATCGTTGGAGACCGCGACCGGTCGGCGGATGGTGTATCTGCCGAATGTGCTTCTGCCTACGTGGTGAAGCGGTGATCGGACCACGACAGCGCCTCGCCCCGGTACTTGGCGGCGCGCACATCGCCGGACCGAGCGTGACCCTCGAAGTACTCCACCCGGGCCGCGCGGCCGCACAGTTCACCGAAGAATGCGCTGGACTCGGTGTTGGTCACCTCCTGGTACGTCACGGTGCGCAGGTACTTGCCGACCCACAGGCCGCCGGTGTAGCGGGCCGCACCGCGGGTGGGCAGCACGTGGTTGGTGCCGATGACCTTGTCCCCGTAGGAAACACAGGTTCCTTCACCGAGGAAGAGAGCGCCGTAGTCGTGCATCTTGTCGAGCGCTTCGCGCGGATTCTCGGTGAGGATCTGCACGTGCTCGGATGCGTACTCGTCGGCCAGCGCGTACGCCTCGTCCAAGGTCCCGACGACCCGGACCTCGCCCCAGTCGCGCCAGGCCACGTCCGCGTAGTCACGGGTGGGCATGTCGACCAGGATGGTGTCGATGTGCTCGATCACGGCGCGGCCGAGTTCTTCACTGGTGGTGATGAGCACCGCCGGTGAGTCGGGGCCGTGTTCGGCCTGCGAAAGCAGGTCCACCGCGACGATGAACGGGTCGGCGTGTTCGTCGGCGACGATGAGCACCTCGGTCGGGCCCGCGAACAAGTCGATGCCGACCTCGCCGAACAACTGCCGCTTGGCTTCGGCGACGAAGGCGTTGCCGGGGCCGGCGAGCATGTTGACCGGGCGGATGGTCTCGGTGCCGACGGCCATCGCGGCGACCGCCTGGATACCGCCGAGCAGGTAGATCTCGTCGGCTCCGGCCAGGCGCATCGCGGCGATGGTCGCGTCCGGCACCTCACCGCGGATCAGCGGTGTGCAGGCGGCTACTCGTTCGACGCCGGCCACCTTGGCGGTGATGATCGTCATGTGTGCGCTGGCGAGCAGCGGGTACTTGCCGCCGGGGATGTACGCGCCGGCCGCCTGGATCGGGACGTTCTTCTGCCCGAGGAACACGCCGGGGAGGGTTTCGATCTCGAAATCGGTGAGTGATTCGAGTTGCTTCTGGGCCATCAGCCGGACCTGTTCCTGCACGAACGTGATGTCCTCGATCACCTGGCGCGGCACCCGCGCAACGATCTCGTCGAGCTGTTCGTCGCTGAGCAGGTAGCTGTCGGCCGCGTAGTTGTCGAACTTCTCCGAGTACTCCCGCACGGCGGCGTCACCGCGCTGCCGGATGTCCTCGATGACGTTCTCCACGGTCGTCCGCACCGACGAGGTGCTGCCTCGCTCGACGCTCTCCTTCTGAGGAACCTTGAGGTCGAGGGTGCGGATCTCGGGGCGGTGAGTTGCGGCGGTCGTCATCTGAGAACTCCTCCATCGAGTGGTCGGCGGACGGTCGCCCGCCGATGGAAGTCACGTGACCGCTCCCAACATGGCGCCGGTCACTGACTGGAATTGTATACGTATGCACATCAGGTCGGCAAGGGTGCTGCGCTATTTCCGTCGGTAGGCTCCGCTACATCCGCTTTTGAGCTGCGTATATGCGCGTTCCCTCTTGGTGGAATCACGCATGGGGTCCAGGGCGAACAGAAACCTCTTCGTATCTGAAGTGATTACGTATACAATCTGTGCCAGGCTCGATTAGATGCAATCTGCGCCACTCCCCGTTTCTTCAGTATTGGAGCTCACATGTCTGTCGACGCATCGACGAACCCGCCACCACCGAGTTCCGCTGCTCCTGCCGTGACCGTCGATCCGGCCATGCGCCGGCGGGCGATGGTGTCCTCGGTACTGGGTTCGTGTATCGAGTGGTACGACTTCTACGTGTACGGTGTCGCCGCGGCGATCATCCTCAACAGCCAGTTCTTCCCGAACGTCGATCCCTTCGTGGGGATCTTGTTGTCGTTCAGTACCTATGCGATCGGCTTCGCGGCACGACCGATCGGCGGAGTGATCTTCGCGCACTTCGGCGATCGGGTCGGCCGCAAGCAGATGCTCATGATGACCCTCGGCCTCATGGGCTTCGGAACGTTCATGATCGGCTGTCTGCCCGGTTACGCTTCGATCGGCATCGCAGCCCCGATCATCTTGGTGTTGCTGCGCATTGTGCAAGGACTCGGGGTCGGCGGGGAATGGGGCGGCGCGGCGCTGATGGCGACCGAGTACGCACCACCGAAGCGTCGCGGATTCTTCGGCTCGTGGCCGCAGATCGGCGTGCCGGCCGGCACTCTGCTGGCGAACGGAGCCTTCTTCTTGGTCGTCGGGTTGCTGCCCGAGGAAGCCTTCGAATCCTGGGGTTGGCGGATTCCGTTCCTGTCGTCGATCGTGTTGGTCGCACTGTCCTTCTACATTCGCAGCAAGGTCGCCGAATCCCCGGTCTTCGAAGAAATCAAGGCGAAGGGCGAAATCGAGAAGATGCCCGTCGTCACGGTCATCAAGACCCGGCCGGTGACCATCGTGCGGGTCATCATGATGCGCTTCGCCGAAAACGCGAACTACTACATCTACACCACGTTCCTGCTGGCCTACGGTCCCGAAATTCTGGTTGCCAAGAACGACATCCTGCTCGCGACGATGATCATGGCAGGCCTCGGTCTGTTCACCATTCCGTTCTGGGGCTGGGTCTCGGACCGGTGGGGCCGCCGCTACACAGTGATAGCCGGCGCGGTGGTCATGGCGCTGATGGCATATCCGTTCTTCTGGGGCGTGCAGACCGGCGACTTCCTGATGATTCTGCTGATGCTCATCCTGACCTGCAACATCGGGCGCGACCTGTGCTATTCGGTGGAACCGGCCTACTTCACCGAGCTGTTCGAGCCGAAGCTGCGGTATTCGGGGGCGTCGGTCGGGCCTCAGGTCGCCGCAGTGCTGGCCGGTGGATTTGCGCCTCTGCTCGCCACCGCCCTGGTCGGCCCCGACTTCGATCGCTACTGGCTCGTCGCCGGATACATGGTGCTCACCTCGGTCATCACGATCGCCGGTGCGTACTGGTCACCGGAAACGGCACCTCGGGTGCGGCTACGCCGAGGATGGAGCGAAGAACACGACCCCACCACGGGACGGTAGATGCGAGACCACTGAACGGTGTGACATGCGTCCGGGTCGCGACTGCGCGACCCGGACGTCGTGGTCTCTGGCGGGGCGAACGCCCGGGCAGAACGCTATCCGCCGTAGCTGAACACCGGCGCTCCGTCGTCGTCGTGTCGAGGCGTGTCGTCGGTGCGCGGCGGTGTCGAAGCGGTCGGTGGTGTGGCCGCCGTCGACCCCCGCTGAACCAGGTGGGAACGGAAAGTCAGTGTCTTGTACGGTGCGTTCGGATTCTCGATTCGTTCGAGCAGAGCTTCAGCCCCGGCCTCCGCCATCGTCCGCGTCGGTTGGTGCATCGTGGTCAGATCGAACGCCGGCCATGCACCCATCGCGATATCGTCATATCCGACCACCCACAGTTCTTCCGGCACAGCGACATCAGCGGCACGTGCGGCGTCGAGCGCGCCGAATGCGATCAGATCATTGCTGCAGAAGATCGCCGTCGGCCGGTCTGCGGACGCGAGGATCTTACTCGCTGCGGCATACCCGTAGTCGTGACTGAATGTGGTTCCCTCCACAGTCCATTCGGCCCGCAAAGGCACCCCGGCCTCGCGCAACCGCTCAGCGAAACCACGGGTCCGGTCGCGGGCGGTACTGGCGCTGGACGGCCCGCCGAGCATTGCAATCTTGGTGTGTCCGTTGGCGAGAAAGTAGTCGGCAACTGTGCCGCCGCCGACCGCGTTGTCGCTGACCACCTGATCACACTGCAAAGTCTCGACGACTCGATTGATCAGTACGACGGGGCTGTTCTTAGCCAGCGCGGCGCGCAGTGGAGCCGAGGCTTCGACCACCGTGGTGAAAATGACGCCGTCGATCGATCCGGCGTTGATCGCTTCCAGGGCAGCATCATTGCCGGGCCCGTCGGAGTTCCACAACGTCACTTTCTGTCCCGCTCGGTCCAGGTACTCGGTCAATGCATCGAGGATCTCGGGGTAGAACGGATTGGTCAGGTCAGCGACGACGACCCCGATGGTGTCGACGCGGCCCGTCTTCATTGCTCGCGCCCCGAGATTCGGGACGTATCCCACTGACGCGGCCGCCTCCAGGATTTTCTTACGGGTGGCTGCACTGACCTTGCCGTTGCTGAGCGCGCGCGAGACCGTGGCCTGGGACACCCCCGCGAGCCGTGCGACATCCCTGCTCGTTGCCATACGCATCTACCCCGATTCTGCATTGCACGCTGTGCCGGACACCGCAGCGGCCAGGTCGTCGTGTCGCCCATACTCCCATGTCGACGCTGATGACTTTCCTGGTGGACCGCCATCGGGCAGGCTGATCTAGAGCGGTCCGCGTTCTTCGCGGTCCGGGACAACGGCAATTGTATACGTATGTAGATTCTGCTCTCGGGACGAACTTTTCGGCGAAGGCAGATGCGGCCGCAGCAGTCGCATCGCGCCTTCACATCACTGCTGCCCGAGCGCCGGAACGTCATGCCCGAGCCTTGGGAATACGCTGCGCGAGCGTCGATTCAGGCCAGCGGCGGCAACTTCACCACCTGACCCGCGTACGCGAGTCCGGCACCGAATCCGACGAGCAAGGCGGTGTCACCGGGCTTCGCGGCGCCGGACCGGAGCAGTTCCTCCATCGCCATCGGGATCGAAGCGGCGCTGGTGTTGCCGGTTTCGACGATGTCGCGGGCGACCGCGACGGAGTCCGGAAGGTCCAGTGCCCGCACGAGCGCATCGGTGATACGGCTGTTGGCCTGGTGCGGCACGAAGGCGTCGAGATCGTCGACGGTGACGCCGCCCTTCTCCAAGGCTCCGCGGCAGGCCTTCTCGAGGAAGGTGACGGCCCAGCGGAACACGGCGGCGCCGTTCATCCGGATGTAGGGGCGTTCGGGTGCGACGTCACTACCGGCGGCCTCGGCGACCTCGGCGAAGAAAGTCTTGAAGTCCTTGTCCTGCTTGATCGCTGTGGTCTGGGTGCCGTCCGAACCCCAGGCGACCGGGCCGATTCCTTCGGTGTCGGACGGTCCCACCACCACGGCACCGGCCCCGTCGGCGAAAATGAACGCGCAGGTCCGGTCGGTCGGGTCGAGCAGGTCGGAGAGTCGTTCCACGCCGATGACCAGCACATGCTGTGCCTGACCGGTGCGGACGAGGCCGGCCGCGTTGCCGAGGGCGTAACAGAATCCGGCGCACCCGGCGGAGACGTCGAATGCCGCGGTGTCCTCCATGCCGAGTTCCGACGCCACGATCGCGCCGGCCGACGGGCCGAGCACCATCTGCGACGACGTGGCCAAGACGACCGTGTCGATCTGGGCGGCGTCGACGCCGGCGGCGGCCAGCGCATCGCGGGCCGCGGCCACGCTCATGGAGACGATGGTTTCGTCCGGTTCCGCCCACCGGCGCGCGGTGATGCCGGAGCGGGTCCGGATCCATTCGTCGGAGGACTGGATGAGGTCGACGATCTCGGCGTTGGGCACGACCCGGCGCGGCCGGTACGCACCGATGCCGAGGATCGCGGCGTGGGCGGCGGAAGCTGCGGTGGCAATGGCGGCAGGCATGGCATCCTCTCCGTGTGAACCGATTGGTTCACGTGCGGAGTACAGCTAACATGAACCGATCGGTTCACACAAGCGGGAAGGGGTCCGGATTGACGACACTGCGGCCGCGCGCCCGATTGCTCACGACCACCATCTCGATGGTTCAGGAGGTCGGCGTCCACGCCGCCGGTCTCACCGAGCTGCTCAAACGCAGCAACACCTCCCGCAACTCCCTCTACCACCACTTTCCCGGTGGCAAGGGTGAGCTCGTCGAGACCGCGACCCGCATCGTCACCAGGCTGGTGTCGTCCCACCTGACCGTGACGGCCGAACGTTTCCGCGGCGCCGAATCGGTCGGGCAATGGCTCGACGACCTGTTCGCGTTCTGGCGGGACCCCCTCGACTCCGGCGACCTCCGCCTCGGCTCGTTCATGATGGCCGCGGCCCTCGACGAGGAGAACCCACCGGTGCGTGCCGCGGCGGGCCAGGGGTTCACGGCATGGACAGGTGTCCTCACCGAGGGGTTCGTCGCGGCGGGATTCGCGGCCGCCGACGCGCGCGCAGTCGCGGGACTGCTGTTGTCGGTGATCGAAGGGGCCATCGTGCAGAGTCGGGCTCTGCGGTGCACCGATCCGTTCACCGATGCCAGGATCGCGCTCGCACCGATGCTCGAGCGACACCTCGCTGCCGTGCCCTGACGTTACTCGCTGCGTGCGGTGTCGAGCCGCCACCCGGCTGCGGCGTCGCGTTCCCGCCAGAACTCGGCGAACCGGCCACCGGCGGCCAGCAGGTCGTCGACGGTACCGTCCTCGACGATCCGGCCGTTCTCCAGGAAGACGACACGATCGGCGGCGCGGATGCTCGCGAGCCGGTGCGCGACGATCACGCGGGTCCGCGGTGTCGGGTCGGCGGTCAGTGCCCGCACCACGGCGATCTCGTTTTCGGTGTCGAGTGCGCTCGTCGCTTCGTCGACGAGCAGGACCGGGGCCGGTTTGAGAAGTGCCCGCGCAATCGAAACGCGTTGCCGCTCACCACCCGAGAGTGCGCTACCGGCTTCACCGACGCGAGTGTTCCAGCCGTCCGGGGAGGCCGAGACAATCTCGTCGACTCGCGCGAGGGCCGCGGCGCCGACGAACGCGGCGTCGTCCGCATCCGGGTCGCCGACCCGGATGTTCTCGCGGATCGTGCCGTCGAACAGATACGGATGCTGAAAGACCATGCCGGTCAGGTGATGCCGCGAAACCGGGTCCAGTTCCGAAGCGTCCACGCCGTCGATCAAGACCCGACCCGAGCCCGGTTCGTGCAGGCCGGCCAGCAGGGACAGAATCGTGCTCTTGCCGGAACCGGATGGCCCGACGATCGCGGTGGTGGTGCCTGCTTCGAAGGTCAGGTTCAGACCGTCGACGATCGCGGGTGCGCCGTCGTCGTATCGGAAACTGATGTTCTGTATGTCGATTCGCGGTGGTCGGCCAACGATCGTCATCGTTCCGGATTCGTCCGCAACCGGGGCGGTGAGCACCGCGCGGATGCGGCGCAGGGTGGTCATCGACGATTCGACACCCGCGGTGAGATCACCGAGGGTGGTGAACGGGTCGAGATACCGGACGATCACGACGATCAGGGCGATCGCTTCCGGGACGGTCAGGTCGCCGCGCACGGTCAGCGCGGTCACGGTACCGGCCAGGATCACCAGCGTCAGTTGGCTGGCGAGACTGAACAGCACCTGACCGGGGATCTGCATGAGGATCAACCGGAACGTCGCCGCGTGCTGCTCCGAGAGGGCGCTACCCACGTGACTGCGTGCCGGTTCGACCCGCCGCGCCGCGCGCAGTGCCTGCTGCGTGCGTGCGAATTCGACGATGCGTTCGGTGAGCGCGATGTTGGTGTCCGATGCGGCGCGGTCGGCGGTGCGGGAGAATCGGCCGGCCGCGAGGAACGCGCCGAGCAGCAGCGGTATCCCGGCGAGCGCCGCAAGCCCGAGCACCCACGAGATGGGAAACAGGGCGATCGCGATGGCCAGTGGCAGCAGCACCGCGCCGAGCAGGGGCGTCACCAGATAGACGATGAGGCCGACGAGGTCGGGACCGGTCGCGGCGATCGCCTGACGAGAGGTCGCGGTGTTCTCGGCGGTGAACCAGGTGAGCCGGACGCGGGCGATACGGTCGGCGACCTCGTGCTGGGCGTGCGAGAGCAGGCCGAACCCGAGGTTGAATCCGAAGCGGGCACCCCACGCGTCGACGACCCAACCGCCGGCGGTGACGGCGGCGAGCGCGGCCAGCCACGGCCAGGCATCGGACGGAGTCGAACCGAACAGGGCGCCGATGAGCGGCACGAGCAGCACGACCCCGGCGGCGCGGAGCAGCACCCCGACGACGGTCAGTGTCAGGTGCACGGTGACGAGGCGGCGACTGCCGGGCGGCAGCACACTGCGCAGGGTCCGGATCATCGGGCGAACTCCTGATCTGTGACGGATCGGTCGGTCGGGGCGGTGCCCGCGTCCCACAGTGTCCGGTATCGGCCACCGCGGGCGAGTAGTTCGGTGTGGGTGCCGGTTTCGACGACGCGCCCGCCGTCGAGAACGACGATGCGGTCGACCCCGACGATGGTGTGCAGTCGGTGCGCGATCACCAGGACGGTGCGCCCCTCGGTGAGCCGGCTCAAGGCCCGCTGCACGAAGTATTCGGATTCGGGATCGGCGTAGGCGGTGGCCTCGTCGAGGACGAGGACGGGGGTGTCGGCGAGGATCGCCCGTGCGATCGTGATGCGTTGCTGCTCACCGCCGGACAGCGGTGGGTTCGCGCCGATCATCGTGTCGTAGCCGTCGGGCAGTTCCAGGATGCGGTCGTGGATGTAGGCGTCGCGGGCGGCCGCCTCGATCTGCTGATCGGTCGCGTCGGGGACAGCGAGCGCGATGTTCTCGCGGACCGTGCCGTGCACCAATTGGGTTTGCTGGAACACGAAGCCGACCTGCCGGTACAACTCGTCCGGGCTCAACTCGCGGATGTCGCGACCGAAGATGCGGATCGCGCCGTCGTCGACGTCGTGGAATCGGGCGAGCAGCGCCGCCAAGGTGGACTTGCCGGACCCGGACCGGCCGACGAGCGCGGTGACCGTTCCGGTGCCGAGGTCGAGACAGATGTCGTCGAGCACCGGAACGCCGGGCCGGTACGAGAAGCGGACGTCGTCGAACCGTACCGCGGTGACCCCGTCACGGATGGCGCCCGCGGCGGATCGCGATCCGAGTTCGGGTTCGTCCAGCGCGACCTGGATGCGGCGGGCGGCGAGCATCCCGTCGCGCAGGCCGGACAGGCCGTAGCCGAGGCCGAGGAGCCGGGCTCCGAAGGTGGTGCCGAGGAACAGGAACGGCAGCAGCGTCGTCGGGTTGGTGCCGCCGGTGACGAGCACGGTGCCGAGTGCAGTGATGAGCAGCAGGAAGGTCGCGGGGCGGGTCGTGAGATCCATCAGCGTCTTCTTGCCGGTGAACGGTCGCTGCCAGTCGTTGAGGAACCCGATGTATTCCCGTAGCCGCGTCCGGAAGGTGGAAGCGGCGGCGCCTCCGAACACGCGGATCACCGGCTGGCCGTCGAGATAGCCGGCGGCTTCGGTGTCCATCCGTTCGGCCCAGCGGGCGGCCTGCGCGATCTTCGGCCCGGACTGGGCCATCATGACGATCATGGTCACGATGTAGACGAGGATCGGCAGGAACAACGCGAGGGCGATCCGCCAGTCGACGGCGAACAGGTAGATCAGCACGGCGACCGGTGCGACGACCGCGGCGGCCGCGTCGGGCACCGCGTGGGTGACCAGGTAGTGCAACGACAGGGTGTCGTCCTGCACGAGCCGTTTGACCCGGCCGGAGTCGCGGGAGGTGAACCAACCGAGGGGTAATTTCGCGAGCTTCCCGAGAAGTTGTTGCCGCAGATCGCGTTCGAAGCGGGTGTCGACGGTGTGCAGCCACAGGGTCAGTGCAGCAGCGAGCAGCGCACCGAAGCCCATCAGCCCGATCGCCCACACGCCGAGACTCCACAGTTGCGCCGACGGTGCGCCGTCGAGCATGCGACGGGCCAGTTCGGTGAGGAGCACGAACGGGGCGAGCTGGATGAGGGTGACGATCGCCTGGACGACACCGGCGGTGACGAGGGTGGGTTTGAGGGGGGCGATGAGCCGGCCGCCGGCCTGTGCCCTCCAGGTTCCTCTCTCGGATACCGGTGCCACGAGAGGGGTTTCGACGCGGGAGTCCTCGACGGGTGGCGCTCCGGTGGTCTGCGCTTCGGTGGTGTGCGCTTCGATGGGCGTGTCGTCGGCTACAGCTGTGTCGTCGGTGACGGCTGTGTCGTCGGTGGCTCGTAGCTTGCCCATCGCGCGTCCGTGATACCAGTACGCCTGCGCGTGCAGCTCGGACTTGGGGAAGCCGAAGTCGTCGCGCAGCCGGGTCCGAAGGTGTTTGAGCGAGCCGGATTCGGGGCCGGCCCAGGCATACCAGTTCGACCAGTCGCGGTCTTCGACGGCCGCAGCCAGCGAGGTCGATCCGGTCCGGGGAACCCACTGTGTGTGCAACCGAGGATGATCGGCCATCGGAATGAGATGGTCGTCGTCATGATGCCGTTCGAGATACAGCTCGACGGCGACATCGTGGGGGAGGGCGCGCAGGATGCTGTTGATCGCGGGAATCGACGCGGAATCACCGATCAGCAGGTATCCGGCGGGCAGTTCGTCGGGGATCTCGAGTGTCTTCGAGCCGAACGAGGTGACACTGATGTGGTCGCCGGATGTGGCGCGTTTCGCCCAGGTCGACGCGGGTCCGGCCGGTTCGTGGAGCACGAAGTCGATCGCGAACGTGCCCGACTCCGGGTCGGTCTCCGAAAATGTGTATCCGCGTTGGTATTCGACATTTCCGTCGTCGGGGTCGGGGAACCAGATCCGAACCCACGCCGTAGGGCCCGGATCGGCGTCGTCGAACAGTGTCGGTGACGACATCCGCACCCGCAGGAAGTGCGGTGCGAGCAGTTCGGTGCCGGTCACCACGGCGTCGTGATCGCGGGCACCGAACCCGCGCATCATCGCCCCCTGGAATCCGCGCTTGGCCATCAGACCTCCACTCCTACCGCCGCCAGGTCGGCGACTACCTGATCGAGTGGCCGCCCGGGTGGGGCGGCCGACAGAACTCCCCGGATCGTTGCTGACAAAACAAGTTTCACGTAGTCGGTGTGATCGACACGCGGAAGGTCGCGGTGGACGTCACCCAGATTCTCATCGGTCATGAGTTGATCGGTGATCTCCTGGCGTTGCGCTTCGAGTCCGTCGATGCGTTCGGTCTGTGCGTCCTCGGCGGCCGCGAAGTTGATGGCGAGGCTGGCGATGACGCTGGACATCGCGAGGGCGACGTCCGGGGCGTATCCGCGCCGGCACAGTGCCTCGATCTGGTGTGTCATCAGCGACCGGCCGCCGTCGCCGCGGGGAAACAGGGTTTGCATGTACACCCCGAGTCCGGGGTGACGGATGATGAAATTCCACAGTTGCAGCCCGAAGGACAGCAGGTGTTGTCCGGTGTTGTCGTCGGGGTCGTCGTGGAGTTCCAGGTCGCCGAGCAGGCTCTCCCCGACCAGGCGTTCGAGTCCCCAGCGGCCGTCGACGGCCCGGTACAGCGCGGTCGACGAGACACCGAGTTCGGAGGCGACGGCGTTCATGCTCAGCCGGCGCATTCCGAGTCCGCGACCGACGCGAACGATGTCGTCGATCTCGAACCTGCGCGGACGTCTGCCGATCACGTGTGTGCACCCTTGCTACTCGCTAAGTTACTCCCTGTAACTTAGGGCAGTCTAAGTTGTGATCCCGGTGCCGTGCAACACGATGGCTTCTGTGTGGATTTGCGTCCGCATTGCGGGCACAAATCCACACAGAAGCACGCGATGCGCTCGCTACTCCAAGATCTCGACGTACCCGTCCGCCCCGTTCACGCGGATACGCTGCCCGTCTCGGATGAGACGGGTGGCGTTCTCCACGCCCACAACCGCGGGCAGACCGTACTCCCGCGCGATCACCGCGCCGTGCGTCATCAACCCACCCACCTCCGTGACGAGACCCTTGATCGCGACGAACAGCGGAGTCCAACTCGGGTCGGTGAAAGCGGTGACGAGGATGTCGTCGGCGTCGAGATCGGCGTGCGCAATGTCCGGAACCACCCGCGCGCGCCCCTCGACTGTCCCGCTCGATACCGCCATTCCGGCCAGCGCACCGTCGGGAAGTCCATCGCTGCGATACGCCCCCGTCAGCATCTCTCCATCGGACGTGAGCACCCGCGGCGCCGTCGACGACCGGAACGCACGGAACTCGTCGCGCCGTTCGTCGATCAGTTCGTTGCGTTCCCGCTGCATCGCAACAAGATCGGCGAGTTCCTCGAACCGCAGGTAGAAGATATCCTCCCGGTCGCGGATCACGCCGGATCGGACGAGACGATCCGCCTCACGCAGCAGCGCCTGCTTGTAGGCGAAGTAGCGGCACACCATCCCGAACTTCGGATACTCCCGATACCCGGCGAACATGCGGACACGGTCGATCATCCGCTTCGCTTCGTCAGCCCTGCTTTCCCCGTCGGGCAGGGCGCGCACGCGGTCCAGAACCTCTCGTTCCTTCTCTGCAGCGGCGCGTCGACCCTGCGCGAAACGCTCAGCGGCAGCGCCCGGACCGAAACCCTTGATGTTGCTGGAGATCGCAGGCACCAGCGTCGTCGGGGATTCACGCCACCGCGGCCGGGTGATGTCGATTTCACCGACACACCGCGCGCCGTACCGGTCGAGATAGCCTTCGACGGCGGCGCGGGCCTTCCCGCCGCCGTCCAACGTGCCCAACTCGTCGAGGAGCACGGCGTCGTCGAATCCCGAATCCTCCACGCGCTGAAGGAAAGCGGCCACCTGCGGATGCGGGCGGATCGCATCGGCCACATCCAGCAACGCCAAACCCATCTCCGATGTCACATTGTGCGGAACCGATTGGGACAGCGTGTCGGCGACATTCTGCTCACCCAGCCACTCCCACAACTTGTCGTTCAGCCAGTCGGCGGCGTCCATTCCGGCGATGATCACCTGTAGGCCCCGCGGATCGAACAGTGCCCGCCGCAACTCGCCGATGTCGGTGCGGATGAAGTCGATCAGCTCCGTCCCCGACTTTGCTGCGATGTCGCGGTTCAACACCGCGAGTGACGCCTCGCTCTGTGCGATCAGCTCCTCGACGATCGCCGGATCGGACGTGATCGCGTCCGGTGCGCTGTGTATCGGGACTGCACCGACGGGTTCGTCCGCGCGGTGCCGGACGAACCCGCGATCCAGGACGGTCTGCAACGCATCCCCGATCAACGGATCGGACTTGCCGAGCGCGGCCACCAGCGCCGGACCGGCCGTCGGGGACGCCAACCGTTCGGTGACGTCGACGAACAGTCGCCCACCCGCGTCACGCATCGGGGCCGAACTCGTCATCTGCCAGAAGGACAGGCCCAGCGGTGTCATGGCGTCGGTCATCATCTGCTGATGGCCGACCGAGACGTACACACGGTTCTCGTCGTCGTCGGCCTTCGGGATCGGGAACAGGGTGGTGATCGGACGGCTCTGCACAATGCGGAAATCGCCGTCGCACAAGCACCATTCGATGTCCTGCGGACAACCGAAATGCGCTTCGATGCGTCGGCCTACCTGCGCAAGCCGCACGATCTGCGCATCCGACAGCACCGGCTCGCTCTGTCGCCGCGGCTCCACATCCTGCATCCGGGTTCCACCCGACGGCCTGGCACGCAGCTCACGTTGCTTGGTCGCGATCGTACGGGCCACCACGGTGTCGCCGCGCACCGTGTACACATCGGGTGTCACCTGCCCGGACACCAGCGCCTCCCCGAGCCCGAACCCGGCGTCGATCGAGATCACCGTCCGGTCGGCGGTGACCGGGTCGGCGGTGAACATGATCCCGGACGAATCCGGGATCACCATCTGCTGCACCACCACCGCCATCCGCACCATCCGATGGTCGATGTCGTTGCGCCGGCGATATGTCACGGCGCGCTCGGTGAACAGCGATGCCCAACACCGACCGACGTGCCGCAGCACATCCGCCGCGCCCACCACGTTCAGATACGTGTCGTGTTGCCCGGCGAACGACGCCGACGGCAGATCCTCGGCGGTCGCGCTCGACCGGACCGCGCACGCGGTGCGCTCGCCGAGTTGCGACACGGCCCGCGCGATCGCCGACGTCACCTCGTCCGGAACAGCGCAGTCCTCGATCGTGCGCCGGATCTGCGCGCTCACCTCGCGGATCTGCTCGCGATCATCCGGGGCCAGAGCGGCGAGCCGGTCGATCAGTGGGGCGATCGCCGCCTCGCGGAGGATGTGCGCGAACGCATCGGTCGTCACACAGAAACCCGCGGGGACATCCACACCGTCGACGCGCGACAGTTCCCCGAGGTTCGCGCCCTTCCCGCCGACCACCCCGATCCGTGTACGGTCGATCTCCTCGAAGCCCAGTACGTAGCTCATGTTGCTGCCCCTTCCCGCAGGTCCCGGCGTTCTGCGGGCGAGTATGAACCGAAAATCGGGGCATCATGAGGGGCATGAATCGTGTATAGATTGAAAGGGGGAACCGGCCTTCACCAATCGCGCCACGCATCCACCTCGCTCATCAGGCTCTGCTGCCGCGCAACATGCGTGATCTCGTCGAGTACACGGCAAATATCTTCCCGCTCTTCCGTTTCGATGACGTACCCGGCTTCCGCGTCGGCGTTGTTGATCCACCGGACGAGCGACTTCAGTTCCCGTCGGACAGCGACCTTGCGCGGCTTCTCGCCGAGCACCTGCAATGCCCGGTACGTTTCGTGGACCCGTGTGGTCGCGGCGCGACGGAACTCCTCGGGCGGAAACGGTGGTGACAGCGACCACCGCGTGAACGGATCTTCCGCCAGCAGTTGCTGCCACGTGAGGCCGGACAATCGCGTGCGGTACCGCTCCGCCGCTGCCTCCTGCTCGAGGCGTCGCCGCGCATCCTCGCGTGCCTGCTCCTGCAATAGAGATTCGCGGTCGTGCGCCCACCGCCATTCTCCTTCCGCGTCCCGGTCGGCCATCGTCGGCGTCGAATACGAGCGTCCCACCGCCCGATCCGACGCGTAACTCTCCGCGAACCGCGATTGTTCGCCGGTGATCGGCAGCACGCCGAGCAGCGTGAGATCGCGCAGGTCCGGCGCATATGTCGAATCGGTGGCGAACACGGCGGGGGACCGCCGGAACGAGAAGCGGGACCGGCGCAGCACCGGCCGATCGCGCACCTCGCCCAACGTCGGCATCCGATCCCAGATCCCGTCGAGCACACCCAGGACGATCAGTTCGGGTGGGCGGGCGAGCACCGTCACCGCCGCGAAGCGACCGGTTTCCTGTTCCGAATCGGGATACAGCGGAGACGTGCGGAACCCGAACACTGATCCGGGGTCGGCATCGAGCGGATTGCTGTGTCGCGTGGTGGCCATGCCGGCACTGTATGGTCACCCTCCGACGCGCATGGGCAGCGGCAATGAACCGATCGGCACTGCGTCCTTGCTCTATGTTGCGCGGGATGCCGAACTGCCGATAGTGCCGCCGTCCGAATCGGAAGCACGTATTCGAGTGCAGTACCGCACAATTCGACGGGAGTGTTCGATGCGGATCGGAACGATGATCACCTACAGTGGCGGGTTCACCGAGGCCGTTTCCGGGGTTGTCGAACTCGAACGCGCAGGTCTCGACATCATCTTCATGGCAGAGGCGTACTCCGGCCTCGACTTCGTCTCGGACGGGCGGTTCGTGCTCGGCATCGGCGCGTCGGGACCGCAGGTCATCGAAGGCTTCCACGGTGTGCCCTACAACGCGCCACTCGGGCGTACCCGAGAACTCGTCGACATCTGCCGTCAGGTGTGGCGGTGAGAAGGTGTGGCGGTGAGAACCGGTGATCCACGACGGGAAGCGCCATCAGATTCCGCTGCCCGCTGCCCACTGCCCGCTGCCCGCTGCCCGCGGCTCGGGGGACGGGTCTCGGGAAGCCGCTGAATCTCATCAATCGACCGGTGCGCGAACGTATCCCGATCGTCATTGCCTCGCTGGGACCGAAGAACGTCGCCCTGACCGCGGAGATCGCGGAAGGCTGGCAACCGGTCTTCTACAACCCGGAACGTGCCGGTGACGTGTGGGGTGAGGCACTCGGCAAGGGCACGGCGCTGCGCGATTCGAGTCTCGGTGCCCTCGAGGTCTACGCGAGTCCCGCGTGAGCGATCGGCGACGACGTCGACCATCTGCTCGATCTGGTCAAACCCACCCTCGCGTTGTACATCGGCGGTATGGGTGCCCGCGGCAAGAACTTCTACAACGACATCGCCTGCCGCTACGGGTACGAGGACGATGCCAAGATCATCCAGGATCTGTATCTGGACGGCCGGAAGGACGCCGCCGCCGCTGCCGTCCCCGACGAGTTGGTGCGGGCGATCTCCCTGATCGGTCCCGAAAGGTATGTGCGTGAGCGGGTCTCAGCGTTCGCCGAATCGGGTGCGACGACCGTCAACGTCAAGTTCCTCCACTCCGATTCGGCCCAGCGGGTCGAACAGTTCGAGAAACTCCGGGCCATCATCGACGCGTGGCCCGGCGTGCCCGGGTTGTGTAGTCTGCCCTCAAAGTCGGGTTCAGGGGGAACGCCGATTCGGGGCGACCCGACACCACAGGGGGCGAGGGTGATCTTGTTCTGTTCTGCCCGGTCGGAATGCGGTGGGTGGTCGCGGTGAAGGTCGATCCGGAGATGCTCGCGGCACTCGCCACCACGCTCATGGACTACGCGGACGACGTCCGGACCGCGGGAAATACGCATCACACCGGCCCGTGGAACGACCTCGGCGTGCTGGCGCATTCGTTGCCGGGATCGCAACTCGATGCAGTGTCGTCGACCGCCATCGCCACACTTACCGGAGCGTTCGACGTGCTTGCCGGCCCGATCGATCAGATGGCCTACATCGCAGGGAGCGGCGCGAAGAACTACGTGATCACCGACGACGAATTCACCGCTCGGATTCGCAACACCGGAGAAACCGCGTGACACCGACGCACACGCAGGTCGCGCGATGGCAGCCTCAGCACCTGAACGGCGTCGCACACGCTATCGACGGTGCGCGCGGCACACTCGCCGACATCGCCCGATCGTTGCATCGTGACGTGTCGCTGATGCGCGACCACGACCATTGGGTCAGCGACGCCCAGGCCGCCGCGGAGCAGCGCGCCGAGTTCGAAAGCCGACGAATGCTGCGGTGCGCTGATCGGGTCGCGGACATCGCCGAGGCGTACCGGTCCGCGTTCGGGAGCCTCGAATCGACCAGGCTGCACCTGCTCGGCACCGTCGCCGCCGCCCAGGCCGCCGGCGCGATCGTCGGCGACGACTGGCAGGTCGTCGCGGGGACGCTCACCGAGGCAGCCGACCTCGACTACTGGAAGTGGACGGTCGGCAATGCGGTGGCCGGCCTGACCGACGCCGACACCCACGCGGCCCGTATGGTGCGCGAAGCACTGGCCGAACTGACCGCCCTGGTCCCCGACACGATCGGAACTTCCGGTATCGAGGCCCGCGAACTCGCAGCCCGCATCACCGACGGCGCCGCGTTGAGCCCCGCTGAGATCGACAGGGTGCGCCGCGACCTGCGCGGGATTCAACCGAGCGCCGATCAACTGGCCGCGTTGGCGCGGGGTGAGCAGATCGTCGTCCCGCAGAGCACGCTCGATTACATGCAGGAGTTGTACGGCGCGCTCGGGGTCGACAGGTTCGCAGACCTGTCCGAGCAGTTGGCCCGCCACGGTGCCGGCGACGGGCAACGTCTGCTGGCGAACGGTCTCGCGTTGGCTGCGGGTCCACACATGGTCGGTGCCGCCGAGTCAGGGACCGGTGGGCTGCCGCCGGGTATCGCCGAGTTCTTCGACTCGCCTGCCACCGCAGCGCGTGTGACCGGCAATCCGCCGGTGTTCTATACCGGGATTCCGGATGCGGGGCTACTCGATCGGTTCGCCCAGGCATACGGGGCGGGGGACGCGGTGTTGCAGCAGGACAATCTGATCAATCGGGCGTTACTCGACCGTGCCGGCCTCTTCGCCGGTATCGATCCCGGACCCCACAGTTTCATCGAGTTGGAGGATGCCGGGTCGGCGACATTCGACGGACTCCTCGGACATTTGGTCGAGTCCGGTGGCCGTGACCAGGGGAGTGTGCACGACATGGTCGTCGATGCAGATGTTCGGGAGGACCGGATTCTTCCGTTGTTGCAGCATGATTGGTCCGAGTCCGGCGAACAGTCGGTCACGCGGATGTTCGACTGGATCGCCCCGGACGCGATCGTCGTCGGTGATGATCCGGCAGCGGTCGAGCGGGCGACGCGCGCCGGGGAAACCGCGTTCGGGTTGTCTCGGTTGCTGTCCGAGCATTCTGACGCGGTGCTCGATGTTCCGGGTGCGGAAGGGAAGTCGATCGGTGAGCTGAATCCGGTGGTGACACAGGGGCTTGCGGCTGCGGTGGCGCCGTATCTGGCGGACATGGTGGGCGTGCCCGAATCGGACACCGGGACGCAGGGGTACGGCGCTCTGGGCTTCGAGAATGCGCCGGCGTTGTATGCCGTGCTGTCCAGCGATGTCGAGGCGGCCGGGCATCTGACCGCGCAAGCGTCGACGTCGGTCGCGTCACTACAGCAGTTGTGGGCGACATCCGATTCCGCCGGGATCGCCTACGCCGAATGGTCGGGACGACTGGTCGGCGTCGTCGAATCCGGGCTCGGTGCAGAGTTCGAGAATCGCCGCGACGATGAGGCGGATGCGTCGGACCGTCGCGGTGTGGTTTTCGACACGGCGAAAGCTGCCCTGTACGGGACGGCATCCTTCGTTCCTCTGGTCGGTCCGTTGCTGGCAGCGGGAATCGACACGGCGTCGCCGTCCGTCCGCGACGCGCATCTGAGCACGACCGATCAGATCGGGTCCGTGACCGTCAACGCGTCGACGGATGTATCGCGTGCGGCCACGTACTACAACATGGCGATCGGCATCGAGGCCGCGAACGGTGGGCAGTTACCCGCGGATTCGAAGTGGGATCCGTACCGGACCGACGACAACAGGATGAGGACGTTGACCGAGATCGCATCGCATCGACCGGATACCTTTCTCTCAGAGTTCGGCTCGGATGCCAACATTGCTATCAACAATTCGGGAAGACCGTTGAGTGACTTCTTTTCTGCGTTCGAGGCAGCCCGGGCGAGTGTGCCGCGATGAGCCGAATCATGAACGGCCTCAAAGTCGGTGTGTTGGTCCTCGCGGCGGCGCTCGGTGTGTCCGGATGCGTGTCTGCTCCGCCGCCGGCCACGATGGGCATGCCGAAGCCGTACGAACTGCCCGATCGCATCCAATACACCTATCGGTGGGGTGCCGAGCCGGGTCTGGATCTGTTCGGGGTGCGTGAAACGGCGGTCCGCGCGTATCTCGAGTCGTATTACGTTGCCAGCTTCGCGCATTCGACGGCGGCCGGGTATCCGGGTTTCGAGAAGGCAGCCGGGCATGTTCAGTACTATCCGGTGGACCGTCCTGATATCAACGACCGCACCAACTACACCGAGACTCCGCTTGTCGGTACCCTGCAGTTCCACTTGATGTCGCTGACCGACACCGAGCAGGGCTTCCAGGCGATGGTGTGTGAAGGGCATTACTCGCTGAACTCGGCGCGGCCCGACGGCACCTACAGGAACTACGGAGCCAGACTGCCGTGGGTGAAGCTCCTCGATTTTGTGCCCGGTCCGGACGGGACCAGTCTGGTGTCCCACGCCGGTGAAGGGCCTGCACGCGCGCCGCAGACCGATATGTTCGGTGGGTGGACCGTCACCCGTCACGGCTTCAACACTGGCAATTTCGACGACGATCTGGCCTGCGAGTACAAGTTCCCGGACGCGCCGGAAACTCGTCCGCGGAGTGTGCGCGAAACTCTCGTTGTGCCGTATCCGACGCTGCCGCCGTATCCGGGATGGGCGGTTCCGGCACAGTGAACGTGGAGCAGATTCCTGTGCGTTGCGTGCGGACATGCGATGCATGGTCGCACGGTGGGCAGTTGCCGGCGGATTCGATGAGCGACTCCTTTTCTGCGTTCGAGGCGGCCCGGGCGAGTGTGCCGCGATGAGCCGAATCATGAACGGTCTCAAAGTCGGTGTGCTGGTCCTCGCGGTGGCGCTCGGTGTGTCCGGGTGTGCGTCTGCTCCGTCTCCGACCACGGTGGACATGCCGAAGCCGTACGAGTTGCCCGAATTGATCCAGTACACCTATCGGTGGGGTGCCGAGCCGGGTCTGGATCTGTTCGGGGTGCGTGAAACGGCGGTCCGCGCGTATCTCGAGTCGTATTACGTTGCCAGCTTTGCGCATTCGACGGCGGCTGGATATCCGGGTTTCGAGAAGGCAGCCGGGCATGTTCAGTACTATCCGGTGGACCGTCCTGACATCAACGACCGGACCAATTACAACCCGAACCCGATCATCGGTACCCTGCAGTTCCACTTGATGTCGCTGACCGACACGGAGCAGGGTTTCCAGGCGATGGCGTGCAGAGGAGACTACTCGCTGAGTTCTGCGCGGCCCGACGGCACCTACTCGAATTTCGGAGGAAGATACCCGCAGGCGATGCTCGTCGATTTTGTGCCCGGTCCGGACGGGACCAGTCTGGTGTCCCACACCGGTGAAGGGCCTGCGCGCGCGCCGCAGACCGATATGTTCGGTGGGTGGACCGTCACCCGTCACGGCTTCACCACCGGTGATTTCGATGACAGATACGCCTGCGAATACAAGTTTCCGGACGCGCCGGAAACACGCCCGACTCGGGTGAACGACACCGTCGCTGTGCCGTATCCGACGCTGCCGCCGTATCCGGGATGGGCGGTTCCGGCACAGTGAACGTGGAGCAGATTCCTGCGCGTTTCGTGCGGACACGCGATGTGCTTGTGTGGAATTTCGTTCGCTATCCGGATGAAATTCCACACAAGTTCGCGTTCCCTCACCACAACAGTTGTGGATTGGTCCAGCGCATCGGCAGATGGTCGATCCCGGCCTCGATGTAGTTCGCGCCCGTGCGGGTGAATCCGAATCGCTCGTACCAGCTTTCGAGATATGCCTGTGCGGATATGTCGATATCGGTAGAGGTTGCGGACAGGGCAGCGCCGATCAGTTTCCCGGCGAACCCTCGGCCACGAACCGAACGCGCGGTGGCGACGCGGCCGATGTGGGCGGGATCGCCGTCGGCGATCAGGCGAAGTGTCGCCACTACCGAATCGTCCTCCTCGAGCCAGAACAACTCGGTGGTGGGTTCGAGGTCGACACCGTCCAGCTAGGGTTCGTCGACGATCCACTGCTCGTGGACGAACACGTCGATGCGGAGCGCCACGATCTTGTACAACGTGGCAGGGTCGATGGCCGCGAGTGGCGCGTGCTTGATCGTCGGCATGAACCGACCCTCCTTCCGGGGCCGACCGCATAGATCTTGTGTGGAATATTGTTCGCCATCCGGATGAAACCCCACACAGGTTCGCGAAATGTTCCATCGAGACGGCCGAATGCGCGTCCGGTCGGGGCATGGAAGAGTACGGAGAGAGAATCCGGACGAAAGGGATAGGCCGGGGACGGCCGAGGTTGCTATGACTGAGCTTGCACGCGGGCAGAACACCACCATCGGCGCCGGCGCGGTGACCGTGTCGGTGGCCGGAGCGAAGCAGGGAACCGTCGACCTGATGGTGTTCCAACTGGGCGCCGACGGAAAGGTCCGCAACGACGCCGACTTCGTGTTCTTCAACCAACCGGCATCCCCCGAAGGTGCTGTCCGGTTGGTCTCCGCCGACCGCGTCGCCATCGACCTCACCACGATTCCGCCGGTGATCGACCGGCTCTCCGTCGCGGTGGCCCTCGACGACAGTGTCACCGGGAGCCTCGCATCCGTGCCCGGTCTCGGCGTCGACGTCGCACACCCCACCGGCGCCGCATCCGCGAAAGCCCTGGACCTCACCACTGAACGCGCCGCGGTGCTCCTCGAACTCTATCGCCGCAACGGCGAATGGAAGATCCGCAACGTCTCCGCAGGCTGGGACGCCGGCCTGCCCGCCCTCGTCACCGAACACGGCGTGCAGATCGACGACGCACCCGCTGCCCCCGCATCTGTTCGCATAGACCCGAGCGGCGTCCGCACCGTCGCGGGCGAAGAGAAACTGTCCCTCGAGAAGCGCCAGAAGCTGGACCTGCGCAAACGCGAGGTCGCCAAGGTTCTCCTCGACAAGGGTGCGCCGGGGGTGCGGGCACGGGTCGTCCTCGTCATCGACAAGACCGGCAGCATGAACCGCGAGTACTCGCGTAAACGTATCCACGAGGTCGTCGAACGCATGGTTCCGATCGCCGTGCAGGTCGACGACGACGGCACCCTCGAGCCATATCTCTACGGCGAGTCCTTCGCCCGGCTCCCCGACATCACTGTCCACGAAGTCGACGAGTGGACGTCGACCTACCTGCACCTGAGAGGCATCCACGGCGGGATCGACTACGCGCACATCGGCGGCTTCAACGACGAACTGCCCATCATGGGAGAAATCATCGCTTCGCTGACGGCAGGCGCGACGATGCCGACGCTCGTGCTGTTCTTCACCGATGGCGGTTTCAACCAGAAGAAGCAGATCAGCAACCTGATGAAAGAAGCCTCCGCGCTGCCCGCGTTCTGGCAGTTCGTCGGGCTCGGCAAGGCCGACTACGGGATCCTCGAAAGTCTCGACACCATGCGCGGCCGCGTCGTCGACAACGCCGGGTTCTTCAGCGTCGACGACATCGCCGTGATCAGCGATGCCGAACTGTACCGTCGCCTGCTCAGCGAATTCCCGGATTGGCTGCGCGCGGCCCGCACCGCCGGGATCGTTCGCTGAATCGACGCCTCATGGGGACCGCGAATCGGGTATACGTCGAAGGGGCCGCTGGACTATCGTGGCGACCGTAACGCGGCCGCTGCCCCGCCCGATTTCACCGGCAAGGCGCCCCGCCACGCGTGGCCGGGCAGGTGCGAAGGAGTGAACGTGAAGCCCTATCTGCGGGTGCTCGCCGGGATGTTCGCGGGCATCACGCTGTGGCTGGCGGTCGTGGCACTCGTTCAGGGAACGATCCCCGACGCGATCGTTCAGCTCATGTTCGCCGTCGGCCTGACTTACCTCGCCGTCGGGAAACCGATCCGCGACTACCGGGCACGGCAGAAGGCTCGGTACACCGGTCTCGCGGCCCGCGCAGAGGCCGGGCACCGCGCCTACCTGGCCGGAGATCCCGCGGCGTTCGCGTCGCCGCCTCCGGAGTCGGCGCCACCGACGGTCCGGCGCGGTGTCGTCGTCGCGGGGATTCTCGCAGCGGTCTTCGTGATCTTCGGGATCATCTCCGATATTTCCGACGGGTTCGACGGACGCATCGACGACACCGATGCTGTTCCCGCCGAGTCGACCGGCCCGTAGGAAGCCGGCACAAGACTCGATCTGCGTGACAGGTGCGGCGCTCTCGGCAACAATGCACTCGGCAACGTCGGCCGCACCTCGCCGGCACCGTTGGGAGGAGTGTCGATGGGCAAACTGATCTTCGGAATGGGGCAGGTATCCCTCGACGGGTACGTCGCCGGCCGCGACGGGAACTTCAACTGGACCACGCCGGGCGACGACCTCCACCGCCATGCCGGTGCCGAACTGGCGCGGTGCAGCACGGCGATCTACGGGCGCCGGATGTACGAACTGATGGTCTTCTGGGAGACAGCCGACGAACTGCCCGACATGACCCCGGCGATGAGCGAATTCGCCGAGGCGTGGCGGGCTTCCGACAAGATCGTCGTCTCCGGTACACGCGCGGATACGTCCGGCGCCCGCACCCGGATGGTGCGACACCTCGACGCCGACGACGTCAGCCGATTGAAGGCCGCGTCGCCGAAGCCGATCACGCTCTCCGGTCCGACGACGGCGTCGCCCCTGCTGAACGAGGGGCTCGTCGACGAGGTCACCGGGTATTTCCTGCCGATCGTGGTCGGTGGCGGGCTGCCACTGTTCCTGAACGTCGACCGGCCGATTCGGCTCGAACAGGTCGAGGAGATCCCGTTCGAGGGTGGGTTCGTCTTCCGGCGGTTCGCGGTGGTCCGGTAGCTCAGGGGTGCCGGAAACCCGGTTCCTCGATGAGAATCTCCCGTGCGTGAAGCTGCTGCGCGCAGTTGCTGCAGGTCAGGCGCGGCACAAAGTTCTTGCCACAGGACTGGTGGGTGAAAATGATCGCAGGGCCGTCGGGAGCGTGGAACCATCGTTGCCCCCCAGTCGATCATCGGCGCGATGACCGGAAAGAATGCCTCGCCCTTCTCGGTGACGCTCGACGTGGCTATCGGCTTCCGCTTTCCAGGTAGTGGTTCCACTGGACGATCAGGCACAGGCGGGACAAGTCGTAGAAGGACCCGAGATCGACGCCGCACAGTTCGCAGATGCGGCGAAGCCGCTGATGGACGGTGTTGCGATGGATGGTCAGCAACTCGGCGACCCGGTCCACGTTCCCGTCGACCTGGATGAACGCTTCGAGTGTCTGCAACAGTTGTGTGCGGTGCTGCTGGTCGTATTCCTTCAGCGGCCCGAGGTGGTCGTCGACGATGGCGCGAAGATCATCGGTCGGTACGTGCATGACGAGGTCGGCCGCCGGACCCAAATCGCCGTAGACGGCGACGGTGCCGGTTCTGGCGGCGGCAGCCGCGACCCGCGCCTCGCCGAGATGGGTGGGAAGAGCCGTGATCTTGGCGCCGCGTCGGCTGACACCGACCGTGTTCAGGCCGATGTCCGTGCCGTCGAGCGGTGGGACCGCGACGGTCGCCGGTTCACTTTCGAGTAGCACCACTACTTCTCGGCCGATGGCCAGCTGGGCGACGACACGTCCCCAGCCCGACGCCCGCCGATAGGAGGCGAAGCGGGTGGCGGCCTCAGCCGTATCGAACCGTGCGACCGCAACGTCGAGGGGTGTGTTCAACCCGATGCCGAGTACGTCGCATGCGGTTTCGATCTGCGATCCCTCGAGGTCACCGTGGCACAGTGCAAGTAAGGCGTACGGGCGTGCCATGGTGGCCGCGTCGCTGTCGCCGGCGCGGCGCTGCAGCACGGTGGTCAGAAGGTTCCCGGTGAAGGACAGCAGTCGTCGAACGTAGGGATCGTCGCGTGAGTCGGAGGAGAAGACCATCGCGCCGAGGGCTCCCGTCGGACCGTCGACGGCCCGTCTGATCACCGTGTCGACCGCACCGTCGCCGGTCTTTTCGGCTTCCAAAGATGATGCTAGGGAACGTGTTTGGTCTGGTGGGCCCTGGATTACGATCAGTCCGTCACTCTCGCCGACGATGCCGACCGCGGTGCGCAAATGGTCGCTGAGGATTGAAGCAATGCCACGCAGCGCCGCGTTCGGCTGTCGGGCACCCGCCGCCACGAGTTCGGTCTGCGCTGCGATCAACCGCTCTTCTTCCTGAGCGAGCACAACCGATTGGTCGCGCGCCGTGGTGAGGGACTTCTCGTTGCGCCGGCGAACATCACTTCGACTGGCGGACTCCACAGCGAGGGCGGCCAGTCGGCCGACGACTCGCAGGGTCAACATCTGTGGATCACTGGGTGTGAACTCGTGGGTCCAGTGGCAGTTGAGGACGCCGCGGACCTCGCCGTGCCGGATCAACGGCAGTGCCAGGAGTGCTCTGATACCCAGGCGCCGCGTGCGTTCCTGCCAGGCATCGTGTCCTTCGACGTTGTCGAGTGCGCTGATCATCTGGGCCTGGCCCGTCGCAAATGCCTCGACGCTCGGGGTTCGCGAGCCGCCCCATACTCCGGAAACATCCGTGGGTTGTAGTTCGAGGACATCTTCGGTGGGAAACAGTTCGCGATCGCTGGCGCCGACGACCACCAACTGCTTGCCAGACGTATCCGGTAGTCGGACACAAGCGAATTGGCAATTCATCACTCCCAGAACTGCGCGGCAGAGGTGGGTTGTCGCCGATGACAAGGACTCGAATCCGTCCACGTCGTTCGCGATTTCGGCGAGCAAGAGAAGTCGCTCGAGTTCAGAGACATCGTCCTGTCCGGCGGGGCGAACCGGATCGGGCAGACGTCGCGCTGCGGTGGTAACCATTGGTCGACTCCTTCGTGCATGTGAGTAATGTCAGAGTAGGCATCCCTTGGCAACGGCAGCAATGTATGCATGTCTAGCAACTCGCAGGGGAATATGGATCGCTGGCCACTTGTGCGTTGCATACTCCCAGGTCGCAACCGTCAGTGGCGACGGCGGTCGGCGCTTCTCGTCGGCGCCGATGACGGCTGGGCAGCCGAATGCCCCGCATCCCGCGGTCGGTGTGATGTGGTCGTCAGTGCCCGGAGGGGGGCGGCGATGGGTATGTCGCATCATCGGGCAATTCGGTGAGATCGAACGAATTGCCGTGTGCCGGTGCCGGATCGGCGTCAATGGGGAAGTCTTCTGGTCGGTGACCGGCCGGGGTGGCTGCCGTGTCGGGCGCTGGTGCGCGTTTCGGCACCGATGCACGGCAGGTCATGTTCCATTTACCATCTGGATGCGTAGGGTTATGGACGACGAGCCATTACGTAAGTGCGCTGAGTGGTCCTAACATCGGAAAGCACTGGAACGATGTGATTGACCTCACGTTGCCAGGGAACGTGGCCATGGCGGCGACTCGAATCCGTTCCTCTCACCCGATTGGAAGTCCATGTCTGTCATCACTTCTGAGGCAACAAGTGGGTCGGAATTCCGAACCAACTGGCGTGTCCTACTCGCGTCCGTCCTCGGTATCGCGACCGGATTCATCGCGATTCCGTTCTATACCAATGCGTTGTTCTTTCCCAGCCTGCACACGAGCTTCGGGTGGAGTGTCTCATCCCTCTCCCTTGTGGTCCTGGTGTACAACATCGCCTTCGCGGCGTGCCTGCCCTTTGCCGGTCGCCTCGTCGACCGATTAGGCTCCCGCATCCCGGCGGCCATATCAGGTCTGTGCATGGCGACTGGATATCTGGTAATTTCGCAGCTCGGCGAGAGCTATTGTCAATACCTGTGGATCTGAGTTCGTCAGGCAACCTCGGACACCGGGGTGTCCGGTGACGGTTCCGGGGTGATATCGACGGGACGTTCGAGCAGCTTTCCTTGATGGAACACCGACCCGGCCCGTACCAGAGCGACCAAGTGCGGAGCGTTGACGGCCCGCCACCTTGCCTGAGCCGCCTCGATCAGCTTGTAGGCCATCGCCATCCCCGCCGCCCGCGAACCCGGGCCCTTGGTAACCCTGGTTCGCAAACGCACTGTGGCAAAAGTAGATTCGATCGGATTCGTCGTACGTAGATGCACCCAATGCTCGGCCGGATACTTGAAGTACTCGAGCAGGACATCGGCGTCGTCGACGATCTTCGCGACCGCCTTCGGGTACTTCACCCCGTAGTCGCGAGCGAATGCCGCGATCGCCACCTGTGCCTTGTCGAGATCCTCGGCGCCGTAGATTTCCTTCATCGCCGCCAGCGCACCCGGATGCGCCGACTTCGGCAACGCAGCAAGAACATTGGCTTGCTTGTGAAACCAACAGCGCTGCTCACGGGTGTCGGGGAACACCTCCCGGATAGCCTTCCAGAACCCGAGAGCCCCGTCCCCGACCGCCAGGTGCGGGGCACGCATACCGCGGCGGCGGCAGTCGCGCAGCAGGTCAGCCCACGAATCGGCTGATTCCCGGTACCCGTCGGTGAGCGCGACGAGTTCCTTGCGGCCGTCGGCGCGGACGCCCAGCATGACCAGCAGGCACAGTTTTTCCTGTTCGAGACGGACCTTCAAGTGGATGCCGTCGACCCACAGATACACGTAGTCGACCTGCGAGAGGTCGCGCTGGGCGAAGGCTCTCGTCTCGTCCTGCCACTGCGTGGTCAGCCGGGTGATCGACGAGGCGGACAGCCCGGCGCCGGATCCGAGGAACTGCTCCAGCGCGGGCCCGAAATCGCTGGTGGAAAGGCCATGCAGGTACAGCAACGGCAACACCTCGGACACCTGCGTGGACTTGCGTGCCCACGCAGGCAGGATCGACGATGCGAACTTCTTGCGGGTACCGGTGTCGGGGTCGACACGCTTGTCGTTCACGCGTGGGGCCTTGACCGTCACTGCGCCGGCGGCGGTCATCACGTCGCGTTCGGCGTGGTAGCCGTTGCGTACGACAAGGCGGTGGCCGTTGTCGTCGACTTCACCGGCGTGCCGGGCGATATAGTCGGCGACCTCGGCTTGCAGGGCCGCGGCGAGCATCTGTCGGGCACCGTCGCGGACGATCTCGTCGAGCAACGAGTGCGACGAACCGGTCTCGCTCGGGTCCTGCTCTTCGTGTACTACCGTGACCATGGGCGTGCCTTCCCGCCAGCGCGCCAACGCTGGTCTTGATCAGAATCCTGTTTCGTCAAAGATCATCATCCGGGAAGGTACGCCCTCCCGGGATCCACAGGTTGTGATCATTGCTCGCTCGGCGACAATTATGCGGTGTACATGGTTGTCGTAGTCATAACCATGGCCCTGTCGTTGGGGACGGGCCCGATCACTTTCGGGCGCAGCGTCAGCCGCGCGTTCAACAAGCGGCGCGGCTTGGCCGTCGGCATCATGTTGTCCGGCAGCGGACTGACCGCCATCGTCGTCCCGCAGGTTCTCGGTCCGATCATTCGGGACTCGGGTTGGCGGACCGGGTATATGGTTTTGGCCGGCACCGTGCTGGTCAGCACCTGCATCGTGTACCTGCTGCTGCCCGCCGACCGTCCACAGAGCGGCAGTCGGCAGGCGAAGGCGGCGCCGAAGCTCCCCCCGATCCCGGCGCGCCGAATCATCTCGGACCCCGTGTTCCTCCGTCTCGCAGCAGCATTCGTCTGCATGGCACTGGCCATCGGTGGCCTCGTGATCCACCTGTACGACCTCATGCTGCGGTCGGGCGTCTCCGCAGAACGCGCCCTGTGGGTGCAAAGCGCACTCGGCGTCAGCGTCGTGGTCGGCCGGCTCGTCAGCGGATACCTCTATGACCGCATCTTCGCCCCCTACGTTGCTGCCGTAACCATGGCGCTGGGAGCTATCGGCCTGGGCAGTATGCTCGTCGCCGGCCCTGAAGTCGCGATCATCGCGGCCTTCGCCGTCGGCTTCTGCCTCGGTGCCGAAGTTGACATCGTGACACTGCTGATCTCACGATACTTCTCGCTCAACAGGTTCTCCCAGATCTACAGCCTGGCCTATGCGGCATACATTCTCGGTCTCGCGGTCAGTCCCTACATGCTGGGTCTGATCGTGGACCACACCGCCGGATTCGGTCCGACCATCGCCACGAGCGTGACCCTGCTCGCCATCACCGTCGTCCTCTTCGCCATCATGCCGCGATACACCACCACCCCCCGCTTCTCCGAAGTAGAAACTCCCGAAGCCACCCTCAAGGTAGGAGGTCTGTCATGACCCCGATCGACAACGCCGCTGAACTCGTAGCGGTCAGTGAAGAACTCGGCGTCAAGTTCGCCAAGACCGCCGCCGCCGTGGACACGGCCGGAGACTACCCGAGCGACAATCTCGCCGACCTGCACGACGCCGGGTTCAGTCGCCTCGCCGTGCCCCGCGATCTCGGCGGTATCGCCGCCGACCAACTCTACGGTGACCTGCCCAAGGTGACCGAGATCCTGACGAACATCGCCAGCGGTGAGAGTTCGACCGCACAAATCTGGATGATCAACTACTCGGTCGGGTCAATGCTCCTGCGGCCATCGTCGCCGCTGAGCCCCGAGCATCGCTCCGAACTGGCACAGGAGGTGCTTCGAGGCGCCCGGTTCTGCTCGGCCGGTGCAGAGCATGTCAAACCGAGGTTCAGCTATCGCACCACAGCCACTCCGGTCGAGGGTGGCGTGATCCTCAACGGCACAAAGCGTTTCGCCACCGGCGTCAAGGGTGCGACCTATGCGATCACGCTGCTGCTGCACAGCGACTACGAGAGCGTCGAAGCCGGCGGACTCTACAACGCGCTGGTCCGGCTCGACGCGCCCGGAGTGCGCATCATCGACGACTGGGACAACATGGGGCAGCGTGCCACGGGCAGTTGCAGCGTGGAACTTACCGACGTGTTCGTCCCCGACGGCTACCACTGGGCGCCCGGCGCAAAGGTGGCTCCCCACGAGGACGTCAGCGGACCGATCAATCAGGTCATGTTCGCCTCCATCCTGCTGGGCCTGGGGACCGGCGCGCTTCGCGCCATCTCGGACTACCTCGGCCACGCGCCGGCACCGACGGTCGCAGACAATCCGTATGACCTGTCCGTTGTTGGTGAATGGCAAATCGGCCAGCACTACATCACTCTGGCCGGGGCCCGGGCACTCATCCAACAGGCCGCCGCAGGCATCACGGGGTTCACACCCTCGACGGACGATGCCCGGGCACGGGTCTCGGTGGCGATGATGTGCGCCAAGGTCGCCGCAACGGAGGCCAGCCTGGAGGTGTGCGGGGACATCCACCGCATGGGTGGCGGCCGCTCGACCACCCGCGAAGCCGGCCTCGACGTGTTCTGGCGCAACGCGCGGACCCTGTCGACTCACGACCCCCAAGACGTCAAGAAGCGGCACCTGGGCCGGTGGGTCCTGCGTGGTATCAACCCGCCCGTCGACGCCCTCAGCTAAGGAGTCATGACAATGGACACCCTCGAGACCGTCTGCACCATCCCCAGCGGGCAGTTGCGTCGAGCCATGGCCAAGCTGCCCACCGGTGTCGTTGTCGTCACCGGCGAATGCGACAACACGCCTGCCGGTATGACGGTCAGCGCCTTCACCTCGGTATCCGATGATCCGCCGACCGTCCTGGTGTGCCTCAACAACCGGTCGTACACCACCGACGTGATCCGCCGTGGCGGCCACTACGGGGTCAATATCCTCAGTGGGTCCCAGCGCGTTGTCGCACAGCGCTTCGCGACTCCCGGTCTCGACCACACCGAACGCTTCAGCGGGTTGACGATCGACCGGGCACGTACCGGCAGCCCCCTTCTCGCCGACGCACTCTGCTGGCTCGACTGCACGATCCTCAAGACCGAAGAGATCGGTACCCACCTCGTGGCATACGGGTCCGTCGTCGCCATGGGCGGTTCGCTCAGCGACGAGGTTCCGTTGGCCTACTACAACCGCGGTCTCGCGCCGTTCGGGTGATCACGGCCGTTCGTGCCGAGTTGCCCAGCAACCATTCCTACCCGCCGCACAGGTGATCGGTCATCGCCGATCCACTGACAGAGGAGTTTGCCGCGATGAGTTTGACGATCCGCCCATTGAACACCGGGTTCGTGACCACGGTGCCGTCGCAATACCTGTTCCACCACTCGGTACACCCCTATGTGCCCGAGGCGACCGACGAGCGGATCGAGATCCCCGCGTTCGCATTCCTCGTCGAGGGCGGCGAGACACCGCTCCTCGTCGATACCGGAATGAGCTGGACCGACCGCGCGTCCACCTACCACCACAAGGGATCACACCAGCCCGAGGGGATGGCCATCCACGAGCGTCTGGCCGCGCTGGGCATGCGATGCGAAGACATCGGCGCAATCGCGCTCACCCACCTTCATTGGGACCATTCGTACTATCTCGAAAAGTTCACCGAGGCCACGATCTATGTCCACGAGCGTGAACTCGAATTCGCGAGAAACCCGATCCCGATGTACTACAAGTCGTACGAAAATTCGGCACTCGGTATCACCCCCCATTTCGAGGGAATCGACTTCACCACCGTCTCGGGCGACCAAGAACTGATCCCGGGCGTGCGCGTCTTCGAAACGCATGGACACTCACCCGGGCACATCTCGGTCGAGATCGACACCGCCGCCGGTAGCTTCATCTGTTCCGGGGACTCGATCTTCTGCCCCGAGAACCTGAGGCCGCTGCCCGAAATGCACTACGACATCACGCCCCCGGCCCGGTACGTGGACGCGGTGGGCATGTGGCATTCGATCGAGAACCAGCGGGACCGAGCTGCCGGCAACGACTTCATCCTCGGCTCGCACGATCGGCCCCTGATGGACCGCATCCGCGACACCCCGGTGCTGGGCCTGGCGCCATGACCAGCACCATCGCCGTCGTCGCGTCCACCGACACCAAGGATGCCGAGGTGAACTATGTCGTGGAACAACTGGCCGCGCGGGGCGCACGCGCGGTGATCATCGACGTGAGCACGTCGAAGCAGTTCACCTCGCCGCACGAGACGTCGCCGGAACACATCCGGCGCGAAGACGTCGCCACGGCCGCCGGGCACGTCTGGGCGGATATCGTGGGCAGCCCGAGGGCGTTTCTCCTCGACGTGATGGCGCGGGGCGCGACCCGAACGTTGCGTGACCTCCACGACATCGGGCGCATCCACGGGGTGTTGGGGCTCGGCGGACTACAGAACACGACGATGGCCGCCCAGGCGATGCAAGCACTTCCCGTCGGCTTTCCCAAGGTAATCGTCTCGACCGTCGCGTGCGGGACGAGGAAGTTCGACATGGTCGCCGGCACCAAGGACATCACGGTGATGCCCGCAGTCACCGATCTCGCGGGCCTCAACTTCATCAGCAGGCGGATCTTGGCCAACGCGGCCGGCGCCGTCGTCGGAATGGTTGCAGCCGGTGGCCGGGACATCGGACGACCCGCGGAGGACACGATCGGCACCACGCTGATGGGGGCGACCAACGACGGGGTCGTCCAGGCGGTCGCCGAGCTGGAGGCTGCGGGCCGACCGGTCTGCTGCTTCCATTCCACCGGCGTCGGTGGCCAGGTTCTCGAAGAACTGGTGGCCGACGGCGCTCTCGCCGCGACGATGGACCTCACCCTCCACGAGATCGTCTACGAGTACTTCGGCGGCGGGTTCGGCGCCGGTACCACCGACCGACTGACGGCCGGCGCCCGTGCCGGTATCCCGATGGTCGTCGCACCCGGCGGTATCGACTTCATCTGCCAGTGGAAGGGCGAACTGTTCGCCGATGTCGACGACCGAAAGATGATCTGGCACAACGCGGAGCTCGCGCACGTCAAGTTGCGTGAGAACGAGGCCCGGGACGTCGCCCGGCTCGTCGTCGAACGCCTCAACGCCGCGACGGGTCCGGTGACGGTTCTGCTTCCGACCGGCGGCTTACGAACGATGACGCGGCCCGGGGAACCACTCCATGAACCGACGGTCGACGCCGCGATCCTCGACGAACTGGAACGTGGTCTGCGCGCGGACATCGTCACCAAGCGGGTCGACGCGAATCTCTGTGATCCCGCGTTCTCGCATGCGGCAGCCGAGGAGATGCTCATGCTGATGAGTTCGCGGACGGGGGCCCGAGGGTGACTTCCAACGACTCGGTAACTTCCAACGACTCGGTGACACCTGACTACACGGCGGAACGGATGGCCGTACTCGCGACCCAGCACCGCTGCCGTGAGCAAGGCCTGCAGTCCGGCAACGGCGGCAACGTCTCGGTCCGAATTCCGGGTGCCGAACTGATGGCTGCCAAGGCGTCGAACGCGTCGTTCGCCGACTCCTCTGTCGACGCGGCCGTCGTGGCCGACTTCTCGGGTCGGCTGGTCGTCGGCTCGCGGCCACCCACCAAGGAGGCGCTCCTGCACGGGAGTATCTACGCGCGGATGCCGGAGGTCGGGGCGGTCGTGCACTGTCACTCACCCTGGGCGATCGCGTGCGCGGCGAAGTGGAAACAGATCCCCGCAAGCACGTATCACGCCGTGCTCAAACTCGGCGGCCCCGTGCCGGTCATCGATACCGGCGGATACTCCGTCCGACCGGAACAGGTCGACGAGGTGCTGGCGGCCTTCTCGGGTCCACCGGAGGTGCGTGCCATCATGCTGGCCGGACACGGTTTGGTGGCGGTGGGGCGTGACCTCGACGATGCCGTCTGCACGGCCGAACTCGTCGAGGAGACGGCGCACGTCGCCGCGATCGCCGACCTGTTGACGTCCGCCGACGGTCGGTGAGGTGAGGCGGTCGTCGACCGATCGGGAGATGACCGCACCCTCGACCAGCGACCGCCGCCACTGCTCACGCGAGAGTTCCTCAGCCGGATCGCGGACGGCCGAGTGCGACGTGCGCGATGCGCGCAACCGCGTCGAGGCAGGCGCGCACCGCCGACCCGTAGACCGGGCGGAGCAGCGAATCGATGTCGAGATAGATCTGTCTTTCACGACCGGGTAGCAACTCCGCCCGGTTCGTCAGTGCGATCAAATGTGCACGTAGCACTAGATTCGAGTTGACGGGCGTGTCCGAATGTGAACTCGCGCAGCGATGTTCCGATGGTTGACGGTGCATACACTCGGTCGGACAGGCATGTCTGCTGCGCCAAGGCCATCACCGGTATCAGGCCACCGTACGAGACGATGTTGTCGTCGTCGAACAGCGCGGACTCGGCGTTGAACGCGCGGGACACTTGCACTGGAAGTGCCGTTCTCGAGCTGGACTGATTCTTGCGTGAAGAACATCAATCATCGCAGTTCAGGGGGCACATTCTTTGTGCCGCAGTCGCGATATCAGCTCGCTCAGGACCGGAGCGAGCCGCTTGCCGTCCCTGCATTCCCAACACTGCCCAGCAGAAGATCAGCGCGGCAATGACGTTCGGGTCGTACTTCGATGGTCACGGAGGCCGGGGGCGGATCATCTGCGGTCGCCGGGCGCCGCGCAGTGCTCTTGCGGGCATGATCGCGGTGCCAACCCGTGGTGGCACACTTCTTGTCCAGGATCCACGCTTTGCCGGCTTGGCCGGCTTGGCGTCGTGACCGGATTGTCTTCGTCGTCAGTTCGTGGGCTGCTGCGGCCGGGAGCGGCCGACCATGGTCCGCACTTGCCGGGCGGCCACCGACAGGGTGGCCAGGTCGGCGAGGTTGGACGCGAAGATCTCGGCCAGGATGGCCCGGGCGCGGGTCAGCCGTGAGGTGTTGGTTGCTTCCCAGTAGGTGATCTTCGCCGCGGCGGTCTCGTTCGGGGACGATCCGGACAGGGCGTCCACGGTCAGCAGGCGCACGGAGCTGTAGACGTCGTCGCGCAGGGCCAGCCGGGCGAGAGCATTCCAACGGTTGGTGTCGTCGAGTCCCGAGATCGCGGTCAGCAGGTAGTCGACGCTCAGGTGGGCGTTGAGCGTGTAGTACAGTTCGCCGACCTCGTCGACGTCACGGTCCTCGAGGTCTGCGATGTCGATGATGTCCATTGCGCAGAAACCGTGCAGCAGGCTGACAACGGCGGTGGCCTGGTCGGAGTGGGCGCCGAGCGTGGTCAGCTCGGTCGCGCGGGCACGGACGACGGCGGCGTCCGGGCCCTGCAACCACCCGGGAACATTCGGCATCAGGTGCTCGACCGCCCGGCCGTAGCGGGCGATCTCGGCGCCGATCGCGATCGGTTGCGGACGGTGGTTGAGCAGCCACCGCGACACCCGGTCGAGCAGTCGACGTACCTCGGTCATCATGAGATCGGAGACGGCGGTGTTCGGCGCGCCCGTGCGGATCTGCCGGACCAGTTCCGGGAGACCGACTATTGCACTTGCGGCGGCGTAGGCGCGGACCGCGTCGGTGCTCGACGCACCGAGGTCCTCACCGAGCCGGAAGACATAGGTGACGCCGCCGGTGTCGACGACCTCGTTGGTGACGACGGTGGCGATGATCTCTCGTCTGAGGCGGTGGTCGAGTATGGCATCGCCGTATTCGCGTCGGAGTCGCTCGGGGAAGTAGTGCAGTAGCCGGCCCGTGAAGGCATCACCGTCGGGCAGGTCACTGGCGAGCAGTTCCGCCTTCAGGGCAAGTTTCACGTGGGCGGTGAGGGTGGCCAGTTCGGGCGAGGTCAGCCCCGTGCCGCGCTTCTCCCGCCGCTCGAGTTCCTCGTCTGTCGGGAGCGCTTCGAGCGTGCGGTCGAGGTCGCGCCCGGCAGCGAGGGCCCGGATCTGCCTGGCGTGCACACGTACCCGGCTCGCGGCGGTGGCGCGGCAGGTACCGAGCAGGTCGTTCTGCGCGATGTTGTCGGCGAGCACGAGGTCTTCGACGTCGCCGGTCATCGACCGCAGCAGGCTGTCGCGCCCGGCCGCGTCCAGTCGTCCGGTGGAGACGAGCCCGTCGAGCAGGATCTTGATGTTGACCTCGTGGTCCGAGCAGTTGACCCCTGCGGAGTTGTCGAGCGCGTCGGTGTTGATGCGTCCGCCGTGTCGGGCGAATTCGATGCGGCCGAGGGCGGTGACCCCGAGGTTGCCGCCCTCGCCGATCACCTTGGCGCGCACCTGCCGGGCGTCGACTCGGACTCCGTCGTTAGCCTTGTCCCCCACGTCGAGATGGGATTCACCGGACGATTTGACGTAGGTTCCGATGCCGCCGTTCCACAGCAGATCAACCGGTGCGCGCAGGATCGCGGCAACCATATCTTGCCCGGACAGTCGCGCGACGTCGGGTGTCACACCGAGGGCTTCGCGGATCGGGTCGGAGAGGGGAATGGATTTGGCGGTCCGTTCGAAAATCCCTCCCCCAGCACTGATCAGCGACCGGTCGTAGTCGTCCCAGGATGAGCGCGGCAGTTCGAACAACCGGCGCCGCTCCCGGTACGAGCCGGCCGCATCGGGCTCGGGATCGAGGAAGATGTGCCGGTGATCGAACGCGGCGACGAGCCGGATGCGCTCGCTGAGCAGCATGCCGTTACCGAAGACGTCACCGCTCATGTCGCCGACACCGACAGCGGTGAAGTCCTCGGTCTGGGTGTCGATTCCCATTTCCCGGAAATGCCGCTTCACGCTTTCCCACGCGCCCTTGGCGGTGATGCCCATGGCCTTGTGGTCGTAGCCCACCGAGCCGCCCGAGGCGAAGGCGTCGCCGAGCCAGAACCCGTATCGCTGCGCGACGGTGTTGGCTTCGTCGGAGAAGGTCGCGGTGCCCTTGTCTGCGGCGACCACCAAATAGGGATCGTCGCCGTCGCGGCGCACCACCGACAGCGGCGGCACCAGGTCGCCGGTAGCGGGGGTGACGTTGTCGGTGACATCGAGCAGGGCTCCGATGAACGCGCGGTAGCAGTCGATTCCACTGGAGCGCAAGGCATCGCGGTCAGCGTCGGCGTCGCCGGTGGAGGCAGGTGGTCGTTTGACGACGAAGCCGCCCTTGGCGCCGACCGGGACGATGACTGCGTTCTTCACTGCCTGTGCCTTGACCAGCCCGAGGATCTCGGTGCGGAAGTCCTCGATCCGGTCGGACCAGCGCAGGCCGCCGCGGGCGACGAGCCCGAAGCGCAGGTGCGTACCCTCGACCTCGGGTGAATACACGAAGATCTCGAACCGCGGTCGTGGCTGCGGTAATTCGGTCAACGCGGCGGGTTCGAACTTGAGCGCCAGAGCGCTCGACGAATGGACCTGAGCGTTGCCGCGTCGGTAGTAGTTGGTGCGCACGGTGGCGTGCAGCAGGTTGAGGTAGGCGCGCAGGATGCGGTCGGCTTCGAGGCTGACGACCTCGTCGATCGCCTCGGTGATCTGTCCGGTCAGCGATTCCGCGTTCTCGGTGTCGGCGCGGTCGGGGTCGAGTCGGGCGGCGAAAAGCTGCACGAGGGCCCGGACGGTGCGCGGATGCTCGGCCAGCACGCTCGCGATGCGTTCGGTGCTGTGCACGAAGCCGGCCTGACGCAAGTACTTCGCGTACGCCCGGAGCAGGGCGGTCTCCGACCAGGTCAGGCCGGCGCGGGGAACGAGGGTGTTGAACGAATCGACTTCGGCCTGGCCGGACCAGGCAGCGACGAACGTGTCGCAGAACCGTGTCGCGAGGCCGTCCCTCCCGCCCTGCGCGGTTCCGGCGTCGGCGCCGGTGGCGGTCAGATCGGCCAGCGTCCGCGGGTGGTGCAGCCCGAAATCGTAGATCCACGTCGACAACCCGTCCGGGCGGACGACCGGGTAGGGACGCTCGTCGAGGACGTCCACACCGAGGCTGTGCAGGATGGGCAGAACCTCGCTCAGCGAGATTCGCACCCCGGCAACGTAGAGCGTGCAACGCAGCTCGGTGTGTTCCCCGGTGCGGCGCGGATAGATCCGGACGTCGATGCCGTGTGCGTCGAGGTTCTCGAGCCGGGCGAGATCGGCGGCCCCGCGGCGAGGGTTGAAGTCCTGCTTGTAGGACTCGGGCAGGCGCGCGGCGTAGTGCGCACCGAGCGCGGTGCGGGCTCCGCCTTCGCCGCACAGAACGTCGTGAAGTTCGTCGTCCCAGGTGCGGCTCACTGCCGTCAGGCGCTGCTGGACCCTCGCCCGGGTGGCGCCCCAGTCGAAGTCCGGGTCGATCGCGGTGTCTTTTTCGGTGCGGATCGTGAAACACACCAGTGCCATTGGGTTTTCGGTGACGCGCACCGTGTGATCGATGCTCGATCCGGGGAACTCGCCGAGCAGTAGGTTCTGCATGGCGATCCGCACGCCGGTGGTGTACCGGTCGCGGGGGAGGTAGACGAGCGCGGAGATCATCCCCTGACCGGTTCGCGGGCGCAGGAACAACAGCAGTTGCTGGTGAGCGGCGGCGCCGAGCACCGCGACCACGGTGCGATAGAGGTCGTCGTCGTCGATGGCGAACAGTTCCGGGCGCGGATGGTCCTGGATGATCTCGAGTAACGCCTGACCGGAGTGCGATTCGAGCCGGTAGCCGGCCCGGGCGATCACATCCCTGGCCCGGCGGGCCAGGACCGGGATGTCGAGGACGTTCTCGTGCAGTGCGGTGACGGTGAACAGTCCGATGAATCGGTGCTCGCCGGCGACGGCGCTGCCGTTGAAGTCGGCGACCGAGATCATGTGGGGATGCAGGCCCTGGGCCGCGCTCGGGAACTCCGGCGCCTTTGCGACGGTGATCACGGAGGGCGTCCGGCCGGGAGTCCACTCCGGCAGAGCGTGGTGGTAGCCGTCGGTGGCGCGGACCAGACCGAGGCTCCGGCCGGCGCCGTCGGCGGTGCAGTACTGGTATCCGAGGAACGTGAAGTTCCCGGCCCGGAGCCAATCGAGGAGGTCGGCGGTGTCCCCGAGCTCCTGCGGGCTCCACGGGACCGCCGCCCCGGTTGTCTCGATCCGCTTCACCGCGGCAACGACCTCGCGCTGCCGGTCGGCCATCGCAGACTGGTCGGCGGTGATCTGGCGCAGCGTCAGCAGTGTGTGCCGTACCGAGCCGATGATGCGGTCACGGACCTTCCCGCTCGGCGCCGAGACGAATTCGATGCGCATCCACGATTCGGCGATCGGCTCGCCGGTATTGCTGCCGCGCTCGAGGTCCACCAGTTCGCCCTCGGGCGTCCGGATCGCGGAGAGCACCGGATGAAGGAGGCGGGAGATCGGAGCGCCCATCGACTCGACGACGGCGGTCAAGGCGTCGACCAGCAGCGGCATGTCGTCGGTGACGACGACCAGCGCGGGATCGGTGCGCGCGTCGAGGTCGGAGGGAAGGAAGGCGACCAGATCGGCGGCAGGCGCGCGGTGGGCGGCCAGATCCAGGTGCTGGCGCACGGTGGAGTCCGCCGCCACGGTGTCGTCCTGGGCTGCATGGCGGAAGAACGCCGAACGCACATCGTCGAACTTCTCGACCTGAGACGCGAACCGAAGCGACTTCTCGCGTGCATCGGACTCTATCGACATGCTCACCGTGAGCTCACCATTCCTTCGCCGAAAGGTTGTCGAGCGCGGCCCCATTGCCACGAACCCGTGGCGAATAGTTAACCGGGACATCCCCTGTGAAGTATTGGGTCAGCCGTTTGAAAAGAGCGGCGACTTTTTGGCCTGCTCGCCAAGGCGGAGGCTACGGAGGTCGCCATGCTCAGGCGGTCGGCGTGCCCCCTTCTTTCCGTAGGCGCAGGGTGAGCTGTAGTTCGAGGAGCAGGCGATCGGAGGCGTCTTGCAAGTCGACCCCGACAATCTCTTCGACGCGGCGGATGCGATAGCGCAGGGTATTCGGATGCACCTGCAAAACGGTTGCGGCGCCGCGAACATCGCCGTAATGAGCAAGGTAGCTCTCCGCGCTCTCGCACAGGTTCGACGCGTGCTTGCGGTCGTACTCGAACAGGGCGTCCAACCGCGGGTCGTGGAGTTCGGGATGTCCGTCGACGAGATCGAGGATCTCGCCGAGCAGCACCGCGGTGCGGGATTCCGCGAGGGTGGTCACCCGGCCCTCCGGAAAGGTCGCGGCGGTGCCGTCGAGAACACGATCGACCTCCACCCGCGCTCCCGCGACCTGCCCCAGATCGGGTACCGGGATCGCGATCGCCGCCCGGAGCACGACCGACCGTTTCGCCTCGAACTGCTCGACGAGTTGCCGAGTCCAGGTGGTCACCGACTTCGGGCTGGTGTAGCGCGGGAGCAACACGTAGGCGCGTTCACCGACAATCGTGGCGACGGAGTCGCGGCGAAAGGAACTGGCCTGCAGGCGCAACATGCTGCCCAGTTCGCTAAGGCCGGCACCGGTGGCATCGGTGGCGCCAACAGCGAAACCGACGACCGCCGCGGGCCCGGTCGCAGGCAGGTTCAGGGCATTGACCACGGACGGGACGTCCACGCCACCCCCGCGGACCCCGAACAGCCGCTGGATCAGCAGCCCCTCCGTGGACGGCGCATTGAGACTGCGGGAGATGATCCGCGCGGCGATCGCGGACGCGCCGCGCAGCACGTCCTCGGCGTCCTCGGCGAACGGCGCCACCCCCTGTTGCAGCCAGATGGACCCGAGCGTGCGCGCCGATGACGTGGCGTCCTCGGAGGACTGCCGGATGCCGACCACCAGTCGCCGCTTCGTGCCGAGCTTGCGGTGGGCGGGTACGTCGATGACCTCGTCGCTGCTGCGGAGGCGGTCGAAAACTCCCCACTGCTGCAGTGCCCGCAGGTATTCACGAGGTCCTTCGCGGCCGAGGATCGACAGCGTCCGCAACTCGTCCGCGGCCTCGTCAGAGGCGGAATAGGCCAGCACGTGCGACTGCGCGTCCTCGATCGACACCATGCCGCCGGCGTTCTGCGCGACGATCTGCGCCAACCCGAACAGGTCGGTGTCGGTGGCGACCAAATCCGGATCATCCAGGCCCGTGCTGCGGCGCGAGCGGTCCAGCATGCGCCGCACCAGCGGGAATACGTGGTCCCAGCGGGCCTTCGGGTGCACCGCCACCAACGCGACGCCGGCACGGCGCGCCGCTGCCTGCAGTACCGTCGTGGTGGCCGCATTCTTGGACATCACCGCACGCATCCGGCGCTCGGGCGGGCGGAGGGCAATGTCGTCGAACCAGCGCACGGCCGCCGTCGTGCCGATCCCGACGTGCAGGTACAGGTCCGACAGCGGAAATTGCGAATCGGTCTCGGCGGCCAGATCGGAACTGTCGACGAGTGCGACGGACGACAGCGCGATCTCGGTGCCGGCCGGCGCGTCGACCAGTTCGACGACCGAGGTGTCGAGGACGCTGAGAAGCTCACGCAGCGTGATGCTTCCGGTGGCACGGCCGGACGAATCAGTTGAACCCCCATTGGTTCCGCCATCAGAATTCACGGGACCATCTCCACTTCGGGATGACACGATCAGTTGGCTGATAGTACAACTGACATAATAGAGATTTGTTCGACTGGCTCATTCTTTTGTCGCCGAGCTGGTGTTGACTACGGCTAGTTCGTTGCGGCGGCCGACTTCGCCGCCACATCCCGTAGGAGGTTTATATGGACGCCATCATCACCACCCCGCAGCCCGTCAACGAGCCGGTGGGGTCGTTCGCGCCGGGCAGTGCGGAGCGGGCGCGGCTGCAGGCGAAGTTGGCCGAACTCGGGTCGAATCCGACGGAGATCCACCACGTGATCGGCGGGCAGCACCGGCGCGGCAACACCCCCGCCGTCGATGTCGTCCAGCCACACCGGCACGCCGCCGTCCTGGGCACTTTCGCCAACGCAGGCGCACAGGACATACAGGACGCGGTCGCCGCGGCCACCGCCGCAGCCCCGGCCTGGCGGGCACTCGCGTTCGAAGACCGGGCGGCGGTGTTCCTGCGCGCAGCCGACCTGCTGTCCGGGCCCTGGCGCGAAACCCTCGCCGCCGCAACCATGCTCGGACAGTCGAAAACCGCGTACCAGGCCGAGATCGACACCCCGTGCGAACTGATCGACTTCTGGCGGTTCAACGTTCATTTCGCCCGCCAGATCCTCGCCGACCAGCCGATCTCCTCCCCCGGCGTGTGGAACAAGCTCGAGTACCGCTCGCTCGAGGGCTTCGTGTACGCGATCACCCCGTTCAACTTCACCGCCATCGCCGGCAACCTGCCGACCGCGCCCGCACTGATGGGGAACACGGTGGTGTGGAAACCGTCGCAGACGCAGGCCGTTGCCGCGTACTGGACGATGAAGTTGCTCGAGGCCGCCGGACTGCCGCCCGGTGTGATCAACCTCGTCAACGGCTCCGGCGCCGCGGTCTCCGACGTCGTTCTCGCCGACACCCGCCTCGCCGGAATCCACTTCACCGGTTCCACCGCCACGTTCCAGCACCTGTGGCAGCAGGTCGGCAACAACATCTCGAACTACCACTCATACCCTCGACTGGTCGGCGAGACCGGCGGCAAGGACTTCGTCCTCGCGCACTCCTCCGCGAACCCCGACACCCTGACCACCGCGCTGCTCCGCGGCGCGTTCGACTACCAGGGTCAGAAGTGCTCCGCCGCCTCCCGCGCGTTCGTCCCGAAGTCGGTGTGGGCGAAAATGGGTGACGACTTCATCGACAAGGCGTCGACGCTGAAATATGTTGACGTCACAGACTTCTCGAACTTCGGTGGCGCCGTCATCGACAAGCGGGCCTTCGACCGCAACGCCGACGCCATCGCCCGCGCCAAGGCCACCCCCAGCCTGACCATCGCCGCTGGCGGCCACGTCGACGACAGCGTCGGCTACTTCGTCGACCCCACCGTGCTCCTCGGTGACGACCCCACCGACGACGCGTTCCGCACCGAGTACTTCGGGCCCATCCTGTCCGTGCACGTCTACGACGACTCCGCCGCCGGATCGTTCGAGAAGGTCCTCGACCTCGTCGACAAGGGCTCCGCGTACGCGCTGACCGGGTCGATCATCGCCGACGACCGCGCCGCAATCGCCAAGGCCACCGACGACCTGCGGTTCGCCGCCGGCAACTTCTACATCAACGACAAGCCCACCGGCGCCGTCGTCGGCCAGCAGCCGTTCGGTGGCGCCCGAGCCTCGGGCACCAACGACAAGGCCGGCTCCCCGCAGAACCTGCTGCGCTGGGCCTCCACCCGCACCATCAAGGAAACCTTCGTTCCCGCCACCGACCACCGCTACCCGCACCAGGACATCTGATGGCACTGTCCGCCCTGCTGCGTCCCGCCCTGCTGGCCGCAGCCCGCTCTCCCCGCATGGAACGCACCGTCACCAAGATCCCGGTGACCCGCAACCTCGTCGACCGGTTCGTCGCCGGCGAAACCGAGGACCAGGCCGTGGCCGCGGCCACCTCGATTTTGGACTCCGGCCGATACATCACCATCGACCACCTCGGCGAGGACACCACCGACCTCGCGCAGGCCACCAACACGGTCTCGCACTACCTCGCTCTGCTGTCGCCCCTGTCCGAGTTCACACAGAACGGTGAGAAGGACACGGTGGCCTTCCCGCCCTCCCACGTGCGCAATGTGGAGGTATCGCTCAAGCTCTCGGCGCTAGGGCAGCTCCTGCCCCGAGACGGACACAAGATCGCCCTCGAGAACGCCCACAAGATCTGTACCGCCGCAGAGGAGGCCGGCGCGTGGGTGACCGTGGACGCCGAAGACCACACCACCACCGACTCGACGTTGTCGATCGTGCGCGAACTCCGCGAGGAATTCCCGTCGCTCGGCACGGTCTTGCAGGCCTACCTGAAACGCACCGAGACCGATTGCAAGGACCTGTCCGGCCCCGGATCGCGAATCCGGTTGTGTAAGGGCGCCTACAAGGAACCTGCCTCGGTTGCGTACCAGGGGAAGACCGCGGTCGACGCGGCGTACCTTCGGTGCCTGCGGATCCTGATGAACGGTCAGGGCTACCCGATGGTCGCGTCCCACGACCCGGCGATGGTCAATGCGGCGCTGCACTTCGCCGAGTCAAAGGGCCGCACCGCCGACGAATTCGAACTCCAGATGCTCTACGGCATCCGCGACACCGAACAACTCCGGCTCGTCGCCGGCCAGCAGCACCTGCGGGTCTACCTACCCTACGGACAGCAGTGGTACGGCTACTTCATGCGCCGCCTCGCCGAACGTCCCGCCAACCTCGCGTTCTTCCTCAGGTCCTTGACCAGGGTCGGGTAGCCGGAAGGCGAAACTCCGTGCGGCCACCCGCACCTGCCGCCGGAGACGAATCGCTTCACGCCCTCGATGTGCCAGGTTCCGTCGGGTTGTTCGATGGCTTTGGTGCGGTCGGCGCCGATGTCGGACCCGGCTTCGGGTTCAGCTTCGGATTCGGTCAGTGCCATTGTGTCGACCCGGTGTTCGGCGAATGCGTGGATTGTCCAGCGCTTCTGGGTGTCGGTACCTTCGGCGACCGGGACCAAGTGCATGGGTGGGCCCATGTGGAAGAACATCGCGGCGGAGTTGGCTGCTGCGATCACTTCTTGTGCTGCCCACATCAGTTCGCCGATTGCGAGGTGGATGAGGGCGTCGAGTCCGTCGATGCCATGCGTGGCGGTCGTGGCGAGATAGCTGCGTAGGGCAGCGAAATGCTCGGCGTGCCTTCGGCACGATGGGGGAGTCTCCGGATGCCGTCGTCGTAGCCATGCCGGGTACCGCTGTCACCGAAGCCGACGTCGTCGACTACGCCAGGACTCGGCTTGCGCACTACAAGTGCCCGGTCAGCACGTCGACACCTTGCCCCGCAATGCGTCCGGCAAACTGCTCGAGCGTGTGATCAGGAGCGAAGTGGCATCGGGGATCGTGGCTCGTTGACGAGGGCAGTCCGGCTGCGAAGCGGAGCCGGACGCCCACCCCGTCGTTCCGTAACGCAGGAAACGCGGCCCTCGATCTCCCCGCCGTCACCGCGGTTGTCGCCGATACTGTTGATCATGAGAATGCATGTTGGAGTTCGCGCCGCCGTCGTCGCGATGACAGCCGCCGTCTCGATCGCGCTTCCTGCGACCGTCGGGGCTGCCCCCGCCTCCGGCGGCGTGCGGTACGTCGCCCTGGGGGATTCCCGGGCCGCCGGACCATCACTCGATGCGGCCGCCCGAACCGGCGGGTGTCAACGCTCGGATCTCGGCTATCCGGGCCTCGTCGCGCAGGGCGCGGGCGCCGCATCGTACCTCAACCTGTCGTGTACCGGAGCTCGCACCGAACACGTGACGACCACACCGCAACCGACGTCGGCGGGGCCGGTTCCGCCACAGCTCGAGCGAATGCCGGCGGACACCACACTCGTGACCCTCAGCATCGGCGGAAACGACATTGCCTGGCCCACAATAATTTCCCCGTGCTACACCACCACACCCGGCGGTGATGCCGGCTGCCGCAACGATCCGGCGGTCACGGACCGGGCAATGTCGGCGCTCGCGGGACTCGGCCCGAAGGTGTGGTCGACACTCGTCGCGATCCGGGCGAAAGCGCCCACCGCGCGCGTCGTGCTCGTCGGGCACGGTGGCATCGTCGGCGATCACGGATGCTGGCCGAACCTTCCGGTCAGCGACGCCGACGCCGTGTGGGCCAAGGGCTTCTTCGGGATGATGAACGGTGTCCTCGCGACGGCGGCAGTCACCGCCGGCGTCGAATTCGTCGATGTCACCACGGGGGTGGAAGGACACGACGCGTGCGCCGCTCCCGGTCAACGGTGGTTCGAGGGGCGCGAGGCGGGACCGTCGTCGAGCCCGCTGCACCCGAATGCCGCAGGTATGGCGCACATGTCGCGGCGGATCCTCGGCGTGGTGCACCGCTGAACATGCGAGGTGTCACCCGGAAGTGCCGGGCGCGGAAGCGCGTGGCGTGCAGTCCTTCCGGATGATCGCGTCGGCTACTTCGGCGATCGCGGTGCGGATGGTGTCGCCGTACGGCCCGCTCGGCAGATCCGCCGTATGCTCGCGGGCAGCCGAGATGTGTTCTGCAGCAGCCTCGAAAGAGCGGAGTCGGCGGTAGTTGTCCGCGAGATTCAGATGCAACGACGGCGCGAAGCCCGCGATGTGCAGAGACGTGTCGTGCTGCTGCACGCGTTGCTCGGTCACCGCCTGCGCGGCATCCAGGGCGCGCACGTCCCACGTAAGAGCCTGGGCTGCATCGGCGTAGAGGTCTGCAAGATAGTGTGCGAGTGTGCACCGGTGCAACGGATCGCCGAGGACACCGATCTCGGACCACAGTGTCTGCAGTTTCGTCCGGGCCGACGTGGTGTCGCCGGCCCGACCGTCGGCGACCGCGTGGGTGATCGCAATCATGATCGGGTCAGGGTGGGTCATGGTCATCGACTACTCCTCGGGGATGCGTCAGGCAAAGTCGTCGGGGCGAACGGGCATTGCGAGTGTTGTGAGGTCACCGCGGTCGGCGGACCGGACCGTCACGGGCTGACCCTCCCCCCGAAGGTCGAGCAGTACATCGGGGCCGATCGCGGTGCTGATCGCGGGATAGAACGTGGTGAGCTGGAACGTGATCCGAATATCGTCCCCGGTCGCTGCGGCCTCGAGCGAGCCGAGTGACTGCCCGTCGGCCCCGACGAAGTCGGGAACCCGGTCGGTCACGGTCAGCCCGAACAGGTCACCGGAGCCGTCCTCCAACGCGCGCAACAGCAGGTGTTTCGAGACCGTCACATGAGTGGACGGCGCGGGCGTGCCCGCGAGCATCGCGCGGTAGTCGGGGAACGGTTCGGCCACGAACCCGCAATGCTGATCGTCACGGTCGGTGAGTCGCAGCCGGATTCCGTGCGTCGACGCATCGATGCGTACCAGCGTGCTGCGCCGCACCTCGGATACCGCGGATCGCAGATCACCGGCGTCGACGGTCGCGGACCAGGTCGCCGATATGGGCTTCTCTGGCACCAGTGTGCGCGTCGAAAGCCGGTACCGATCGGTCGCGGTCAATGTGACGGCCTGCGGTCCGGCTTCCAGGTGGATGCCGTCGAGGACCGGCATCGCCGGGTTCCGTGTCGTCGCGGTCGACACCTGCTCGATCGCATCGGCCAGTACCGGTCCCTTCAGCACGGCGATCGTCGTGCCGGGCGCGTCGGTGAGCGCCGCGGTGAGGCGTGCCGCGGTTCGTCGTGCGGCGGCGGCCTCGTCGAGAACCGTGGTGATGTGCTCGTCGACCAACCGGGCCGCCTCGGCGGGTTCCGCGTCGAGCACGGCCCTCACCGAGTTCAGCGGCATCGCAATTTCCCGGAGCCGGCGGAGCATCGTCGCGCGCGGCACCTGATCGGGGTGGTAGCGGCGATACGCCGACACCGGGTCCGTCTCGGCGGGGAGGAGTAGCGAGGAGTCGGCATAGAACCGCAGGGCGCTGGGGGTCAGGCCGGTCAGTTCGGCGAACGCCCCGATGGACATCAGATCAGAAGTGTGCACCCGGCCATCATCGAACTTCAACCAACGTGAAGGTCAAACTCCGGTGTTTTCGATTCGGGGTGTTGTCGTCGGCGCGTTGTTCCCCGCGTGGCGGCGACTCACACTGCCCGGCCGACGGGTCGTCCATCATCCGGCTGCTACGGTGCGCCGAACCCGTAGGTGAACTTCTCGGTCGACCAGTTCATGGTCGCGTGGTAGGTGTAGCCGCGCATGCGTCCGTCCCCCACCTCCTCGGTGGCAACGAAACATTCGAACACCGTGGTGGTTTCGGTGAGATTGTCGGTGGATCCTCCGTTGGTCGGTGAGCAACTGACGTTGAGGACCGGCCCGTCGAACATACCCTTGTTCACATGTTCGTTCGCCATCGTCTCGATGCTCGATTCGATCTGGGCGACACTCAGCGACCTGGACAGTCGTTCGGCGGCATCGCGGCTTTCCTGCTCTGCCTTCTCCGTCGCGATGCGCTCGGCTTCGCGATTCGCGGCTTCCTCCGCGGCGGCGACCTGCGCCGCGACCTGAGCGTCGTGGTTGACCTTCCACGCCACCGTGCCTCCTCCGGCGGCGAGGGCCACGACGACGAGACCGATGATGATCGGCTTCTTCGGGATCGTGCGTTTCGGTGCGACGGCGGACGCGGTGGGATCGGGCAGGTCGAGCCATGCCGATCCGTTCCAGAAGCGTTGGCTGCCATCGGGTTGTGGGTACCAGCCGGCGGGTGTGTTGTTGTCGGTCATCGGAGGTCCTTTCGACCGGTGTGCCTTTGTGGCTGTTGGAGGGTCCACAACGGCACACCGGGCGACTATCGAAGGGAAACGGTCACTCCACCGGAGAACATGGAGTCGTGCAGTTCGATCGCGGCTGGTACCGCGTCGGCGGGCATGTCGAATACGACGGGCATCGATACGGTGTTGCCAGGGTTGATCTCGTCCCAGAACGCCACATCCGTATCGAGATTCAGCGCAGCCGACGAATCAGGGCCGAACTCGCGGCCCTGTGCATCGATCAGCTTCTGATCACTCGGGCTCAGGCCCTTCGGCGCGTCGGAGACGTTGGTGACGGTCATAGTGACGACCACGAACTGTCCCTGTGCATCCTCGGCGAGGAAAGGATTGTCACCCAGCGACGTCAGGCCCGCCTCCACGCCGGTCACGACGAACTCGAACTTGCCGTCACGGACCGGGGTGTTCATCGCGGCAGGCGCATCATCGGGCACCGGAGCGGGCGGTGCATCCGCGACTCCGGCCGGACTGTCGGAACCTGCACCCGCAGATCCCGTCGGCTTCTCCTCCCCGCCGCCGGCGATCGAGGCGACGACGAAGACCGCGGCGATCCCGCCGACGATCCACGGCCACCTTCGCTTCTTCTTCGGCTGCTGCGCCGGCGGGAATCCGGCGGGCTGCCATCCGCCCGGCTGCTGCGGCGCGTGGTTCGGGTACGGCGGCTGGATGCGGGGATCAGGCTGGTGCGGGCTGCTCATGAGACGGCTCGATTCGTGAAGACCGGGAACGGAACGATTAGATCGTCGATGCCGCCGAGGTTGCGGGAGAGTTCACGATCGATAACCCCAGTTATCGAGCCAGTATGCCGTCCCGAAATTCGAAGCCTTCTAGTTTGTTGTTCATGGCAGACGTTCGCGACTTCACCGGCGGTCGCACCGAATCATCGTGGGAGCACATACGACAGGCGTGGAAGGCAATGTCGACAGCCGGGAACATTTCATCGCCGGGGCTCCTCTCATCGTCAGACGGGTTCACAGGGGGATCCAGCTGTCCAGGCGGTTCCCCGTCGCTGCGCTCGCCACAGTCGATACGAGCAACGGAGTAAGAATGACCCACCACGTTCCGCAGATGCCGCAGCCCGGATACCCGCAGCCCGGATACCCGCAGCCCGGATACCAGATCGGCGGTCCCGCACAGCAGTCCCTTCCGGTGATGCCGCCGGACAACAAGGGCTGGGCGATCGCGACGATCATCTTCTTCTGGCCGTTGGCGTTCTCGGCGTTCTCGCACTCGTCGAAGGTGTATCCCCTATGGGCCGCAGGTGATTTCACCGGTTCTCAGGCAGCATCGGACCGGACGAAGAAGCTCGGCAAGATCGCGCTGATCGTATGGGCGGTGTTCATGGTTGTCGGGATCGTGCTGTGGATTGCGGTCTTCGCCGCCGCAATGTCCGCGGTGAACGACATCCCCTCGTACACGGACTACTCGTACCGCTGATCAGCGGGGAACAGAGCAGAGTTGGTACCCGTCATGGTTCGTGCTCGCGGAGGGGTGAGCACGGACCCGGGTCTGCTGTGTTCCGCACATGACCGGCCTGCCGGCGGCAGCGGATTCATCGCGGCCGCCGGTAGGCCGGCGCTTTCGCGGACCCGGCAGGTTGCAGGGTGCGTAACAACGGCATCGTCCGGTACGGCACCAATTCGGACAAGACGATCACGCTCGTCGACCGAGTGATCACCGATGACCGGTTCAGTTCGATGAGTGTGTCCTGCAGGCCCTGGTGGGACATTGCCGCGATACGGCAGAGGATGTCGCCGGAGCCGGTGGTCACAAACGCTTCGAGGACGCCGGGGATCGCGTCGAGTTCCCCGGAAACCGCTTCGAGGGCGCCCTGCGCGATCTCCATCGTCACGAATGCGTGTACCTCGAATCCGGCTGCGGCCAAGTCGATGTGTGGTTCGTATCCGGCGACGAGACCCGATTCCTCGAGTCGGCGCAGGCGTGCGGAGACGGTGGCGCGGGCGACCTCGAGTGTCCGGGACAGTTCGAGTGCTCCGGCTTTCGGTTCGGCGTGGATGGCCTGGAGCAGTGCGAAGTCGAGTTCGTCCAATTGCACGGGTGCGCGCACGGTCATGTCCTCCCGATCGCGGGCGAAACTGTACCGATTGTATAGCTGAATTGCGCTTTCGCCCCCAGTTCCGGGCAGTTCGACCACCTCCGTGACACGGGATTGCGCAGTTCCTGATCACGCGGTCTCCTGGGAATGCAGGCCGCACGGTGACACCCGGTCGTCGCCGAAGGAGGACTCCGCCATGACGCTCGAATACATACTGACCGACAGTGAGCGGCGTGCCCGGCTCGACGCCGAGACGCTGCGCCGGTTGGTCGGTCTCGTCGAATATGATTCAGACCGCGACCCGTTCCCCGTCGAAGGGTGGGACGCCGTGGTGTGGGTTGTCGGGAATGCGACGCAGACCGCGCACTATCTCCAGTCCGCGTACGGCATGGATCTGGTTGCCTACTCCGGTCCGGTAACCGGGAACCGAGACCGCCATTCGTATGTACTTATCAGTGGCGCAGTACGATTCGTTGTCGAAGGTGCGGTCGATCCGGATAGTCTCCTCGCGGAGCAGCATCGCGTGCACGGCGACGGGGTCGTCGACATCGCACTTCAGGTTCCCGACGTCGACCGGTGTATCGAGCATGCACGTCATTGCGGCGCAACGATCCTCGACGGTCCACACGAGATTGCCGACGAACACGGCACGGTGCGACTCGCCGCCGTTGCGACGTACGGGCAGACCCGTCACACGCTGGTCGACCGTTCACGATACGGCGGCCCCTATCTGCCCGGATACGTCGCGAAGGCCTCCGCCTACCGCAGGCGGGCACCGCACACTCTCTTCCAGGCACTCGATCACGTCGTCGGCAATGTCGAGATCGGCCGGATGGACACGTGGGTCGAATTCTACAACCGGGTAATGGGTTTCGCGAACATGGCCGAGTTCGTCGGCGACGACATCGCCACCGAGTACTCCGCACTGATGAGCAAGGTGGTGTGCAGCGGCAACCATCGGATCAAAATCCCGCTCAACGAACCGGCCGTCGGCAAGAAGCGATCCCAGATCGACGAATTCCTCGAGTTCCACCGTGGCCCCGGCGTGCAACATCTGGCGCTGGCGACCGGTGACATCCTCGCAGCGGTCGATCGGATGCGGGACGACGGCGTCGAGTTCCTCGCGACCCCATCCGCCTACTACGAGGACCCGGAACTACGTGCCCGGATCGGGGAGGTGCGGGTGCCGATCGGCGAATTGCAGCGGCGGGGGATCCTCGTCGACCGCGACGAGGACGGCTATCTGCTGCAGATCTTCACCACACCGATCGGTGACCGCCCGACGGTGTTCTTCGAACTGATCGAACGGCACGGGTCGCTGGGCTTCGGCAAGGGCAACTTCAAGGCACTGTTCGAGGCGATCGAGCGGGAGCAGGCCGCGCGCGGCAACTTCTGATCAGGCCAGCTGTCCGAGCCGTGCGCGCAGCGCCTGCTCGGTCTGGGGGACGGCGGTGCCGACCGCCGGTTCGATGAGCATGCCCAGCGCGCGCCCGGCGAGACCGCCGGGAAGTTCGTATCCGAAGTCGACGTCGAGCCGGGAGTGTCCGTCGCCGAGGTCGGTGAAGCTCCAGCTCGACGACGTGCGAAAGCCCGAGACCGCACTCAGCACGATGGTGCGATCGCGTTCCCACGCAACGACCTCGACGCGGGAATCGAGGCTCTTCGGTCCGATGCGCATGGTGGCGTCGAAGAGCGCGCCGAGTCCGCTGACCTGCGCGCCGACCGGCTCGAACCGGCTGATCCCGAACATCCATTCGGGGACGGTGCGATGGTCGTCCACGTAGGCGAATGCAATGTCGAGGGGAATCGCGGCGACGGCGCTGTGCTGAACGTGGATCATTTTGCCGAACCTTTCGTGACGCAAGTTACAGTTACTCACTGTATCGGATAGGAGATCGGCGGGTTGCGGCTTGCGCGTTCATGTCGATCAGGGGTGCTCCGGCGTCGCCTACGGTGGTATCTCATGGGCACCCGAGAGGATTTCGACGCCGGCAGCACCGGCTCGTGGCGCACGTACGAACCGGCGGTGCTACCGAAGCCACTGGCGGCCGCGCTCGAGGCGTTCGCCGAGCGCGGCTACGACGGCACGTCGATCCGCGAGGTCGCGGCGCGGGCAGGGCTCTCGGTCCCCGGTCTCTATCATCACTATCCGTCCAAGCAGGCGCTGCTGGTGTCGTTGACGACGACCGTGATGAACGATCTGCTCGATCGCAGTCGCCGTGCGTTCGCCGAGGCGGGGCCGAGTCCGTCGGAGAAGTTCGACGCGGTCGTCGAATCGCTGCTGCGCTTCCACATGTTCCGCCGCAACGAAGCTTTTGTGGCATCCACGGAGATGCGCAGTATGGAACCGGAGAGTCGGGCGGCCTTCGTCGCGCTGCGCGACAGTCAACAACGCATGATCGACGAGATCGTCCGCGAGGGGGTAACGACGGGGGCGTTCGGCACGCCCTATCCGGAGGATGCGAGCCGGGCAGTGACGACCATGTGCGTGGCCGTGGCGAGTTGGTACCGGGCGGGCGGGCCGCAGTCGCCCGACGAGATCGTCGAGCGGTATCTGACGATCGCGCGTAGTTCGGTCGGCGTGCGGTAACCGCCGGTCGGGGTTGACCCTCACCAGTCGGGTGTGCCACGGTATTCAGTACCGAGCGATCGATCGGTCGGTTTATGGGAGGAGTGGTGATGGCAGTCGACTTGTCGTATCCGGACCGGGTGACCGAACTGGTGGTGAAGACCGAGGAGTTCATCCGGGACGTGGTGCTGCCCGTCGAGGACGCACACGGCGGCGATATCGCCGCGGCCGGCGGCGAGACCGCCCGCGTCGAACTCCAGAAGGCAGCCAAGGACGCCGGCGTCTTCGCCCCGCACGTGTCGGTCGAATACGGCGGACACGGACTGGGCATGGTCAACCGGGCACCCGTCTTCGAGGCCGCAGGATACTCCCTGTTCGGGCCGACCGCGCTGAACATCGCAGCCCCCGACGAGGGCAACATGCACATGCTCGCTCACATCGCGACCGACGAGCAGAAGCGGCAGTTCCTGGCGCCGCTCGCGTCCGGCGACGTGCGATCCGCGTTCGCCATGACCGAGCCTGCCCCCGGTGCGGGCGCCGACCCCAACGCGTTGCGGACCCGAGCCGAGAAGGCCCCGGGCGGATGGAAGATCAATGGGCTCAAGCACTTCATCACCGGCGCCGACGGAGCCGGATTCTTCATCATCATGGCCCGCACCTCCGGTGAGCCCGGGCAGCGAGGCGGCGCCACGATGTTCCTCGCCCCCGCCGATACTCCGGGACTGACCGTCGGCAGGCACATCAACACCCTCGACAAGTCGATGATCGGCGGCCACTGCGAGGTGTCCTTCGAGGACGTCGTCGTTCCGGATTCGGCGGTACTCGGTGAGGTCGACCAGGGTTTCGCGTACGCACAGGTCCGGCTCGGACCGGCCCGCATGACACACGTGATGCGGTGGCTCGGTGCCGCCCGCCGCGGCCACGATATCGCAGTCGGCTACGTCGCCGAACGCGAAGGTTTCGGCTCCCGACTCGGGGATCTCGGTATGATCCAGAAGATGGTCGCCGACAACGAGATCGACATCGCCGCCACCCGGGCACTGCTGGTACAGGCGTGCTGGGCGCTCGACGCCGGATCACACGCTGCGAACGAGACATCTATCGCCAAAACGTTTGCAGCCGAAGCGATTTTCCGCATCGTGGACCGCTCCGTTCAGATGTGCGGAGGGCTCGGTGTGTCCGAAGATCTGCCGCTCGCGCGTCTGTCTCGTGAAGTCCGCCCGTTCCGCGTGTACGACGGGCCGTCCGAGGTGCATCGCTGGGCCATCGCCAAGCGCACGATCGGCGCTGCACGCAAGGCGGCAGCAGCACGGGGGGTGCAGTCGTGACGGCTGTTCGCCATGAGGGCCTGGATCTGACTGCACTGCAGCGATTTCTGGAACACTCGGGTGTTGCTGTCGCCGGTGAGCTCAGCGCAGAGCTGATTTCCGGGGGCAAATCGAACCTCACCTACGGCATCACCGACGGTGCCTCCGACTGGGTTCTGCGTCGTCCCCCGACCTCCGGACTCACCCCGTCGGCGCACGACGTGGCCCGCGAATACCGGGTCGCGCACGCTCTGCAGGACTCCGCCGTTCCGGTCGCGCACACCGTCGCGTTGTGCGAGGACGACACGGTAATGGGTGCACCATTCAGCATCGTGGCCCGCGTGCCCGGCCGAGTGATCCGCAGCAAGGACGATCTCGACACCCTCTCTGCCGACGAAATCGCCTTGTGCACGGGCGAGCTGGTGCGTGTGATCGCCGAGTTGCACAACGTCGACTACCGCGCCGTCGGGCTCGGTGAGTTCGGGCGACCAGGCGGCTACGTGACCCGACAGGTGAAGCTGTGGGCGGGGCAGTGGGAGCGCGTCAAGACCCGCGATCTCCCCGACATCGACCGATTGCACGCGGCACTCGTCGAAGCAATCCCCGAATCACCCGCACCGTCGATCGTCCACGGCGACTATCGTATCGACAACACCATCCTCTCCCCGAGCGATGTGGGAGAGGTTGTCGCCGTGGTCGACTGGGAGATGGCAACGCTCGGCGACCCCTTCACCGACCTCGCGATGATGTGCGTGTACCGCAATCCTGCGCTCGACCTGGTGCTCGGCATGCCCGCCGCGTGGACCAGTCCGCGGCTACCGTCCACCGACGACCTCGCCCAGATGTACGCGGTCGCCACCGGACGCGATATCGCGCACTGGGACTTCTATCTCGCCCTGGCGAACTTCAAACTCGCCGTGATCGCCGAGGGCATCAACCACCGCTGGCGAGTCGGTGCGACCGTCGGTGACGGCTTCGACAAGGCCGGCGACTCCGTTCCGGCCTTCGTCGCGGCGGGCCTCGCGGCCCTGAAAGGACACGCAGCATGAGCACTCGTAGCGCGCTCGTCACCGGGGCGTCCCGCGGTATCGGACTGGGGGTCGCCACCCGCCTCGCCGAACAGGGGCTACGGGCTGACCGTCACTGCACGCGACCCGGAGCGGCTCGAGGAGGTCGCCGCGCGGTTGCGAGGGATCGGCGCGCCCGAGGTGCGGGTGGTCACCGTGGATCTCGCGGACCCGTCCGCGGCCGCGCAGATCGTCGGTGCCCACGAGGAAGCATTCGGGACGATGCGGGCGCTGGTCCTCAACGCCGGTGTCGGGACGTCGGGTACCATCGCCGAATTTCCGATGCGACGATTCGACAAGACCCTCGCGGTGAACCTGGCCGCCCCGTTCGCGTTGCTGCAGGCGTCGCTGCCGCTGCTGCGCGCCGCAGCCGCAGCCGAACCCGACCGAGGTGCGAAAGTTATTGCATTGTCGTCGATCACCGGTGTCTTCTCGGAAGCAGGGCTGTCTGTCTACGGCGCGACGAAGGCCGCGTTGATCTCCCTCGTGGAAACCCTCAACGCGGAGGAATCGGGCAACGGGATCTGCGCGTCGTCGATCGCCCCGGCATACGTCGACACCGACATGTCGGACTGGATCAAGGAGAAGATCCCGGCGAACGAGATGCTCGAGGTGGGCGATGTCGTCGAGATCGTCGATGCGTTGCTGAAACTGTCGTCGCGGGCGGTGCTGTCGCGACTCGTGCTCAGCCGAGCGGGAACCGACGGCTATCGCGCCTGATCGTCAGTCGTCTTCCTTGTCTTCCCCGCGGCGTCGCAGGAAATTGAAGCCGGGCACCCCGACGATCGCGTGGCGCACGTCCTTGGCGACGCCGAGCAGTTCGTGGATCTCGGGAGCCACGGACTGCAGGGTGCCGAGGATCGGCATGAGGGAACGCATGTGGTCGGCCAGTTCGGGGAACTGATCGAGCATCGAAATGGCGGCATGCACCTCCTCGGGGCTGAGTTCCTCGACGAACTGCGAGGCGAGGGGAGCGGCCTGCCCGGCGATCGGCGCGTAGGCGTCGAGCAACTCGCCGGCGGTGTCCGCGCTGCGACCCGCGGAGTCGACCACGTCC
>NZ_JBAQXC010000011.1:0-6138 GCF_049299235.1 Rhodococcus sp. (in: high G+C Gram-positive bacteria) | reverse complement strand
CAGGCTACCGAGGCGGTGTTGTCGTTGACCGGAGCGAGCGAAACAGCATAGTATTCCGCATGACTCGTTGATCACCGCGCATCCCGCGAGCCGATCCGAAGTCCACCACTCCACGGGGCACTATCCGACATCGTTCTGCCGATCGTTGATGTCCTGTACCGCTCTAGCGTTCATGGACGCGGCATCCTCCCGCCGAATAGACTGCGCCATAGTTCAATTGCCGATCTTTCTTGCCCTTCGGACTCTGCGAGAATCGCCTCCTCGGCAATCTGGAGCCATGAGCGGAGTACGCGTTGAAGGTCCGTACGTTCCGAGGCAGGCACACCGGCGTTGACATCGCCTCCGAGTTTGGCGGGGTCAGGCCAGTCGTCAACGATCTGGTCCGCGGCAGAGGCGAGGAAGAACCTGATCTCGTCTTGGTACCGCCCCAGCCTGGGTTCGACAAGGTCGAGGGCCATGACCTCGATCAAGAAGGATGGGTTGAGGGGCTCCCCCGCTTCCCTGTTGATGGCCTTGAGCATCTTCACGAGCGGAACGAATTTGCCGTCGCAATCAGCGTTTTTCTCGGTCACCATGCGCGCGTGCTCGTGCGGATTCGTATCCATCCACTCCACGCCGTTCGGGATGCGGAAGCCGGTTTCGGTAGCGAATGCCGGTGCGACCTCGTACGAGGCGACGTCCTCGCCGGCGTACGAAATCAGGGCGACGGTATCGTCGCCAGTGACATCCGGCCATCGAGTGGACAAGACTTCGACGAGTGCCCTTACGGCCGCCGTTCCGGTGCCTTCGGCGAGGTGCGCTTGGGGGCCTTCCGGGTCGATCACCACGAAGATGTTGAACCGACCCGGGTTTCTGGCCGCTCCTATGCTGGCGACATCTCCGGTTGGGGAGTCGATGGTTGAGCGTAGTAGGCCGCCTCGAACGCGTCGGGGCTGACGTACCCGAGGCGGCTGTGTAAGCGGCTGGTATTGAACCAGTCGACCCACTCCATCGTGGCGAACTCGACGTCCTCGACGCTCTTGTACGGCCCGGCATGGAAGGGGTTGCCCTTGGCCATCGCCTCTGTCTTGAACAACCCGATCGTAGACTCGGCCAGAGCATTGTCGTAGGCATCGCCGATACTGCCAATGGACGCGGCGATCCCCTCTAGCACAAGGGTTTCCGAGAACGAGATCGACGTGTACTGACTGCCGGCATCGCTGTGGTGGATCAGCCCGTCGGCGACCGGATGTCCACCGTGGTCACGCCGCCACAGCGCCATCTTCAACGCCGTGGTGACCATGGCGGTGTCCTTGACCGTCGCCGCGTGCCAGCCGACGATCGCCCGCGAGAAGCAGTCGACGACGAACGCCACGTACACGAACCCGGCCCAGGTTCGACAGTAGGTGAAGTCGGTGACCCATTTCCGGTTCGGCGCCTCAGCGGTGAAGTCACGATCGAGCAGGTCAGGAGCCCGCTCGACGTTCCGCCCGCCGGGGATCGTGGTTCGGTGCCGGCGGCCACGGACCGCACCATGCAGGCCCTCGTCCCGCATCAGTCGGTCCACCGTGTGCTTGCCGACCACGTGGCCGGTGTTGCGAAGATGCACGAGCATCTTGCGGCGCCCGTAGAGGCCCTCGGCGGTACCGACGGTGGCGAGCAGCGCATCCGTCACATGCGCGTCGGTGACGGTGCGCTCCGACGGTGGTGCGGTTTTCCAGTTCCGGTACGTGCGTGGGGCGACCTTGACGCCGCGCTCGGTGAGCACGGCGCAGATCGACTCGACCCTGTGTCCTGCTGCACGCATCCGGTCGATGAACTGGCAGATCAGCGGCGGCGCGGGTCGAGTTCCCGCGCGAAGAAAATCGAGGCTGCTTTCAGGATCTCGTTGGCTTCCTTCAGGTCTCGGACTTCACGTTCGAGTTCCTTGATCCGCTGCTGCTCGGCGGTGGTGACGCCGGGGGCCTGGTCCGCATCGACCTGGGCCTGCTTGACCCACGTCCGCAGGGACTCGGAGCCGATCCCGAGCTTCGGTCCGATCGCTTGACAGGCCGCGTGGACGGACCGGTACTCGTCGAGGTGGTCGAGGACCATCTTCACGGCTCGTTCACGCTGCTCGGTGGGGTAACGCTTGGGCATGATCTGCATCCTTCTCAAGGAAGGGAGCGGCATCAAACCCGGGTCGGTTCATGTCGACGTCCTTGAGTTTTTTGGTCTTGGTGTGCCGGTCGTAGCTGCCCGTCAAGAAGTCATCCGTCAGGGTCCATCGTGTGCGGACGTGGTCGCGGACGAGCTTGTGGCGGCTCTGTGCAAGGTTCTGTTCAGACGTAGTGATCTCGAGGTTGCTTTTCAGTGCGGCGAACGCCGTGTCGACCATCCCCATGGGAACTCCTTCTCAGTCAGCTCATGTACACACGGGCCGAAGCGGTCGCGTCGGGGGCCGTGGCCAGTGTCCCGATGGTTCGTGATCTCAGGTTTGCCGTGGACGCGCTCGACCCCGGGCTCCAGCCTGGTTGCGGGGTGCGGGGTCCGTTGAAGGCGCAGAAGAGCTTGAACGTGGTACCAGCAGGTACGGCCTTGAGCTTCGCGAGGTATCTGAGCATGGAGGCGTTATCAGCGGTGAATCTGCGATCCCCGAAACCCTTCGCGGTATAGGAGACCGGGAACTCGAAAATCGGATCGACAGTCCCCGAGTGGTGGCATTCCACTGACACCGACGCGAGGGACCCTTCGGTGATCCATGCGGCGATTGCTGCGGCGTCTTGATCCCAGCTCTGGTAGAGACGACTGGCCTCGATTCCGAGGGTGGCGAGGATGTCGGCGATCGACGACAGGATCACGTCCGACAGATGCGTGGCTGTGTGAGCTCGTGTGTAGGTGTTGGTGGAGGTCGACGTACTCATCAGTTACCTCCCACTCTGCGTAACGCGGTGGCGTCGATCGTTGCGGTCGAGGGGGTCCGCGCTTGGGCCTGGTAGGTCGGGGCCGGAGCTGTCGACACGTGTTCGTTGTCGGCGGCGGCGGACTCTAGTGCGCCTTCGAGATGGTCAGGGGAAGGAACATGCAACATCCAACCGTTGGTGGCCGAGGCACCTCCGGGAATAGGATCGAGGTTTTCCTCCACGGTGAACGCGTTGTCACCTCTGACGATTCGGATCGAGACGTACATGCCGTCATCGACGAGAACCAGCGGCACCTGGTCCAGATAGCCGCCCGCGGCAAGCGCGGAACCGATTCCCTGGAGCTTGTCGAGGCTGGCGGCCACAGATCCCTCGGGAACAGCGCTGCTCCGCTCGAGCGTGTCTGCAAGCAGCTGCACAACTCTGCTCCACGCGTCTGCGGCCGTACGGACCGGAGATCCGGCGATTGTCCTACTGCGCTGCATGCTCTGCCTCCAGCTCGTCCAACACAGCAGCTTCCGCGGCCGCAAGTAGGTCTTCGATTTTCAGTTCGTTCGGATCGAGTGTTACCTCGAGACGGCGCAGCATCGCATCGGTCACGAGTTTTCGCACAGTCCGGCCGTCACGACCGGCCAAGTGGGCCGCGACCCTCCGCAGTTGCGGATCCCCCGCCAACGCGCCCAGAGCCCGGTACTTGGTCGCGAAACCCTGCAGTGCGTCGGTAAGGATCGCATGGACCGCCTCTTCGTCCGGCAGCGGCATCAGCACCGTGATGTCGGACCTGGAGAGAAACGCCTCGTCGAGCGCGGACGTGAAATTGGTTGTAGCGACAGTGAACAGATGTGGGAACTGGGAGGTGTTCTCGTCCAGAGCGGTCAGGACGGCATCTGTTGCTCGATGCACATCTGCAGGGTTCGCAGACAGGGAAGCCGCTCCCCGTGCCACGGCCATGGACTCGACCTCGTCCAACAACACGATCGTCGGTACCCCGTCGTCGGCCAGCGCAGGAATGATCTCTGTCAACAACTTCGTCACCCGCTGTTGGCTCTGTCCGTGCTCCGCGCTCATCAACCCATGGGGGTTCACCTCGATCAGGCGGGCACGTTTGGGACCCACCACGGCAGCCATTTGTTGTGCCAGTCCGCGCGCGAGCGTAGATTTCCCGGTCCCGGGGGGACCCGTCAGCACCGCCAAACCATGCAGCGCAGTGACGTGGAACGGAAGCGTCGTCCGCAACTCCAGACTCAATACCGCGGCGCGCAGAAGCCGATCCTTCACGGATCGATCGACCACGATCGAGTCCCACAATCCTTCGTACCGAGGCAGCGGCACCAATTCGTTGCGGACCACGCATTCCGCTACATCCATCTCATCCACCTCCACAGTTGAGCAGCGCGGCAGGTGAAGACGACGAGGCGCCGCGCTGCCAGGCCGAGTGTCGAGCATGGCATGGACTACCGACACAGAAAGGGCTCGCAAGATGACCGAAAGGGGATTCCGTCTCTGGTCACCGTCGCGCTAGCGGCCAGGTCAAGCATTGCAAGGCGGCAGTTGCCTTCCCTACTGGGAAGCTGTTTCCACGTCGTGATCGGATTCGGTACGGTCCGACTCTCGCGGTGCTGCCCGGAGTCCTGGGTCAGAGCAGTCGTCGGAGCCGGGCGGCGTCTTCGAGGTCGTGGCGGAACCGGTCGAGGGTGGCGAGGGTGTACATGCCGTCGATCTGCTGGTCGACCCACAGTCAACGACGAGGGCGCGTGGACGATGCTCACCACCCTCCAGGAGCTGAAGGGACACGAGGAAGGCAAGAAGGACCGGCGTCCGCGTGGCACGAGGCACGGCGCCGACAAGCATCGCGTCACCTGGTCCGAACAGCGGGACACGGAGGAACGCGAACTCGGCTACACGCGGCAGCCGTACGTCGTCATTGTCGGTGGCGGGCAGGGCGGTATCGCGCTCGGGGCCCGCATGCGGCAACTCGGCGTGCCCGCGATCGTGCTGGACAAGCACGACCGGCCCGGCGATCAGTGGCGCGGGCGCTACAAGTCGCTGTGCCTGCACGATCCGGTCTGGTACGACCACCTGCCGTACCTGCCGTTCCCCGACAACTGGCCGGTGTTCGCGCCGAAGGACAAGATCGGCGACTGGCTCGAGATGTACACCCGCGTCATGGAGGTGCCCTACTGGTCGAAGACGACGTGCACGTCGGCGTCGTACGACGAATCGGTCGGCGAATGGGCCGTCCACGTGGAACGCGACGGGCAGCCGCTCGTCCTGCGGCCGAAACAACTGGTGATCGCGACCGGTATGTCGGGCAAAGCCAACGTGCCGAGTTTCCCCGGTATGGACCGATTCCGCGGTGATCAGCACCATTCGAGCGCGCACCCGGGGCCGGATGCCTACGCCGGCAAGAAGGCCGTGGTGATCGGGGCGAACAATTCCGCCCACGACATCTGCGGTGCGCTGTGGGAGACCGGCGCGGACGTGACGATGGTGCAGCGGTCCTCGACGCACATCGTCAAGTCCGATTCGCTCATGGATCTCGGCCTCGGCGACCTCTATTCGGAGCGGGCACTCGCGGCGGGGGTGACCACCCACAAGGCCGACCTGACGTTCGCGTCGCTGCCGTACCGGATCATGCACGAGTTCCAGATTCCGGTGTATCAGAAGATCGCCGAACGGGACGCCGACTTCTATGCCCGGCTGGAGCAGGCCGGGTTCCTGCACGACTTCGGCGACGACGGGTCGGGTCTGTTCATGAAGTATCTGCGCCGTGCCTCGGGCTACTACATCGATGTCGGTGCCGCCGAACTCGTCGCGAACGGCGACATCAAGCTCGCGCACGGCAATGTGCGGGAGTTGACCGAGCGCAGTGTGATCCTCGAGGACGGCACCGAACTCGAGGCCGACGTGGTCGTCTACGCCACCGGCTACGGGTCGATGAACGGCTGGGTCGCCGACCTGATCGGCCAGGACGTCGCGGACAAGGTCGGCAAGTGCTGGGGTCTGGGTTCGGACACGACGAAGGACCCGGGGCCGTGGGAGGGGGAGCAGAGGAACATGTGGAAGCCCACCCAGCAGGAAGGATTGTGGTTCCACGGCGGCAACCTGCACCAGTCCCGCCACTATTCGCTGTATCTCGCGCTGCAACTCAAGGCCCGCTACGAGGGCATCCCCACACCGGTGTTCGGGCTGCAGGAGGTGCATCACCTGAGCTGACAGCCTGCAGCGAAGGCGGCGGACAGCCGCGCGCGACCGGTCG
>NZ_JBAQXC010000010.1:0-2429 GCF_049299235.1 Rhodococcus sp. (in: high G+C Gram-positive bacteria) | reverse complement strand
GCGACGGGCCGCGTCGACCACCAGGTGATCTCAGGCCTGTTCCGCACGGCGAACTACAGCCCCAGCGGAGTTATAGTCAAATCCTGTGGATCGGGCCACTGACTCGGGCAGGTTCAGTCTCGATCCGTCCGTGTTCCGAGGATTGCGGCAAGCAACGCGGCGGCGAGAAGGAAGAACACGATGCGTGAACTACGTTCATCGCTGCCCAAATCCGCCCATGTGAGTGCTTGTGCGATGGCCGCGGTCGTATAGAGACCAATCGCCGCGCTCGAGTATCGATTCATGAATGTCCTGCCTACTTGGCCTGATGGCGTCAGGCGACCTCGGATAGTGGCCGCCGCCGACCGCGCCTGTCGCACCGCCGGTCTCGGGCGGTCAGTAGTCCAGGCCCTCGGCGTCCTCGAAGTCCCGCAGCTCCTGCAGCGCGACCCGTTGCCGCTCACGTAGCCGATCCAGGTAGGCGAGGACGTCAGCCGTGTTCAGTCGGGTGTGGGTGCCGACCTTGTGCGCAACGATCTGCCCTTCCCGGACCAGTTTCATCAGCGTCGGCCGGGAGATGCCGAGCAGATCCGCCGCCGACGTGGTGGTCAGTTCCTCGGGCATCGACCCGATGGTCACCGTGCCGCCGGCGGCGACGATCCGCACCACCTCGGTGAGGACCCCAGCCAGTTCCGCCGGCACCACCGACCTCAGAGCCGTCGGGTCGAACGCCCCGGCCTGCGACACCTGATCGGATGTCACCGTCAACGTCGTCTTCCCGACACCACTGTCGATCACCGCGTTCATCGCCTGGCACCTCTCTGTGTCACCCCGACCGCAACCCTCTTTCACTTACAAGTGCAATATTTTTCCGGTGGGGTGCCCCACCTCACTCCGGCAGATCTCCCAGCCAGGCCCTGACGGTTGTCGGCTCGACTTCGGGTTCAGCGCCGGCGCAACGCCTCGATCTCGGCGTGCCAGGTGTCCCATGCCGCGATCAGCCCCGTCCGCGCGGCCAGGTCCGTGCCGAGCGGGAGGCTGCGCCGTTGCACCCTGACTGCGCGGCGTCGCTCGCGGTACCGCTGCCGGGTCTCGTCGTCGGTGGCCGCGTCCTCGCGTTCACTCAGCTCGTACTCGAGTTCGACCGCGTGCTCACGGGTGAGGTCGTAGAGCGGCACCAGGTCCATCGTCAGGCGCCGGTCCGCGGCGCCGGCCTCACCCACCATCTGCTGCCCACCCTCCTCGCCCGACCGGTCAGAGGTATCGCCGTCGACGTACGGCGGCCGCGACAGGCGTTCGGCACGCCAGCGCTGCGCCCGCTCCGCCCGGGCGACATCGTCCGCGGTCATGGCCCGGCCGGAGAAACTGACCGGCTCACCGGAGTCGAGCAACTCCTGCGCCCGACGCTTCAGAGCAGTGACAGCCCTGGCCCGGTCAGCGTCGTTGAGCGCACGGAACTCCCGGCGGGTCATCCACAGCCACAGCTCGTCATCGGTGTCGTCATCGCTCACCGGACCAGCAGACCATGCGCGACCGACACCGCCCCGTCCCCGAAGACCGCCGACCGTCCTCGTCAGGGCGTCGGCCGAGCACCAGGCCCTGCCCCACCGGAGCTCACGTGTCGGTGCCCGACACCAGGATTGCCCGCATGGATCCCTGCGACGAGCCGTTGACCTTCCCCGACGACTGCATCCGCTGCCGCGTTCGCCGCGTGCGAGCGGTCCCCCGCCCTGATCGACGCCGGCCCCTTCCTGGAATGGTCTGGGTGGCCGAAGGCCCCCGGTATCGGGCCGTCGCTGCTGTCGCTGTACTGCTGGGCCACCCACCCCGACACCCCGGACCGGCCCCAGCTGCTCGACCAACAGTCCGTCGCCAGCCTGATCCACCACGGCTGGCTCGAGAACCCAGCGGTGTCCGGGTTCACCGTCGCCCGCTACAGCGACCTGATCCACCACTGGGCGGCAGGCCGGCACCACCGCCGAACTTGTCGAGATGTGGCTCACCCACTCCTGTCGGGACCGTGTCGCCGCCGACCGGCTCCGCGACAACCACACCACCCCCTGACCGGCGACCCTCTGCCGCCCTGCTCGCGACGATGGAAAACAACCGCGACCGCGTGGTCGTGATCGTCGCCGGATACGAGGACGCGATGAACACCTTCCTCGATCGGAACGACGGCCTGAAGAGCCGATTCGCCCGACAGATCCGGTTCCCGTCGTATCGCCCCGCCGATCTGGTGACGATCGCGGACACGATGGCCACGGAAACGTACCGTGCGGAACTCACGGACTCGGCGGCACGGGAAGTCCTGCGCGTCGCCGAATACCTGCCAACCGAGCCGGAGGACAGGGCCGACGGCCGAACCCGGACACTGATCGACCGCGAAGGCAACGCGCGGTTCGCCCGCAACCTGATCGAGGCTGCGATCGAGGAGCGCGAAGGCCGCCCCC
>NZ_JBAQXC010000009.1:0-6465 GCF_049299235.1 Rhodococcus sp. (in: high G+C Gram-positive bacteria) | reverse complement strand
GTGATAGGCGATGATGGCAAGTGAGCTCCTGGTAGGGCAGGGACGTAAGCACTCACTGGCCTACCAGGAGTTCGCCGGTATCCGGCCCGTCACACGCCGATGCTCACCGAGTTTTCAGATGCACACTGACACCCGAGGCGGCCGCGACGTAGACGAGACGCTTGCCCGCGAGTGTGTCGATGTTCGTCATCGCGATACTCCTCAGAACAGTAGCGGCCGGTAGGTGGGGTCGTAGTCCAGCGCCGACGTCCGCTCCCCGCGGTGGACGGCGGGCACACCCGCGACGATCTCCTTCTCCGCGACGTCCTTCCGGACCAGGGAGCAGGCCCCCACCACCGCGCCGCGGCCGATGGTGACGCCGCACAGCACGGTTGCCCGGCTGGCGATCCACGCGTGATCGCCGATCACGATGGGCTGCTCCACCGATTCGAACGTGTCGGAGTCGATCACGTGGTATGCCCCGATCAGGTGCACGTCACTGGCGAGCACCGCACCATCACCGATGGCCAGTCCGCCGCGCGCATCGAGCAGGCACCGGCTTCCGATCGAGACGGCGTCGCCGATGTCGAGGAAGCGGATGTCCAGAACGGTGGTGCCGCGCATGATCGCGCTGCCCCGGCCGATCTTCGCGCCCCACAACCGCAGCCAGCCGAGGCGCACAGTGTGTGAGGGCACGTAGGTGACGACGATGTTGTAGCCTTGCTGCCCGACCCTTCGAATACCGCGCAGTGCCTTGGCTTTCGAAATTTCCATGTACATTCTCGATTCTTCGTCGGTGAGCCGGTCAGCAGTTGTCCGGCGCGGGGTGTCCGGCCATCCGTCCCTCGACCCACTGCGTGACCACCGGTTCGGCACCCTCCATCGCGTGACCGGCGTTCGGAAGTTCCTGCGCGAACACGGTGCTGCCCAGGTCGCAGGCCCGATCCACCGCGGACTGCACCGACTGGGGGGCGACGATGGGATCCTGCCCACCCCACATCACCAGCATCGGGGCCGCGGCCTGCTGCCAGGGCATTCGGATCGAGGCGAGCCAGTCCTCGAGGAAGCGGATCGCCTCCTCCGAGTCGGGAACGACGTCGTCCTTCTGCATGCGGGCGTAGACGTAATTGCGCGCGGTGTCGGTGCGGCTGCTACAGGACAGGATCGACGGCAGTTCGTCGAGGACGATTCCGTGCAGGTAGTCGTCGACCGCGACACGGTCGGGGTGCGCGGAATGCATACCGACGACCAGATACGGCATGAACGTCCGTTCGACGGCGGTGAGCGCATTGTTGCGAACGAGCCAGCTGTACCTGGTCAGATCCACCGGAGGTGCGAGGCTCGCGGTACCGAGCAAGGTCAGTCCGTCACCGTAATCGCCGGCGAGTTCGTTTGCCGCCCACGTGGCCTGACCGCCCTGCGAACCACCCACCGCGAGCCACCGCATCGACGTATCCGGAACCACGTTGCGGGCGGCACGCACGGCATCGATGACGTTGTAGCCGACGGTCGCCGGTTCCAGGTACGGCATCGTGCCGGTCCCGTCCGCGCGACCGGTGCCGTCCGCGGGACCGAGACCCTGATAGTCGGGCAGCGCCACGACGAATCCGAGACCGAGATAGTGCAACACATCCGGGACGGAGCCGAACAGGTCCGAGAAATTGCTCGGTCCGCAGCCCTGCGCGACACCCGTGGTGGCGTGTGCGAGGACCATCACGGTCCAGCCACCGGTGGGGACGTCGCCGGACGGAGTGAACACGGTCCCGGACACCACGGTTCCCGCCTGATCCGAGCCTCGGGTGGAGCGGTACTCGACCCGCATCGCGGTCGCACCGGAACCACTGATACGCGTGTCGATGTCGTCGAAGTCCGCCGTCGACACGATCGCACCGCGTTGATCGCCGTGTGGTGCGTCGGTGAACACGCCCTCCGCGCGGACACCGATCGGCTCGGCGTCCGCGCCGGAGCAGCCGGCCGTGACTGCGGCGGCGACCGCGGCACACACCGCGATGTGCTGGAGCTTCCTCCGGATCATCGAATCCGATCCTTTCCCGAGATTGGTTCTCGCCGGCCGACGCTCGCCGGAGGCACAGTCGCGCCGGGACGCACCCGCTCGGCGAGCGCATCCACCCACGACGGGGGTTCGAACAGGAACGCACCGCCCCACCGCATCGCACCCGCGTGCACGGCACAGCTCAGCGCGACGACGAGGGCGGTCACAGCAAGGGGTGCGACCGCACACCAGACGGGCAGTTCGAGCAGCTGCCCCCACCGTTCCGCGAACCATCCGGGGCGCGCGTAGGCGAGGGTGTAGAGGGCGAGCGCCACCGGTAGGTGCAGCACGTACACCGCGAATGTGCGGGACCCGACCGCAACGAGCGGTCGGGTCGACATCGAGGACCGAGCGATCCGCGCGACGACGCCGGCACCGGCGGCAATCGCGACGCACCCCTCCACGAGGAGCAGTGGCGCGGTGGCCGCCGGCGGGAGGCTCATCGCCGACACCGCGCGCAGCCCGACCAGCACGACGACCAGTGCGAGGAGAACGGAGCCTCGCATCGCGACCAGCCGCGGCCACAGCCGCGGACCGAGGTACACACCGGCCGCGAAGAACACGAAGTACTGGGGAACCTTCGACGCCAGCGAGGCGTCCTGCAGGAACACCGATGTCAGCAGACTCACCAGGGTGAGCGTGACAAGAACGGTGTGCGGCCGGAGCCGGGCACAGGCTGCGAGAACGAGCGTGTACACACCCAGTGCCCACAGGAACCACAGCGGTGTCGTGGGCAGCACGAGTTCGCGTGCCACCGCGACACCGCCGACATGGTGTGGGACGGTCGATTCCGTGGCGAGCGCATCGAGCGCCAGGTAGGTCACGGCGAGGACTGCCAACCACAACGTGTAGAGGTAGAACAGTCCGAAGGCTCGGGTGAACGGCTCCCGCGCCTGCCATCCCAGCCGGATGCGCCGGGAGGCCAGCAGTCCGGACAACGCCAACAGCACCGGCATCCGAGTCGAACCGAGCGCCTTGTTCACCGTGTCCCACACGGCCGCAACGGGATATCCACCGCCCTCGAACGCGGGAAGGACGGACCAGGAGCACACGTGGTAGAGCACCACCGCGATCACACAGGCACCGCGCAGGGCGTCGATCCGCAGGTCGCGCGATCCCTCGACTGCCGTCATCGGGTACCCTCCGGCGCCGCCGCCGACGGTACCGTCGCGGCGAAGAGTTGGGTGCGCGTGCCGCTTCCGGTGAGTGCGATTCGCCGTGTACCGGAGGTACCCGCCGGAACCCAGACGGCGTCGCCGCACCGGGCTGCCGCCAGGGTTCCTCCGCACGAGGCGGTGACGCTTCCCGCTGTGCACAGCACGATCGCCGGCCCGGCGCACGTCAGGTTCGTAGTGTCCGCATCGCCGAGTTCGATTCGTGCCAAAGAGAAATCGGGATTCGGAGTCGGATAGGTCAGTACCCGGTCGGTGTCCGGATCCGGAACCGGATTGACGATCGGAACGGGACCGGTGCCGAATCGGGTGATCCGTAGCAATTCCGGTACATCGACGTGTTTGGTCGTCAATCCGCCGCGGATCACATTGTCGGAGTTCGTCATCACCTCGACAGCGACACCGCGGAGGTACGCGTGCGGCACGCCGGCGTCGAGAAACAGTCCCGCCCCGGGCGCAAGCCGGGTGTGCTGCAACAACAGCGCGACGAGAACCCCTGCATCACCGGGGTATTGCGCTGCCAACCGGACGATCGTCGCGGCGTCCGACACGAATCCGGCACCGGCGAATCCCGAACCGGCGGACACGAGACGGTGACAACCGTCGACGAGAGCGTTCAGGAGCCGGGTGAGTTCCGGCGCACCGAGGGTCAGCCAGCGCGCCAACAGCGCGGCCGGCCCACCGGAGGCGAATCGCGCGCGATCATCCTCGAATTCCGGCAGTCCGAGCGCATCGAACAGTGCGACGACGTCCGCCTCGTCGCGGAACCCCGCGAGTGCATCAAATTCGGTCAGGGCGACCACGAGTTCGGGCTTGGGGCGGTCGTCACGATAGGTCCGATGCGGCGAATCGAAGGGCACTCCTGCGGCGTCCTCCCGAACGAACCCGGTGCGCGCCTGCTCGGCTCCGGGATGAACCTGGATCGACAGGGCGCGATCGACCGCCAGTACCTTGAGCAGCAACGGGAGAGCCGCACCGTAGCGGTCGGCAGCAGGACCGAGCAATGTCCGCGGATCGGCGCCGATGTGGTCGGCGAGTGTGCTTCCGTCGGCGAAGGTGGCCGACCCGGTGGGGTGAGCGCCGAACCACAATTCGGCCTCCGGCAGGGGCGTCGGCACCGGCCGACCGGTGAGTTCGGCCAGCGCCGTTCGCGATCCCCAATCGTAGTGCCGGACGAGTCCACGCAGCAGCATGGGTGCATTGTCCTGGTACATGATGATTGTCTCTCGAAACTCGTTGCGCTGCCGCGTCAGTACGCGCCGTCGGCGGACACGACAGCCTTGACGGTGCGGGCGACGATCACCAGATCACTGACCATCGACCAGTTTTCGACATACGACAGGTCCAGTCGCACGGCGTCGTCCCACGACAGGTCCGACCGGCCGCTGACCTGCCAGAGCCCGGTCACTCCCGGTCGAACCAGCAGACGCCGGGCGACGACACCGTCGTAGGTCTCCACCTCGCGACGCAGCGGCGGCCGAGGTCCGACGACGTTCATGTCTCCGGCCAGCACGTTGAAGAACTGCGGCAGCTCGTCGAGGCTGTAGCGGCGGATGACTCGCCCGACCCTGGTGACCCGGGGATCGTTTCGTACCTTGAACAGCGGTCCGGCGCCCTCGTTGCAGGCGGTCAGTTCTGCCAGATGCCGGTCGGCATCGACGACCATCGACCGGAACTTGATCATGCCGAACGGGGTTCCGTTCAAGCCGATCCGTTCGGACCGGTAGAAGACCGGGCCGCGGCTGTCGATCTTGATCGCGAGGGCGAGGAACACGAGGACCGGAGCCAGCACCAGCAGTATCGCGACGGCGAAAGTCAGATCGAACAGACGCTTGCCGCTGCGCTTCGCACCGTGATAAGTGGGACGTTCCACGCTGACGAACGGCAACGTGCCCACCGGCCGGACATTCAGCCGCGGACCGGATACCCCGCTGATCCCCGGCGAGACAAGCAGATCCACGTCGTGCTGTTCGAGCTGCCACATGAGGTCGCGGATGCCGTCGGGGCCGAGAGCCTGCGCCGCAGTGACCGCGACGGTGTCCGCCCCGCTCGCGCGCACCGCAGTGAGAACGTCGGTGTCGTCACCGAACAGTGGCACAGCACGCCCGTCGACATCGAGCACGGCACCGGGGGCTGCCACACCGCCGGGCACATATGCCCCCACGATGTGATGTCCGTGTTCGGCGCGCTCGGCGAACGTGTGGCCGACCACCCGGACGGTCGCCTCGTCACCGACGAGCAGCACCGACGTACGTGCTTCACCGCGATTCCTTCGGCGCGCGTAGGCGATTCGCCACAGCCAGCGGCTCAGCAGCAACGCCAGCAGACCGATCGGCAGCGCAATCGCGAGGTAGCCACGAGCAAGATCCATCCGCAGCAACAGCGAGACGATCGCGATGCCACCGAACAACCACAGGGTGCTCGAGATGATCCGCTGGTATTCGTCTGTGCCACTACCGATGACACGCGTCGATCGGGTGCGGAACCCGGCCAGCATCACCAGCCAGGCCGCCACGAGACCGACCGATACGACGGTGTAGCTCGAGTGCACGCCGGCCCCACTCACCGACTCGGCGACACCGCCGAATCGAATCTGCTGTGCCAGTGCGACAGCCAGAACAACCACCACCGCGTCCGTCCACCGCAGCCGGCTCACGTAGGCGCGCTGCCACTTCCATCGCTCGCTCACCACTGCCTCGACCGTGTCCTGCTCGTGTGCGCGGTCGCGCTGATCATGTGCACCACTTCGGCACTGTCCAGCCATGTGCTCGGTTTCCGGAGTCATCGTCTCCACCCCTCGACGTGCCATCGCTGCGACCCCGTCACCAGTTCCCACCCTTACGCTGGATGAGATCGAGCCAAGTTTGCTGGCTGTTACCGAGATTCACACGAGAATCGCGTGAACGGGTGCCGCCGCCACGGCGTCGGCGGCCCATCAGCGCGCACGGGCTCACCGACTTGCCCAGGTAGGCGGATTGCAGCTCCGGTTCCAAGATCATGGTGTAATGCCGGACACATCCGCGACGCATGTAGTTCGAACGGATGACAGATTGTGCTGTGCGACACGATGTTTCGACGGCCGATGAACCACGACGTCGATGCACGCAGCGTGGCGGGCGTCGTCGGACCGAAAAGCGCTACCCGATCCGTCAGTCGCGCATGCGCCCGCTGCGCTCGACGTCGCCACCGCTGCGCTCGTTCCGCAGTCGGGCGACTGCCGCGTTCGCTGCCGTCAGCGATCGCTCCGCCGCCGCCTTGGCC
>NZ_JBAQXC010000008.1:0-8943 GCF_049299235.1 Rhodococcus sp. (in: high G+C Gram-positive bacteria) | reverse complement strand
CGACGTCGGTACCCGGAGCCTGGGCCAGCGCGTCGACGCCGGTGCCGATTTGTTGCACGGTGCCCGCCGGTGCGGTGGCGGGTACCGGGGAGACCATCGGGACGGCGGGCTCACGGGTCGGCAAATTATCCGTTTCGGTGTCGGAGGAGCAGCCGGCGACCAGCGCGACCGCAAGTCCCACCGCCACCGCGGTCGCACGCACTGCCGGTCTACCCATCATGTTGCTCCTCGCTGACACCGTCGATCGGACGCGCGCCGCCCGACAGGCGACGCGCTTCGTTCCAGTGTTCCTGATCGGCGCGCGAGCATCGACGCCGCCTCGTGCCGCACCGGACGAATGTGACTCGGGCAACGTGAATCGGGCAACCTGAATCGGGTTCAGCCGGTGGCCGCGATCGACGGTCCCGGCCGGTCCCGCCGTGGCAGCACCAGGGGAGTGCCCGTCGTCGGGTCGGTCCGCACCTGCACCGGATACGCGTAGACGCGGCTCAGTAGTTCTTCGGTGAGCACGTCGTCGGCCGGGCCGTCCGCGACGACCCGTCCGTGTTCGAGCACACACACCCGGTCGGCGTAGGCGGCGGCCAATCCCAGATCGTGCAGCACCACGACGACGGCATATCCGCGGTCGGCGCGGGCCCGCACCACCTGCATGACCGCTTCCTGATGCCCGAGGTCGAGCGCGGCGGTCGGTTCGTCGAGCAACAAGGTTTCGGCGTTCTGCGCGAGCACCCGAGCCAATGCGACCCGGGCACGTTCACCACCGGACAGTGCCGGGAACGGGCGGTCCCGCAGATGCGTCACATCGCATTCGGTCAGGGCGGCGGCGACGAGCGTGTCGTCGTCCTGCTGTGCGGTGCGTGCCCACGCCGCCCGACCCATCCGCACCACCTCACCGGCGGTGAACGGGAAACCGACCGTGTGTTGTTGGGGGAGCACTGCGCGGCGCCGGGCCAACGCCACCGGCGCCCAGTCGTCGAGCGGCCGGCCGTCGATGTCGACGCGGCCGGTCGAGATCGGATGATCGCCGGTGAGCGCGGCCAGCAGTGTCGACTTACCTGCCCCGTTCGGTCCGACGAGGGCGAGCACTTCACCGACCCGCACGTCGAGGTCGACGTCGTGCAGGATCTGCCGGTCACCCCGGTGCAGTCCCACCCCGGTCGCGCGCATCGTCACCGCACCCGGACCGGACCGCTCCGGGACCTGTCGGTCGTCGCGCCACCGGCCGAACAGACGTGGACGGCTCATGCCCACCCGCCCTGGCTCGCGCGGGTACGGCGCAGCATCCAGAAGAACACGGGGCCACCGACCAGTGCGGTGAGCATGCCGAGCGGCAGATCCGCGTTCGGAACCAGGGTGCGGGCCCCGAGATCGGCGGCGAGCAGGGTGGCCGCGCCACACAACGCACTCGCGCAGATCAGCCGCCGATGGGCCGGGCCGACCGCCATCCGCATCAGATGCGGCACCACCAGACCCACGAACAGGACAATGCCGGTGAATGCGACCCCCGCGGACACCAGGACCGCGACGATCACGATCGCCACCTGCCGCAACCGTTCCACATCGACACCCAGATGTCGTGCCACGGATTCACCGAGGGACAGCAGATCCAGTTTCGGGGCCAGCAGGATCGCCGCGGCGACACCGGCCAGCGTGAGCGGCGCGACCACCGACACGATCTCCCAGGTGGCGCCGCCGAGACTGCCGAGTTGCCAGAACACGATCTGGTCGCGGGCCGCCGGGTTGGCGACGAACGTGAACAGCGCGATCAGACCACCGGCGACGGCGTTGACGGCGACACCGGTGAGGATGACGGTGACGACTTCGGTGCGGCCGTTGGCGCGGGACAGTCCGTATACCAGTGCCGTGGTGATCAGCCCCGCGACGAATGCCGCGCCGGCGAGCGCCCAGCCGGCGGTGAACGCGCCGCCGAGCACGATCACCAGGGACGCCCCGACCGCCGCACCGGCGGAGACACCGATGACGCCGGGTTCGGCGAGTGGATTGGCGAAGACCCCCTGTAGCAGTGCGCCGGCGCAGCCGAGGGCGGCACCGACGAGCATCGCCAGCACGACCCGCGGAAACCGCACCTGCCACAGCGTGACGTCACCGGCCGGGTGCGCCGGCATCGGCCCGAGGTCCAGGCCGACACGGTGCAGCAGACTACCGATGACTTCCGCGGGGGAGGTCGGCACCTGCCCGAGACACGCGGACACCAACGCCAACACCACCAGCACCACGGCCAACCCGACGAACACCAGGGTGGTGCGCCGCGCACCTGCTTCTTTCGTGCTGCCGGGTGTGGCCGTACTGTCGGTGACCGCGGTCATTCCTGTGCCTGCGGGTACAGCGCGTCCGAGAGTGCGGCGAGAACCTTGCCGGTGTCCGGGCCGAAGCTCAGCAACACCGAATCGTCCATGTCGACGATGCTGCCGTTCTTTCCGGCGGGTGTCTGCGCGACGCCGGGGAGTTCCGCGAGACCTGCCGGACCACCGACCGAGTCGAGACTGTGCGTCATGATCAGGATCACGTCCGGGGCGGCGGCGATCATCGCCTCGCTGGTGATCGGGGTGAATTCGGCGGTGAGCCCGGCGACCGTGCCCGCATCCTTGCCGCCGAGCGCACCGATCAGTGCGTCGGCACCGGAACCTGGACCACCGAGCATTTTGATCGCCGATCCGCGCAGATACAGGAACGCCACCGTCGGTTCGGGATGCTCCGTGGGGATCGCGGCGGTCGCCGCGGCGATCTCCTCGTTCGTGCGCTGCACCAGGGCCGTCCCCTGCTCGGGAACACCGAGCGCCGCCGCGACCGCGTCGATACCGGAATCGACTGTGCCGAGGGTGCGGGCCGGATCCACGAACACCACCGGAATACCGGTGTTGCGCAACTGTTCCTGCACCGCCAGCGGCCCGACCGACGTGTCGGTCAGCACCACCGTCGGATTCAACGCCAGAATCGCCTCGGCGTTCAGTCCGTGCCCGCCCGGGGTGACATTCGGCAGGTGCTCCGACGCAGGGAAGCTCGCTGCCGACCGGCCCACCAGATTGTCGCCGAGACCCAGGGAGAACACCGTCTGGGCGAGGGTGCCCGACCGGTCCGCGGTGACGATCCGCGACACGTCGGTGACCGTGACATCGACACCGTCGAAACTTCGGACCGTCGCAGGCAGGTTCGGCACCGGGTTCTCGGTGATCGGCCGCGGATCACGATCGGCGACCACCGCGGTGCGTGCCCCGGTGGTGGTCGCCGAACCGCCGTCGTCGGCGGCACTGCATCCGGCGACGGCGAGCACGGTCGCCACGGGAAGGAAGACGGACAGAATACGACGACGGAATCGGCTCATGATTGCGGCGAAGCCACCCGGAAGTTGTGCAGGTCGTTGCCGAGTTCGGTGAACAGGCCACGGTTGAGTCCGAATACCAGGTTCGCCTCGTCGATCACGGCCTGCTGCTGCGCCTCGTCCAGGGGTGCGGCGTCGAGCTTCGCGCGGTACGCGTCTTTGAACGGTTTCGTTTTCGGGATGCCGTCGAACGTGTAGAAGCGCAGTCCATCGCGTTCGTAACCGTAGGCACGTTCGAGCATGCGGCGGATGATCTGCCCGCCGGACAGGTCGCCCAGGTAGCGCAGGTAATGGTGCGCCAGGTAGGCCTCGGGGGAGGTCGCGGCGACCTCTTCGAGACGCTGCACATACCGGACGGTCGCAGGCAGCGGTGTCGTGGTCGCGCGCCAGTCGTCGCCGAGCAGGAACTGCAGGTCCGCTTCGAGTGCCGCGGTGCGCAACAGTTCGTCGGCGAGGAACGGCCCGACGATCGCGTCGTCGGCATAGTCGCGGCCGATGCGTTCGAGTGCCTCGTAGATGTACCAGGACTGGGCGAGGAGCGCGGCGTACCCGGCGGTGTTGAGTTGACCGTCGAGCAGTTCGGTGACGAACTGCGAGTTCTCGGTGTCGTTGTGTTCCGCGGCGGTGCCGGTTTTGATGCGCTCGGCGAACCCGGCGACGTCTGTGGCGGTCATCTGCACTCCCTGCTGTAGCCAACCCGAACCTACCGAGCAGGCTATCCTAACTTTTCGGCGGTGCGCGAGGGAGGTTCCGCGCTACCGGTTCCGGATCAGGCGCTCACATCGTCGAGCGCGGCCGCGATCGCCGCGGGCAATTCCAACTCCTCCGCGACGAGCACGCCGGTGAGTTGTGCCAGGTCCCGGGCACCTACCAGCGTCGATGCCACACCCGGGCGGTCGCGCACCCACGCCAACGCCACGGCCAGCGGGGAGGTGCCGAGCCCGTCCGCGGCGGTGACCACCGCATCGACCACCCGCACCGCGGATTCCGTCAGATAGTGACGAACTTCCTCCGCATGCACTTCGTCGGCACCGCGGGAATCGGCAGGTATACCGCTGCGGTACTTGCCGGTGAGGACACCACCGGCCAGCGGTACCGCCGCGAACACTCCCGCCCCGTGGTACATCGCGGCCGGGAACAGTTCTTCTTCGACACCTCGCGCCAACAACGAGTACTCGACCTGGGTGCTCACCAGGCGTGCGCCCCGCGTCGCCGCGGCCGCCGCGGTCGCGAGCTGCCACCCCAGATAACCGCGCACCCCCACATAGCGCACCCGCCCGCTGGTGACCGCATAGTCGAGGGCCGCCGCGACCTCGTCGGCCGGTGTCTGCGGATCCCACGTGGCGACCTGCCACACATCGAGATGGTCGGTGCCGAGTTCCCGCAGGGTCGCATCGAGTTGGGTCAGCAGCCCGCCGCGCGAACAATCGACGCGGCCATCGCCGAGTTTGGTGGTGTCGATCCCGGAACTGCCCGACAACACGAGCTGATCGCGCGGCACCACGTCGTCGAGCAACTCGGCGAGGATCCGCTGTGACATTCCGTCGCCGTACGCACAAGACGTGTCGACGAGCGTGCCGCCGGCGTCGACGAACGCCGTCAACTGGGCGGCAGCTTCGTCGCCGTCGGTGCCGCGACCCCATGTCAGGGTGCCCAAGCCGAGCCGCGAGACCCGCAGTCCGCTCGCCCCCACCGTTCTCTGTTCCATAACCGCCCGCGTTTCGTGACCGTCCGATCGGGTCGCCCGTCCGTCACCGCGACACCGCGCCCTGGCACAGAACCCTAGGCCGCGGCGCCCCGGAAAGTGTTCAGACGCGCCGCGTACTGTGCCCCGAGTGAGATTCGACCGCACCCCGCGTCCCTGCAGTCACATCCGAGTGGAGGTCGCCGCATGATCGGCGAGTCCATGACCTGGCTGCAGGCGATCGTGCTCGGCATCGTCCAGGGCCTGACCGAATTCCTGCCGGTGTCGTCGTCGGGGCACCTGCGGATCGTCTCCGAGGTGTTCTTCGGAGACGACGCCGGCGCCTCGTTCACCGCTGTCACCCAGCTCGGTACCGAAGCTGCCGTGTTGGTGTTCTTCGCCCGCGACATCTGGCGGATCCTCGTCGCCTGGTTCCGCGGCCTGTTCGACAAGCAGCAGCGCGACAACCACGACTACAAGATGGGTTGGTACGTGCTGCTCGGCACCATCCCCATCGGCATCCTCGGTTTGCTGCTCAAGGACGAGGTACGCACCGTCGCCCGCAACCTGTGGCTGGTGGCGACCATGCTCATCGTGTTCTCCGCCGTCATCGCCGCCGCCGAGTACTACGGCCCGAAGAAGCGCGAAATCGAACAATTGACGCTGCGTGACGGCCTGATCATGGGTTCCGCGCAGGCGTTGGCTCTGATTCCCGGTGTGTCCCGTTCCGGTGGCACGATCTCGGCGGGTCTGTTCCTCGGCCTGAACCGTGAGGCCGCCGCCCGCTACTCGTTCCTGCTGGCCATTCCCGCGGTCCTCGCCTCCGGGCTGTTCAGCTTGCCCGACGCATTCGAACCGGCGGGGGAGGGTCTCAACGCGTCCGGCCCGCAACTTCTCGTGGCCACCGTCATCGCGTTCGCTGTCGGCTACGCCGCGATCGCCTGGCTGCTCAAGTTCGTCAGCAACCACTCGATGTACTGGTTCGTCGGCTACCGCATCCTGCTCGGTGTCTTCGTCCTCGCGCTCCTGGGCACCGGCGTGATCTCGGCGACCTGACCGCGCCCGGCCCGACCGGCCCGGCATCGGGGTCGCACTATGGTGGAAACCATGACGGTGATCCTGCTGCGGCACGGACGTTCGACGGCCAACACCTCGCATGTCCTGGCCGGTCGTTCCCCGGGCGTCGAACTCGACGAACTCGGCCACATCCAGGCGAAGGGTCTGATCGCCCGGCTGACCGGCCTGGAGATCACCGAGATCGTGCACTCGCCGCTGCTGCGCTGCCTACAGACGGTGACTCCGCTCGCCACCGACCGCGGACTCGAGCCGGTCGTCGACGACCGGCTCGCCGAGGTCGACTACGGGCAGTGGACCGGCCGGGCCCTGTCGGATCTGGTGCGCGAACCGTTGTGGAAGGTGGTGCAGCAGCACGCCTCGGCAGCGGTGTTCCCCGGCGGCGAGGGGCTGGCGCAGGTGCAAGCACGGGCGGTCGCGGCGATCCGTGAACACGACACCCGCCTCACCGAACGGCACGGCCGCGATGTGGTGTGGGTGGCGTGCAGTCACGGTGACGTCATCAAGTCGGTGCTCGCCGACGCACTCGCCACGCATCTGGACGGGTTCCAGCGGATCGTCGCGGAACCGGCCTCGCTCAGCGTCGTCCGATACACCCAGACCCGCCCGTTCGTGCTGCGCGTCAACGACACCGGGTCCGATCTGGCCGGCCTCGCCGCCCCCGCGGCCTCGGTGCCCGGCGGTGAGGTCGCCGCGACGACAGGACCCCCGGCCGCGGCAACCTCCGGCGGATAATGGCAGTGTTCGCACGTTCGAAGTTCCGCAGTTTCGAAACATTCGACTCGAGGAGGTGCGATGGCCCGCGCGATACACGTATTCCGGACCCCGGACAGATTCGTCGCCGGCACCGTCGGTGAACCCGGCGACCGGGTGTTCTACCTGCAGGCCGTGCACGACTCCCGCGTGGTGAGCGTCACGCTCGAAAAACAGCAGGTCAAGATCCTCGCCGATCGCATGGGTCTGCTGCTCGAAGAGGTCCACCGCCGTTTCGGCACCGACCTGCCCGAAGATCCCGACGTCGACATCAGCCCGCTGATCACCCCCATCGACGCGGAGTTCCGGGTCGGCACGATGGGGTTGGGCTGGGACGCGGACAGCAGCGCCGTCGTCGTCGAACTTCTTGCGGTCACCGACACCGAACTCGACGAGTCGGTGGTGCTCGACGACACCGAGGACGGACCCGACGCGGTGCGCGTGTTCCTCACCCCCGAACAGGCCCTCGAGTTCGCGGCCCGCTCCGAGATGGTGGTGTCGGCCGGCCGTACCCCGTGCCCGTTGTGCGGCGAACCCATCGACGGCGGTGGGCACGTGTGCATCCGCACCAACGGCTACCTGCGTACCCCCGGTTTCGATCCGGCCACCTGGTTCGGTGAGGAGTCCTGACCCGGTGAGCACCCCGGACGTTCGTGACGTGCTGCGCGGCGGCGACCTCACCGTCGTCGGCCGTGTCGTACACGCGAGCAACGCGACCCTCGTGTGCGACGCGACGCTCGACGACACCGTGGTGCGCTGCGTCTACAAACCGGTGCGCGGTGAGCAGCCGCTGTGGGATTTCCCCGACGGCACCCTCGCCGGCCGGGAGGTCGCGTCGTATCTGATCTGTGAGGCGCTCGGCTGGAGTGTCATCCCGGTGACGGTGTTGCGCGACGGCCCATTCGGCACCGGCATGGTGCAGCAGTGGATCGACACCCCCGATCCCGAGCAGGCCCTCGACGGCCGTGTCGATCTGGTCGACCTGTGCCCGGCCGATGCTGTTCCCACCGGTTTCCTGCCGATCCTGCGGGCCCGCGACTACGACGGCGCCGAGGTGGTACTCGTCCACGCCGACAATCCGCGGTTGAACCGCATGGCGGTGCTCGATGTGATCCTCAACAACGCCGACCGGAAGGGCGGGCACGCCCTCGAAGGGCTCGACGGTAGCGTGTACGGCGTCGACCACGGTATTTGTCTGCATCAGGACAACAAGTTGCGCACCGTGCTGTGGGGTTGGGCGGGGCGTACCGTGCACCCGGATCTGCTCACCGACCTCGAGAAACTCGCCGGGCGGCTCGACGGCGAATTCGGCAACGAACTGCGCGCCTACATCACCGGCGCCGAGGTTGCCGCGTTGCGCGCCCGGATCACTGCGCTGCTGGCTCGCCCGGTGATGCCGAAGCCGATCGGGGACCGCCGCATCCCGTGGCCCGCATTCTGACCGTGCCCGCATTCCCGCTGTGACCCGCGTTCGTACCGGTGACCGGCCTCGATCCGGTGCGCTCGTTGCTCTCCACTAGGCTCGTCCCATGCAGTCTTGGTCCGATATCGCGCTTCCGTCCGTCCCCGGTCAGGGGCCTCCACTGCGGTTGTACGACACCGCCGACCGGGCGGTCCGCCCCGTCACCCCGGGGGCCACGGCCACCATGTACGTCTGCGGTATCACCCCGTACGACGCGACGCACCTCGGGCACGCCGCCACCTATCTCGCTTTCGATCTGGTGAACCGGATCTGGCGGGACGCCGGCCACGATGTGCACTACGTGCAGAACGTCACCGATGTCGACGACCCACTGTTCGACCGCGCGAACCGGGACGGTGAAGACTGGGTGGTCCTCGGCATGCGCGAGACCGCCCTGTTCCGTGAGGACATGGAAGCGCTGCGGGTGCTGCCTCCCCGCGACTACATCGGCGCCGTCGAATCGGTCGGCGAGGTCGTCGAACTCGTCGAGAAACTCGTCGCGTCCGGTGCCGCGTATGTCGTCGACGACGAGCAGTACCCCGACGTGTACTTCCGGGTCGACGCGACCGAGCAGTTCGGCTACGAGTCGGGCTACGACCACGACACGATGCTGCGGTTCTTCACCGAGCG
>NZ_JBAQXC010000007.1:0-6734 GCF_049299235.1 Rhodococcus sp. (in: high G+C Gram-positive bacteria) | reverse complement strand
CTCCGGCGGTCGTCGGCGCGCTGGGAGTGACCACGGTCGACGAGCGGGTGGATTCGGCTCCGGCGCTCGTCGTCAGCGTGCCGACGGCGAGTCCACCGCCGGTGACGATCACGATCGCGACGGCGGCCGCACCGATCAGCGTGAACTTACGGGCCTTGGAACGCTGTGGCTCGACGGGTTCGCCCACCGCGAACGCCGCCCGGTCACCGGGTGGCGGTGGCACCACAGACAGTTCCGTGGTGATCGCGTCCTCGACGGGCAGGGTTGGATCGGGTGCAGTGACCACAGCACCCGGGGCCGTGAGCGAGCGCACCGAAACGATGCCCGCGCCTGTCGCGGCCGTGTCTGCCGGGTGCGCCGACGCCGTCACCGGAAGGCCAAGACAAAATGAAATGGATTCGGCGACAATCGGAATGGACGATCCACCGCCGACAAGCAGGACCCGGCTCACGTCGGACGGGTCGATGTCGGCGGTGCGCAACGCTTCGGAGATCAGCGCCAGCGAGTCGCGCACCGGCCCCCGCGCGAGATCCTCGACCTCGTCCCGCACCAGTCGCACATCGCGACGGACCCCCGGCAACTCGACCGCAACGACGACCTCGGTATCCGCCGACAACTCCTCCTTCGCGGCGCGGCACCGGGCCCGCAGTTCGGCCAGCGCATCGACAACAACCGGATCGAACACGTCGAGATTGCCGGTGGCGTCACCGACGGCATCGAGCACATGCGTGGTCACGAGGTGATCGAGCATGTCGCCGCTCAGTTCGACGCTCGACAGTGGACGGCCCAGCATCTCCGGTTCGGCGCCGGTACGAAGCACCGCCACATCGAGCGAACTCGCGCCCAGGTCGTAGACCACGACGATCCCGTCGCCCAGCGGACCGTGCACCGCGTCGAGCCAGTGCACCGCCGCCACCGGTTCGGGCATCAGCATCGCCTCGCGCAGGCCGATGCGGTCGAGCGCGCCGCGCAGAGCATCGACCGAGTGCTCCGGCCAGGTGGCGGGACGGGTCACCGTCACGGCGGCATGCGGCAAAGACGCATGCACCAGGCAGGACACCGCGGTCGCGGTGAGGTCCTCACCCGACCAGGAGGTGCCGTCGGCGGACAGGATGCCGACCGGGTCGCCGACACGGTCGACGAAGCCGGTGAAGCCGCTGCGTCCGGTGCCGTTGCCCAACTCCGCTGTGCTGTCCTCATGCAGTCGCGTGGTGTTGTCGTCGTGCAGTCGCACGGTTGCGGCGCGGCGCAGGACCGTCGGGTTGTCGGGTCGGTCGCGCATGGTGGTAACAGCCACCGCGTTCGCCGATCCGATGGTGACGCCCAGTCCTGCCGGCATCGGTGCCTCCCGTCCTGCTTCGTGGCGGGTCGACTCCGCCGTGTCGAACCGATATGTCGCTTCGCCCACGCATTCCGTTAGCGCGCTCCCGGGCGATGGGCACAACTCCCTAGCGGCCACGCACCCCCTAACGCACCGGCGCCGGCAGATGGGGGCGCTGATCCCCTTGGTCGCGGGGACCGGGGCTTCCTAACGTCGACGTCAGCCCGAAACACCCGGCAACCCGAACACCATAGGAGTGTGCGATGTCCAACGCTGTGCTCGACTTCATCCTCGCCCTGTTCCGCGACGAGGACGCACTGGCCCGCTACTGCGAGAATCCCGATCTGGTGCTTGCCGAGGCCGGACTGACCGACGTGTGCCACGCCGACATCGTCGCGGTCGCGCCGCTGGTCGCCGACACCGGCCTGTTCGCGGGTTCCGCGCTCGACGTGACCGCCGCGCTCGGCGGTGCAGGCACGATCGCCGGAAGTGCCTCCGCCGGACTCGGCCTGAGTGGCGGTCTGGGTGTCGGTGGCGGTTTGGGTGGCGGCCTGGGCCTGGGCGGGGGCTTGGGTCTCGGTGGTGATCCGGCGTCCGGCGCCGAAGCCGGAGCGAGCGGTGATCTGCACGTCGATACCGGTCTCACCATCGGTGCCGCGTCCGATCTGGCCGCATCGCTCGGAGCGGCCCTGCAGGCGGGCGGCGCGGCCGGCGCTGCTCTTGATGGTGCCGTCGGATCTGTCCTCGACGCGACGCTCGGCCTCGACGGATCGGCCGCGACCGACCTCGGTGCAGCGGTCTCGGGTGCGCTGGCCGGCGGGCTGGGACTCGACCCGAGTGCCGCCGCACACCTGGGCGTCGCACTCGACGCCGCCCTGTCCGCAGGTGGCGACTTCTCCACCACGGTCGACGCGGAGGTCGGTGCCGGCGCCGACCTCGGCGTCGCAGTCGGTACTGCGCTGGCAGGTGCGCTCGGGACCGGGACAGAACTGGGTGGTTCGCTCGGCGGTGCCGTCGACTCCGCGCTCGACCTCGGGGCAGGTGTCGATGCCGATCTGGACGCCGATCTGGGTGCCGGTGCGGATCTGTCGGCCGCGACCGGTTCGGTGCTGCAGGTCGGTGGCGATCTCGGCGCGCAACTCGAGAGCGCGATCGGTGTTGGGGCAGCAGCAGGCGTGGACGTGACGGCCGGGCTCGTGGGCGATGTCGGTGCGGCAGTCGATACCGCCGCACAGGCGGGTGGTCAGCTCACCGGTGGTGTGTCCGGTGCCGGACTCGACGCGGACGCTGCCGCGGGACTGCAGGGCGCCGCGGACCTCGGGGCGTCGCTGTCCGGCGACCTCCACGGGGCGACGGATGTGTGGTCGTCGCTCGACCCGGGCGGCCTGTTCGGAAACGCCGCCGGCAGCGGTGGCCTGTTCGATGCTGCCGCCGGCAGCGGTGGCCTGTTCGACTCCTCGGTCGGCGGGGACGGGCTGTTCGTCGGCGGATCGAGCAACGTCGGCCCCGACACCACCGGCATCACCGATGTTTCCGACATCACCGGCATCGACTTCCCGAACTGATCCGGTCGCCGTAATCTCCACAGTCCACGACAGAAGGCGAGCCGTCGCAGCACCATGCAGAACACACCGGTCCACCCAGCGCCGCGCCGCGCCGCGCTCGCCGAACTCGTCGACGACGCCACCGAATACACCCGGGCCGCCGGTCGCGGTGATCTCGCCGCCAGGCTCGCCGCGACCCGCACACGGGTGCTCGACCCACGGCTGCGTGTCGTCGTGGTGGGGTTGCTGGGTCAGGGCAAGAGCCGTTTCGTGAACTCGCTGCTCGGGCTCGACGTGTGCTCGGTGGGCGACGACGAGACCACCGCCGTGCCGACCCTCGTGCAATACGCAGCCGAGGCCTCCGCCGAACTGGTCGTTGCCGACACCGGTGCCGAACCGGAGCGACTACCTGTTCCCCTCACCGAATTGCGCGGGGTCGGTCCGCGCAGTCGCCACCCGGGCGACCGCGAGATCCGCCAGCTCGAGGTGAATGTGCCGAGCCCACTTCTCGCCGACGGACTCGTCTTCGTCGACACTCCTGGCGTGGGCGGGCACACCAATCCGCACACGTCCGCGACACTCACGCTGCTGTCGTCCGCCGACGCCGTGTTCGTGGTGTCCGACGCGAGCCAGGAATTCACCGCGCCGGAGCTGAGCTTCCTGCGGCAGGTCCGGATGCTGTGCCCAGCGGTCGCGGTGCTCGTCACCAAGACCGATCTGTATCCGCACTGGCGGGCGATCGTCGACGCCGACCGTGGTCATCTGCAACACGCCGACCTCGACGTTCCGCTGCTGCCCGTCTCGTCGCTGCTGCGCGAGCACGCCCTGCAACTCGACGACGAGTCGCTGCACCAGGAGTCGGGATTCGCTGCCGTCTACGACCATCTGCGTGAGCGGGTCGTGGCTCGTGCCACCGACGACGACCGGCACACTGTCGCACACGAGGTCGCGGTCGTCGTCGATCACGTCGCACTGGGGGTCGCCGGGGAGCTCGCGGCTCTGCGCGACCCGGATGCCGGAGCGGCCGCCGTCGCGGACCTGGTCCGAGCCAGGAACGCGGCCGAGGCGCTGCGCGCCCGCGCGGCGCGCTGGCAGCAGACGCTCGCCGACGGCATCACCGATCTGGCCGCCGACATCGATCATAACCTGCGGGACAGGTTGCGGCATGTCACCCGCGCCGCCGAGTCCGAGGTCGACGCATGCGACCCGGGCGCACAGTGGCCGCGTCTGGGTGGATGGCTCGCCGAACAGGTCGCGGAGTCGGTCGGAGACAACTTCGTGTGGGCGCACGAACGATCCACCGCACTCGCCGCCACTGTCGCAGACCTGTTCGCCGCGGACGGTGCGAACCGTCTGCCACACCTGCGGCTCGCCGACCTCGACTCGCTGTTCGAACCGGTCGATCCTCTCGAGGTTCTCGACCCGGGCCGGATCGGTGCGGGCCAGAAGATGCTGGTCGGGATGAAGGGGTCGTACGGTGGTGTCCTCATGTTCGGGCTCGTCACCACGCTCATGGGCATGGCCCTGATCAATCCGGTTTCGATCGGCGCCGGTGTCGTGCTCGGCACCAAGGCGTATCGCGACGACAAGCAGGCCCGCGTCGCGAAACGACGGGTCGACGCGAAGACCGCGATCCGGCGTTTCACCGACGACGTCGGGTTTCAGGTCGGCAAGGAATCGAAGGATCGGCTGCGGTCGATCCAGCGGCAATTGCGCGACCATTTCACCGAACTCGCGGATCAGACATTGCGGTCGGTCTCGGAGTCCTTGCGGGCTGTGCAGGAGGCTGCGGCGCTGGAACAGCAACAGCGGCACCAGCGCGCGGATGAACTCGAAGAGAAACTGAAAACACTTGTCGCCCTGCGTGAGCGGGCACGTGAACTGGCGGGAGTGCGACCGTGAACGCTGGACAGTTGATCGCGGAGGCGCGGGCGGCATACGGGCACGATCCGCGGATCGCGCGGCAACTCGCGGAATGTGAGGCCCGGCTGGCGCAACCACTGCGGGTGGCACTGGCCGGCTCGCTCAAGGCAGGCAAGTCCACTCTGCTCAACGCCCTGGTCGGGCAGGACATCGCGCCCACCGATGCGACCGAGTGCACCCGCGTCGTCACCTGGTACCGCGACGGGGCCACTCCCGCGGTCACCGCCAGATACGGCGGCGGCCGGTCGCTGCCCGTTCCGGTCCAGCGTCGGCGCGGCAGGCTCACGTTCGACCTGGGGGAGTTGACCGCCGATCGCATCGACGGCATCGACGTCGAGTGGCCCGCGCGGGCGCTCCGGCAGACCACGATCATCGACACACCGGGTACTTCATCTCTCTCCCAAGATGTTTCGGCTCGAACCCTGAATTTGCTCACGCCCGACGACGCGGCATCCGGCGCCGACGCGGTCGTCTACCTGATGCGTACACTCGGTGCGGCCGACGTTCAATTCCTCGAACGTATCGGCCGCCACGTCGGAGGCGACTCCGGTCCGCTCGGTGTGATCGGCGTCGTTTCGCGGGCCGACGAGATCGGTGCGGGCCGCGCCGACGCGATGATGTCGGCCAAGGACGTCGCCTCTCGATTCTCCGGCGAACTCGAACGCACCGGACTGTGTCAGGCGGTCGTCCCGGTCGCGGGGTTGCTTGCACTCGCCGCACGGACTCTGCGTCAGCGCGAGTTCGCCGCGTTCGAGGCGCTTGCCGCGCTGCCTGCTGCGGAACTGCAGGCCGCGATGCTGTCCGTCGACCGGTTCGCGCGGCCGGACATGCCGCTGCCCGTCGACCCGGAATTGCGTGCACAACTGGCGGACCGGTTCGGGCTCTTCGGGATTCGGATGGCCGTCGCACTCGTGCAACTCGGTGTGCGCGACTCTCCGACGCTCGCCGCGGAACTGCTCGCGCGCAGTGGGCTCGACGAACTGCGGCAGGTCATCGACGTCCAGTTCGGCCGGCGCGCCGAGCAACTCAAAACTCATTCGGCGTTGCTCGCCCTCCGGCGGGTACTGCGCGCGTGTGGTGATCGTCGTCTGCTGGCGTCGGTGCAGCGGGAACTCGCGGACGGCCACGGATTCGCCGAACTGCGCCTGCTCGGCCGGTTGCGCTCGCATCCCGTCGAACTCGGGGTCGACGAATCCCTCGAACTACAGCGCCTCGTCGGTGGTTTCGGGATCGGGGCGCGGCAGCGACTTGGGCTGCCCGACGACGCGCCCACGCCGCAGGTCCGGGCCGCGGGTGTCGCGGCGGTGCGCGTGTGGCGCGCCCGGGCCGAGCACCCGCTGCTGGACCCGTTCACTGCGCGGGCGGCAGCGGTAGCGGTGCGCAGCGCGGAGGGTGTGCTCGCCGACATCTGATTCATCCGCGCACCGGATAGACAGCACCGCGCGGCCGGCACCGCGCGGCTGTCCTCGTCGTCGGCGGTTGTGGGTGGCGGGCACGGTCGACGGCCCGCGCGAAACGATCCGCGACGACGTCGAAGCGGAACAACTCCGGCCACGTCCACCGCACGACCTCGAACCCGAGGTCGCGGATCGCGTCCTCCCGTAGCTTCTCGCGCCGCACGGTCTCCGCCGTCGACGTGGGATCGCCCGCGCCGTATTTGCCCATGCCGTCGAATTCGCCGACGATCCCGAGTTCCTCCCAGAAGAAGTCGACGCGCGCGACGAACACGCCGTCGGGCGTGAACAACTCGCGTTGCAGGCTCGGGTCCGGGATGCCCGCCGAGCGGAGGCGGAGTCGGCCCAGAGATTCGCCGGGGCTCTCGCTGCGCCCGTCCAGCAGGCCGACGACGCGCCGCGCCGCCGCGACCCCGGAACGCAGGGCAGCGCCGTCGAGTGCGGCCGGGATCGTGACGAGAGCGGACGGGCACCGGCGCAGCAGCGAATCCC
>NZ_JBAQXC010000006.1:0-6511 GCF_049299235.1 Rhodococcus sp. (in: high G+C Gram-positive bacteria) | reverse complement strand
GTCCCGACGTGGTCGGTGTCGAAATCAGCCACGGTTCACCTCCGAGTTTCCGAATGCGGTATCGATGTCGAGCGTCAGGACGGGGCCGCCGCGACCGTCGACTCCACCGTCGATACCCGGCGCGGGGCACGGGGCGAAGGTCCGTTCGGTGCAGACGATGTCGACGTCCAGATTCTCCGGGAGGAGAATCTCCGCGTTGCCGAACCGGTTTTCGATCGCGACGGTGTGGTCCTCGGTGAGCGCCAGGTTACGCAGGTCCAATCGGAGATTCCCCATCTGCACGGCGTATTCGGGTTGCAGTTCGGACGCCGAGACCGGAGAGTGCTCCTGCTGACCCCACCGCGAGGTGTCGATCGGGCCGATCATCGACGCCAGTACCACGAATCCGATGAGCGGACCGGTCACCACCAAGAGTCCGTGTCCGCGGTGCAGGAACGCGCCGAGCAGCAGACCGAGGCCGATCACGGCGAGGGCGATCGCGCCGATCCGGGCCGGTGTCAGCCAGTCCAGTCCGGTGCCGGCGGCAACCGCGCCTGCCGCGGCGGCGGCAAGCACCGCCAAACCCAGGATCGTCGTGGTCAGCCGCGACCGCGGTTGCTTCCGCACCGGTTCGGGCGTTCGTACCGGGGTCGGCTCGGGAAGATCCCACGCGAACGGTGCGACACCCAGCGGATCCCACGACGGCGGTGTTGCCGTTGCACCGAGCGGGTCGGGCGCCGAGTCGGTCTCGGGGGAGGTCGTGGCCTCGGCGGATGCCGCAGATTCGGGAGCAGCAGGAGTGGCCTTGGCCCAGGAGTCCGGGTCGATCGGGGCCGCCGTTTCCCGCATGCCGTGTCCCTGCATGCCGTGTCCCTGCATGCCGTGCGAGAACGGTGTGCACCGTCCATGGAACGGTCCGGCACCGTGCGAGAACATCGCAGCCGTCGGCGGGAACGACAGATCGGCGAACGGATTCTGGGTGGACGGATTCTGGGTGAACGGATTCTGGGGAAAGGTGCCGGGTGCGGGCGGCGGCAGCGTCGGCGGTGTCGGCTGCCGCAGGTACAGCAGATACAGCCCGCCGAGCATGAGCATCAAGCTCACGAATCCGGAACCGCCGAGGCCGGCACCCATCGGGCCGAAGGCGCTCGCCGCGACCGCCAGGGCCACCAGCAACACGATCACCTTGGTGCTCGAATCGGCACTGTGGCCACGCCCGACGAGAGATTCGACCGGGGAGGCCGAATCGCCGTGCCGTGCCAGCAGCACCCAGGCCGCCAGGTACACGATGATGCCCGCGCCGCCGAAGAGGGTGGACACCACGAACGCGATCCGGATCAACACCGGATCGACGCCGTAGCGCACGCCGACCCCGGCACACACACCGGCGACGTGCCCACGATCGGGTAGCCGCACCGGTCGGGTGCGCCACATGTCCGAAAGCTGCTCGGGGAAGCTGCGCGAGTTCATGGCTTCCATCCTGTCCAAGTCGAGACGGCGGCACATCAGGGACGAACCCTGATCTTCACGACCCGCACCTGGCCCGGCATATCAGGGTCGGTCCCCGATGCCGGAGGCGTCGATTGCGTGCCAGTATCGAAGGTGTGCAGCCGGTAGCAGATCTTCCCGTGCTCGTTCCCCGACTCGAGCGTCGTGTCGGGGGTCGCGTCGTGGGCGGCGTGGCAGGCGGTCTCGCCGATCATCTGGGCGTCGATGTGATGAAGGTGCGGGTCGCGTTCACGGTGCTCGCGGCGCTCGCCGGGTTCGGCATCGTCGCCTACGGTCTGCTGTGGGCGTTCGTACCACTCGGTTCGGACACCGAACCGGCGTCGCCCACCGAACGCCGCCGGGCGCTGGGTCTTGCGGTCATCGGCCTCGCATCGGCTGCGGGATTGTCCTGGTTGTTCAGTGGGGGTGCGGCCTCGGTGATCATGCCGATCATCGTGGTCGCGGTCGGTGCCGCCCTGGTGTGGCGGGAATTCGACGCCGACGGACCCCGCTCGGCGCTCGGGCTGCCCGCACATCCGACGGTACTCACCTGGGCCAGGGTGCTCGGTGGTCTGACCCTCGTCGTCACCGGTCTCGGCGTCGTGTTCCTCGCCCAGGTGGATGTGGCGGCGCTACGGTCGTCGTTGCTGGCGGTGGTGGTCACCCTCATCGGTGCCGGACTGCTGTCGGTGCCGCTGTGGGTGCGTATGTGGCGGGCGCTCGAACAGGAACGCGCGGCTCGGGTCCGCAACGAAGAACGCGAAGAGATCGCGTCGCACCTGCACGATTCGGTGTTGCAGACCCTCGCGCTCATTCAGAAGCAGGCCGGTGACGCGCCGGAGGTGGTGCGGCTGGCACGTAGCCAGGAACGCGAGTTGCGGCGCTGGCTGTTCGGCGGCGGGGAAAGCCCGCACACGAGTCTCGCCGAGGCCCTGCGGACGATCGCCGGTGAGGTCGAAGATCAGCACGGTGTGTCGGTCACCCCCGTGATCGTCGGTGACGTCGCTCCCGACGACGCCGATCTGCCCACCGAATCGTTCACCGCGGTGCTCGGGGCTGCGCGGGAGGCACTCGTCAACGCCGCCAAACACGCCGGGGTCGACAGTGTCGATCTGTTTGCCGAGGCCGAACCGGAGCAGGTCAGCGTGTTCGTCCGCGACCGCGGCTCCGGTTTCGACCAGGCTCTCGTTCCGGACGACCGCCAGGGCCTGGCCAAGTCGAGCCGCGCGCGGATCGAGCGTCGCGGTGGGCGGGTCGTCGTGAAATCCGAGCTCGGCAAGGGCACGGAGATCCGGATCCACATGCCACGCCTCGGTGGCACGGACGGCGCACCCCAGCCGACCGAAGCACCCCAGCAGACCGAAGCACCCCAGCAGACCGAAGCGCCCGAGGACTCCAGCGCGCACCCGGTCGACACCCACCTAGAGTGGCAGGAGGCCCGACCCCGACCCGAGGAGCACACGCTGTGACGTCGCCCGACGCCCCGACCACCACCCCGGCCTCACCGTCGTTTCGTGTTTTCCTCGTCGACGACCACGCTGTGTTCCGGTCCGGTGTGCGCACCGAACTGGGGCGTGAGCCGGACATGGAGATCGTGGGCGAAGCCGGTGGTGTGACAGAAGCGGTCACCGGGATCGGGACGACCCGCCCCGACGTCGTCCTGCTTGACGTGCACATGCCGGACGGTGGGGGAGTCGCGGTACTCGGCCGTATCGAGCACGGTCCGGTGTGCCTGGCGCTGAGCGTGTCCGACGCCGCGGAAGATGTGATTGCGGTGATCCGGGCGGGCGCCCGCGGGTACGTCACGAAGACGATTTCGGGTACGGAGCTGGCGGATGCGGTGCGTCGGGTCGCCGGTGGAGATGCAGTGTTCAGTCCCCGGCTGGCGGGGTTCGTGCTCGACTCGTTCACCGGCCGTTCCGCCGTACCCGAACCGCCCCTCGACCCCGAACTCGATTCGCTGACCCCGCGGGAACTCGAGGTGCTGCGGTTGCTCGCGCGTGGCTACACCTACCGGGAGATCGCCGAAGAACTGGTGATCTCGGTCAAAACCGTGGAGACCCATGCGTCGAACGTGCTGCGCAAGACTCAGCAGTCGAACCGCAACGCGCTGACCCGCTGGGCGCATCGCCGTCGGATCGATTGAGCCGGTCAGACGATCAGGGCGACGATCAGCGCCACGATCAAGGCCAGCACGATCAGCGCGACCATCGCCGCCATCGCCAGTGGCGCATATGCGACGAGGCGTTCGGTGGGGTCCTCCGGCACGGGACCGTTCGGGCGTAACCGGTCCACGAGTTCGGCCGGCCGGGGGATCCCCCGCGCGAATCCGCGCGATGACGCCACCGGTGCGGATGCGGGCCGGTCGACGATCGAACCGCGCGGTCGGGGTTCGACGATCGGGGTGGATCGTTGCGCCCAGGTAGGAATCGAGCCGTCCGCGGAGAAAATGGGGCGACCACGCAGCAGTGCCGGATCCATGCCGGGCCCGAGCGCCACTGCGGCGAGTCGGTCGCGGGCCTGCGTCATCGTCGGGCGGCGGGCCGGATCGGGTTCGAGCATGGCGAGCAGGACGTCGGTGAGGGAACCCGTGCGGGTCGGCGGGATGATCTCGGCGCGTGCGACGCGGTGCAGCAGAGCGATCGAGTCGGCTTCGAAACCGAACGGGGGCTGACCCTCGATGGTCGTGTAGAGGGTTGCGCCGAGGGAGAATACGTCACTGGCCTCGGTGGGGTCGTTGCCGCGCGCCACCTCGGGAGCGAAGTACGCGGGCGTACCGGCGATCACACCGGAGTGATCGGAGTCGCCCTTCGCCAGGGCGATCCCGAAGTCGCTGATCTTCACGACGCCGAGGTCTCGGCCGCGTTCGGCGACGAGGATGTTGCCGGGTTTGACGTCGCGGTGCACGATTCCCGCGGCATGCGCGGCGGCCAGGGCGTCGGCGACATCCGCCCCGATCTGCGCGACCTCGTACGGGGGCAGTGTCTCGACGGCGTTCATCACCTCGGCGATGCTGCGGGAGGGAAGGTATTCCATGACCAGCCACGGTTCGCCGGCGTCGAGGGCCACGTCGTACATTCCGATGGCGTGCTCGTGCGTGAGTTGCGCGGCGATCCGGCCTTCGCGCAGCGTGCGGCGCCGCACCTCGTCGGCGGCGTCGGGGTGCAGGTCGGCAATGGAGATGACTTGTTTGACGGCGACGTCGCGACCGAGTCGCTCGTCGCGGGCGAGCCAGACGGCACCCATTCCGCCGCCACCGAGTTTGGAATCGAGTCGGTAGCGTCCGGCCATCAGGTGACCCGGGCCTACGACCCTCCCCACTCGTTCCTGTTTCGACACCCTCACGACAGTAGTGGATGGGTGGGATTTTCCTGTGCTCGACGGCCTGGTCCGGGGCGTTCGACAGTCCGGGACGTTTGACGCCCGGTCCGGCGTCGGGTCTACTGAGGGCGCTCGAAAATATGTTCGACAGTTGTCGCTGAACCGCGTCTTCCCCGTGGTGTCGCTGTGTCGTGTGCGCACGGCCGACAGATCACAGAGGGGTGCCAGTGGGTGAGCTCGCCGAGTTCCCGCTCGACGGTGCGGACAAACCGTCACGACAGGAGCGGCTCGAGTCGCTGCGGCGGAGGATCGCCGCAATACCCGCGCGCGGGGAGATGGAGCGGGTCGGCCCCGTCGGGCTCTCCACCGGCCGGCCGCTGCCGGTCCCGCCGCCCCTTGCCGATGTGCTGCCGCACGGGGGTCTCGTGCGGGGATCCGTCGTCGTCGTCTCGGGGGCCACGTCGTTGCTGATCGGGATTCTCGCCTCGGTGACCGCTGCCGGAGGGCATGCTGCCGTCATCGGTCATCGTCGTCTGAGTCTGCTTGCCGCCGCGGAAATGGGGGCGCAACTGCGGCGGGTCGCCGTGATTCCCGATCCTGGACCGGACCCGGTGGAGATCGCTGCGGTTCTGCTCGACGGCATGGACCTGGTGGTTCTCGGTCTCGGCGGGGCCGTGGTGCCACCGTCGCGGAGCAGGGCGGTGACCGCCCGTGCCCGCAACAAGGGGGCGGTGCTCGTCGTCGTCGACGGACGATGGGACGGTGCGCAGCTGCGACTGGACGCGCAGGTCGGTGGCTACGACGGGGTGGGGAAGGGTCGTGGCAGGTTGTGCGGCACCCGGTTGTCGGTGCGAGCCCAGGGGAGGTCGTTCCCGGAGCGGACCACCCGCATGGATGTGAGCGCCGTCCGTACCCGGATCGAATGGGCGCACGCGGACCGCAGCGATCCGTTCAGCCGGCCGGGTCGCCCGGTGGCGTGGTGAGCGCCCGCGAACCGGCGCGGGTGCTGGCTCTGTGGTGTCCGGACTGGCCTGCCGTCGCCGCCGCCGCGGCGGACCTGCCTGCGTCGGAACCGGTCGCGGTGGTCTCGGCGAATCGGGTGGTCGCATGCTCGGCGACGGCCCGCGCGGCCGGGGTGCGCCGCGGTCTGCGTCGCCGCGAAGCGCAGGCGAGATGCCCGGAACTGCATGTGCTGCAGTCGGATCCGAGTCGTGATGCGCGACTGTTCGAGCCGGTGGTGGAGGCCGTCGATGCGACCGCTCCCGGTGTCGAGGTGCTCCGTCCCGGTCTGGTGGTGCTTGCCGCCCGCGGTGTCGTCCGCTGGTTCGGCTCGGAGGAAGTGGCCGCCGAGCGAGTGGTCGACGAGGTTGCCGCCACCGGGGTCGAATGTCAGGTGGGGATCGCCGACGAACTGTCCACTGCGGTGTTCGCGGCGCGACAGGCGGCACTGGTTCCTCCCGGAGGGTCGGTGAAATTCCTTGCGCCCCTGCCTATTTCCACGCTGAGCGTCGAACCGTCCCTGGCGGCGCCCGAACGCGGAGAACTGGTCGATCTGCTGCATCGCCTCGGGCTGCGCACCATCGGAGACTTCGCCGCGCTGCCGGTCGGGGACGTCGCCTCACGTTTCGGTACCGACGCGGTCGCGGCGCATCGCACCGCACGGGGACATCCGGAGCGACCCCCGTCCGGACGGGCACTGCCCCCGGACCTGACCGTCGAACAG
>NZ_JBAQXC010000005.1:0-8551 GCF_049299235.1 Rhodococcus sp. (in: high G+C Gram-positive bacteria) | reverse complement strand
GTCGTGAACGAACCGGTGAAGACCACGAACTGGACCCGCGTCGGCGTGGGCTGGACGTTGCATGGCGACGGTCGGCGCATCGCCCACGGCGGGGTCGTCGACCCCGGCGAACGGTTGTCGTGGCCGCGCACGGTCGGCATCGGTATGCAGCACGTCATCGCGATGTTCGGGGCCACCCTGCTGGTTCCGACGATCACCGGCTTCCCGGTGACGACGACCCTGCTGTTCTCGGGTATCGGCACCGCGCTGTTCCTGTTGATCACCCGGGGGCGTGTGCCGAGCTATCTCGGTTCGTCGTTCGCGTTCATCGCGCCGCTCACCGCATCGGCGGCGGACGGCCCTGCCGCGCAACTCGGTGGAATCGTCGCGGTCGGTCTGCTCCTCGTTGCCGTCGCCCTGGTCGTCAAGGCACTGGGTGCCGGCGTGATCGACGCCGTGATGCCGCCAGTCGTCACCGGTGCGATCGTCGCGCTCATCGGCTTGAACCTGGCGCCCACCGCGGTCGGCTCGTTCGAGGCGCAACCGCTGGTCGCGGCGATCACACTGATCGCGATACTGCTGGTCACCGTCCTCGGCCCAGGGCTGCTCGGGCGGCTCGCCATCCTCGTCGGTGTCGTGATCGGCTGGGTGTTCGCCGCGGCGACGGGCGGCCTCGCCGAGGATCGGGTCACCTCACTGCGAGATGCCGCGTGGTTCGGGATCCCCGAACTGCGCGGACCGACCTTCGAGCTGTCCGTGGTGCTGGTCGCGCTGCCCGTCGTGATCGTCCTCATCGCCGAGAACGTCGGGCACGTCAAAGCGGTCGCCGCGATGACCGGGCGCAACCTCGACGACGTTGCCGGTGACGCCTTGCTCGCGGACGGGCTCGCCACGACCATCGCAGGCTTCGGCGGAGGATCCGGCACCACCACGTACGCCGAGAACATCGGGGTGATGGCTGCCACCCGCGTCTACTCGACCGCCGCATACTGGGTTGCCGCCGCCACCGCCGTCGTCCTTGCCTTCTCCCCGAAGTTCGGTGCGCTCGTCTTCACGGTCCCCGACGGTGTTCTCGGTGGCGCGACGCTGGTGCTGTACGGCCTCATCGGCATTCTCGGTGTTCGGATCTGGATGGACGCGAAGGTGGACTTCACCGACCCGGTGAACCTCACGGTCGTGGCGGCGGCACTCGTCGCCGGTATCGGCGACCTGACCTTGGCGGTCGGATCCGTTGAACTCGGCGGCATCGCGTGGGGATCCGTCGGCATTCTCGTCGCCTATCCGATCCTGCGGAAGCTGGCTGCGCTGCGACAGTGATCGGTCGCCCGGACAAGCGACAAGTGTCACAAAACGTGCTCGCATCCGTCAGCGTCACAGTGGGTGGTGCTTGCCTACGGTAAGGCCGACACTCGCCGCGACCACAGGAGCACACATGGAACGCACCCTCTTCGAGCCCGAACACAACCTCTTCCGTGAGTCGTATCGGAAGTTCCTCGAGCAGGAGGTGGCGCCGTTTCACGATCAGTGGGAGAAGGACAAGATCGTCGACCGGGAAGTCTGGAAGAAGGCCGGGGCGCAGGGATTTCTCGGAATGGCGGTACCCGAGGAGTACGGCGGCGGCGGCGTCGACGACTTCCGGTACAACGTGGTCCTCACCGAGGAGACCACCCGCGGGCTCTACAGCGGTGTCGGCTTCATGCTCCACAACGACGTCGTGGCGCCCTACCTGCTCAACCTGGCGAACGAGGAACAGAAGCAGCGCTGGCTGCCGGGTTTCTGTTCCGGCGAGATCATCACCGCGATCGCGATGACCGAGCCCGGTACCGGCAGCGATCTGCAGGGCATCACGACGCGTGCGGTACCGGACGGTGACGACTGGATCCTCAACGGTTCCAAGACGTTCATCACCAACGGCATCAACGCCGACCTGGTGATCGTCGTCGCCTGCACCGATCCGGAGAAGGGCGCACAGGGGTTCTCGCTGCTCGTCGTAGAGCGCGGCATGGCGGGCTTCGAGCGTGGCCGCAACCTCGACAAGATCGGTCTCGACGCGCAGGACACCGCGGAGTTGAGCTTCGACAATGTACGCGTGCCCGGCACGAATCTGCTCGGCGAAGCGGGCCTCGGCTTCGTCTACCTGATGCAGAATCTTCCGCAAGAGCGCCTGTCGATCGCCGTGGTCGCCGCGGCCGCGATGGAGCAGGTTCTCGCGGACACCCTGCAGTACTGCCGGGACCGCAAGGCATTCGGCAAACCGATCGGCCAGTTCCAGAACTCCCGCTTCGAACTCGCCGAACTCGCCACCGAAACGCAGATCGCCCGGCTGTTCGTCGACAAGTGCGTCGAGCAACTCAACGCAGGCACCTTGACCGTGCCGGAAGCGGCGATGGTGAAGTACTGGACCACCGACAAGCAGGTCGAGCTCATCGACCGGTGCCTGCAACTGCACGGTGGGTACGGCTACATGCGCGAATACCCGGTCGCGAAGGCGTATCTCGACGCACGCGTCCAGAAGATCTACGGCGGAACCAACGAAATCATGAAGGAGGTCATCGGTCGTTCGCTGAACATCTGACGGCCCCACCGGAGACAACGCCGGGGCGGTATCGCGCGATATGGTTCCGCCCCGGCCTCGTTGGCCGGACCTCAGATCTTCCGAATGACGGTGACGACTTTGCCGAGGATGACGGCGTCGTTGCCCGGGATCGGTTCGAACATCGGATTGTGCGGCATCAGCCACACGTCTTTCTTCACCCTCTTGAACGTCTTTACCGTGGCCTCACCGTCGAGCATCGCGGCGACGATGTCGCCGCTGTCGGCGACATTCTGTTGCCGCACGACCACCCAGTCCCCGTCGCAGATCGCGGCGTCGATCATCGATTCGCCGACGACCTTGAGTAGGAACAGCGAACCTTGGCCGACCAGTTCGCGGGGGAGCGGGAAGATGTCCTCGACGGACTCTTCGGCGAGGATCGGTCCGCCGGCCGCGATCCGGCCCACGACGGGAACCATTGCGGCGGATGGCACTTCCGCCGCAGCAGCCGTCTCGAGCGCCGCATCCGACACGACCGAGCTGTCTGCGAGACCGCGAACATCGACGGCGCGTGGCCGATTCGCGTCGCGGCGCAGGAAGCCTTTACGTTCGAGTGTCCGAAGCTGGTGCGCTACCGACGAGGTCGAATTGAGACCGACCGCGTCGCCGATCTCCCGAATGCTCGGCGGATAGCCGCGCTCGGCGACCGAATCTCGGATAACTGCGAGGACACGCCGCTGGCGGTCGGTGAGACCCGCTGTCGCATCGGCGGTGGCAGTCCGGGTTGTGCCGATCGCGGAGTTGGCGTCCGTCATGGTCGTGACCTCCGTGTGCGTCGAGTGTCGGATGTGCTGCATGTGATGTGTCGAATCTATCCGCATTCTCGGGCGTTATCAAACACTTGTTCGAGATTTCGGCGTCGATGTGCTGACAGCAGAATCCCGGCGTGGTAGAAATTCGAACAGATGTTCATTCGAACCTGTGATCGAATAGTGGATCGGCATCGATCGAACAAGTAGGCGATCATGCGCGCCGCGCGCGGCCGATTCGAGTACCGCAACCGATCGAGCACCACAACCGATCGAGCACGGAGGACCCGATGGGTACAGCAGTTCGCCGAACCGAATGGAACGAGTTCACGTCAGCGTGGGTGCGGACCGATGCTCCGGTCCGTCGCCGCGACGCGCGGATCTGTCAATTTCCGGTACGCCCGCCGTCCATGCGCCCGAATGCGGGGCGCACCGAGTATCGACGCCGGGTATCGCCGCCCGTCTCGTGTGCCCATCGCACCAGCCCACCACGACTGTCGCCGGCGGCGGCCGTGCGGCAGACGGCGATCACGGTGGTGCTCACCGCCACCGCGCTGATCGCGATTCTCGGTGTCGCCCACCTGCGGACGAGTGAGGTCGCAGCAGGTGTGCCGCGTACCGACGTCGCAGTCGTCCGGATGGGGGAAACCCTGGTCGATGTCGCCGCCCGGATCGCGCCCGGAGCGGACCGGGCCCGGGTCGTCGAGCAGATCGCCGAACTCAACGTGTTGCCCGGCGTCGCGGTGCGTCCCGGGCAGCAACTCGTCGTTCCCGTGATCGGGCGCAGATAGGTGGCCGTGCCCGGTCGGGTACCGGACCGCCGGGGTGAACCGGGTCGACGGGTATTGTCGTGTCCAGTCAGTCACACCACCCCGCGTGGTCGCGTCGAGGCGGATCCACCTCAGGCCGGAGTCGACCTCGGGAGGACGGTTCGACGTCGCGGCCAGCGCGGCAGCGACGAAGGAAACGACATGTATTGCCCGTACTGCCGGCACCCGGATTCTCGGGTCGTCGACTCGCGCGAGGCAGATGAGGGTGCCGCGATCCGTCGGCGCCGAGCATGCCCCGAATGCGGTCGCCGATTCACCACTGTCGAAACTGCAGTCCTGTCGGTTGTCAAGCGGAGTGGGGTGACCGAACCGTTCAGCCGGGAGAAGGTCGTGCGTGGTGTCGCGCGCGCGTGCCAGGGACGTGCCGTCGACAACGACGCGTTGAATCTGCTGGCGCAGCAAGTCGAGGACGCGATCCGGGCGAAGGGCTCCCCGGAGGTGCCGAGCCACGAGGTGGGACTGGCCATTCTCGGACCGCTGCGGGATCTCGACGAGGTCGCGTATCTACGCTTCGCGTCCGTGTACCGGTCGTTCAGTTCGGCGGAGGACTTCGAGCGCGAAATCGAGGAGTTGCGCGAGCATCAGGAACGCCGCGCGATCGATCCGGCCGCCGGTTGAGTTCCTTCTGTCGGTTCCTTCCCGCCGTCGAGCGGCGATCGCGGCTCAGCGAATCATGCTGATCGACTTGAGGATTCTCTTCTCGGACACCGGAATCCGAGTGCCCAGCCCCTGCGCGAACAGGCTCACCCGCAGCTCCTCGATCGCCCAGTACACGTCGTTGACGTCCCGGCCGGTCCGCCGCTCCTCGGACAGTCGGGCGAGCAGCCGATCGTACTCGGCGTAGATCCGGTCGAGAACGTCCATGCCGGTGGCGTCGCGCCCGGCGCTCGCCGGCAGCGCTTCGAGGCGCTGCGCGGCCGCGGCGAGGTAGCGGGGGACGTCCGCAAGGCGACGTCCACCGAGTTCGGTCACGAATCCCGCGAACAGCAGCGACGACACTTGCTCGCGCACATCGTCGGCGGCTTCGCCGCGGACCCGATCGAGCAGTACTCCGACCTCGTGCGCCCTGGTCAGAGTCGGCACGACCAGTTTCAGCAGCGCCGAGACCCGGCCGGGCAGTTGCGCGCGAACCGTCTTGGTCATCGCATCGAATTCGGCGGGCGTGCGGATCGGTGCGCCATGCGCCGCGACCAGTTCGTCCACCGCACAGGCCCGGCAGTCGTCGAGCAACGCGTCGAACGAGCCGTCCGGATTGCGACCCAGCGCGAGTCTCTCCGTGTTGGACAGGCCCGAGGTGGCCGCCCTGGCCTGGGTCGGGACAGCAGCGAGCAGCAGTGATCGCAGCCCGATGCGCGTGGCGACCCGTTGTGCCTGCGGGGTGCTGAGTACGCGGACCGCGACACCGCTACCCTCGTCGACCAGCGCGGGGTAGCCCGTCACCTGCTGACTTCCCACAGTGCGTGTGACCGTCTCGGGCAGGCTGCCCAACGTCTCCGCCGTCCACACGAGAGCCGGGTCGCGTTCCGTGCTCGACGCGGCACGAGCCACCTCGGCGTCGACACGCACCGACAGCGACGTGCGCAGGGCAGCCAGGCTCTTGCTGTGCCCGAGGACCTTGCCGCGTTCGTCGACCGCCGCGTACGTCAGCCGCAGATGCTCGGGCAGTGCCGCGACGTCGAACGCGTTCGGTTCGATGCGGCAGTGTCCGAGTCGAGACAACTCCCTGGCCATCGCGTTGACGAGCGGTTCACTGCGCGGGGTGACCGACGCGAGTGCCGCCGTCGCGAAATCCGGCGCCGGCACGACTTGTCGCCGAAGCTGTTTCGGCAGGGTTTTGATCAGTGCCGTGACCAGTTCGTGGCGCATGCCAGGCACGAGCCAGTCGAATCCGACCGGACGGATACCAGCGAGCAGTGCGACGGGGATGCGTGCAGTGACACCGTCCTGCTCGGTCCCCGGCTCGAACTGGTAGGTGAGCGGGAATTGCACATCACCCTGTCGCCACGCGTCGGGATACTCGCCGTCCAGCACTGTGGCGGCATCCTGATTGACGACAGTTTCCGGTGTGAACGTCAGCAGTTCGGGATCTTGCTGCCGAGCCTTCTTCCACCACGTGTCGAAATGCCGGGCGGACACGGCACTGGGGCCGACTCGCTCATCGTAGAACGTGAACAGTGCCTCGTCGTCGACGAGGATGTCGCGTCGCCTGGCTCGATGCTCGAGTTCCTCGACGTCGTCGAGCAGCGCGCGGTTGGTGTGGAAGAACCTGTGTCGCGTACGCCATTCGCCCTGAACCAGCGCGTGCCGGATGAACAGGTCACGTGAGGCCTCCCGGTCGATTCCGCCGTACTGCACCGGACGCTGCGCGACGAGCGGAATGCCGTAGAGCGTGACGCGCTCGTAGGCCATCGCCGCCTCACGTTTGGTCGACCAGTGTGGTTCCGAGTAGGTGCGCTTGATCAGGTGCGGGGCCAGCTTCTCGACCCATTCGGGTTCGATCCGGGCGGCCATGCGGGCCCACAATCGAGAGGTCTCGACGAGTTCCGCGGCCATCACCCAGCGGGGTGGTTTCTTGAACAGTGACGATCCCGGGAAGATCGCGAACCGGGAGCCGCGCGCGCCGAGGAAGTCCCGTTTGTCGCCCTCGCGTAATCCGATGTGGGAGAGCAGACCGGCGAGCAGTGACTGGTGGATCGCGTCGTCGGAAATCTCCTGGTGGTGGGTCTCCCAGCCGAGGTTCAGAGTGATCTGACGCAATTGTCCTTGCAGATCCTGCCATTCGCGGATTCGCAGCCAGTGCAGGAACTCGTTCCGGCACATCTTCCGGAACTGGTTGGAGGACAATTCCTTCCGTTGGGTCTTGAGATAGTCCCACAGGCGCAGGAACGCAAGGAAGTCCGAGCCCTCGACCGTGAAGCGGGCGTGCTTCTCGTCGGCGGCCTGTTGGAACTCGGCAGGCCGTTCACGCACATCCTGGATGGACAGCGCGGCCACGATGATCAGCACCTCGCGCAGACAACCGTTGCGGTGGCCCTCGACGATCATCCGTCCCATCCGCGGATCGACGGGAAGCCGTGCGAGCTCACGGCCGGTCGCGGTGAGTATCGGCAGTTCGTCGCGTTTGGCCGGTTCGAGCGCACCGAGTTCTTCGAGCAATGCGATCCCGTCCCGGATCGCACGAGGGTCCGGGGGTTCGACGAACGGGAACGAGGCGATGTCCCCGAGGCCGAGCGCGGTCATTTGTAGCACCACCGACGCCAGATTCGTGCGCAGGATCTCCGGCTCGGTGAACTCCGGACGACCGTCGAAGTCCTCCTCGGAGTACAGCCTGATGCAGATGCCGTCCGCGACACGGCCGCACCGTCCGGACCGCTGCCGCGCCGAGGCCTGTGAGATTTCTTCGATGGGCAGTCGCTGCACCTTGGTCCGCACCGAGTATCGGGAAATCCGCGCGGTACCGGGGTCGACGACGTACCGGATTCCGGGGACGGTCAGCGACGTTTCGGCAACGTTGGTCGACAACACGACCCGCCGACCGGCGTGCGGAGTGAAGACCTTGTGTTGCTCGGCCGCCGACAGCCGCGCGTACAGCGGCAGGATCTCGGTGTTGCGGAGTTTGCGGTCGCGCAACGCGTCGGCGGTATCGCGGATTTCGCGCTCGCCGGAGAGGAACACCAGGATGTCGCCGTCACCGGCCTGCTGCAGTTCCTCGACCGCCTCGCACACCGCATCGACCGGATCCCGGTCGATCAACTGCTCACCGACCTCGACGGTCAGCGGCCGGTACCGGATTTCGACCGGGAACGTCCGCCCCGACACTTCGACGATCGGTGCCGGTGTCCCGTCGGGGGAGGCGAAGTGCCGGGCGAACCGTTCCGGGTCGATCGTGGCCGAGGTGATGATCACCTTCAGGTCCGGCCGACGCGGCAGCAGTTGCTGCAGGTAGCCGAGGATGAAGTCGATGTTGAGACTGCGTTCGTGTGCCTCGTCGATGATCAGCGTGTCGTATCGGCGCAGCATCGGATCGCGTTGGATCTCGGCGAGCAGGATGCCGTCGGTCATCAGCTTGACCAGCGTCGAGTCCGACACATGGTCCGTGAAGCGCACCGTGTAACCGACCGTCTCACCCAGTTCGGTGCCGAGTTCCTCGGCGAGACGTTCGGCGACGGCCCGCGCCGCGATGCGGCGCGGCTGGGTGTGGCCGATCAGGCCACGTACACCGCGACCGAGTTCGAGACAGATCTTCGGAATCTGCGTGGTCTTCCCCGAACCGGTCTCGCCGGCCACGACCACCACCTGCCGGTCGCGGATCGCGGCGGCGATGTCGTCCTTGCGCTGAGACACCGGCAGCGTCTCGGGGTAGGTGATGGTGGGCACGGCGGCGGCACGGTCGGCCAGGC
>NZ_JBAQXC010000004.1:0-18451 GCF_049299235.1 Rhodococcus sp. (in: high G+C Gram-positive bacteria) | reverse complement strand
GCGCAGGATCGGACCGGTCGACACGGTTCGCTCAGCGCACGCCGAGGCGAGCGAGCAGGTCGGCTTCGATGCCGTCGAGTTCGGCGGAGATCGCTGCGTGCGCCGAACGGCGGCGCTGGGCGGGCATCTGCTCGGCCGCACCGATCGCCGTGGTCAGGTCGGCGAGCCGGGCGCGGATGGCGTCGGCGAACTTTTTGGTTTCGGCATCCTGCGGATGCCGCTCGACGATCTTGGCGACGGACTGTTCGGCACCCGCGACGCGGGCACTGAGCCGTGCGCCGTGCCCGGTGTACTCGCCGAGCTGGTCGATCGCGATGCCCATGCGCTGCGCCCGGCGTGCGTCCAGCTGGCCGCGCAGCGCGGTCACGGCCTGGTAGATCAGCGGCACCAGGACCGGCGCCAGCAAACGCGCGACCCCGAGATAGCGGCGCACCTTCGCCGCGGTGAAGCCCTGCGATGCGACCGCCTTCTCCTGTGCCTTGAGGGTGGCGACCTGCTGCTTCTCGATGCGGGTCTGCGACCGCACGAGTTCCTTGTCGGTCTTGGCCTGCGCCTTCGCGGCCCGCCGGTCCCGTTTCGACTGATTTTTCGCGCCGAGTTTCGCTTCGAGCGCGGCCTTGTGTTTGAGGGCTTTCGCCTCGGCCTTGCGGGTGGCGCGACGCTTCCGCCGGTTGAACAACGCCATCGAACAGCACCCTCCATTCGGTGTGACGGCGCAGCAGCGCCCGAAAAGCGGGCCGCCTGTGCCGGTGGTATCGGTTCACCTTAGGACGAATACTGTGGATCGTTGTGAATGCACCCATCGAAAAGCGGAGATCGCCCGTCCTGATCGACGCGAGCGCGCTGACGAGGTGCCGTCACCGGGTGTATCTGGACGCGACATTTCCCGAGGACTTGGCGGTGACACCGGAACACTCCGGAGCGAAACAGCGGCAGGACGCCGCCGCCGCACACCGCGACGTGATCCGTGGGCAATTGTTCGACGCCCAGCCCGGCTGGGTGCAGATCTCCGCCGACCAGCCGGCATCCCGCCGCGCCGAGGACACGATCCGGGCGTGCCGTGCGGGGGCGGACCGGATCTGGGGTGCGGTGCTGCCGTCCGACCGGGAAGCGGGACGCCGCGGCCGGTCCGAGATTCTGCTGCGCGACAGCGACCGCGGTGGCTACATTCCGGTGATCGTCGTCAATCACAAGGTCACCGATCCGGGTCGCGGGGCGACCACGACCGGGTTGTTCGCGTGGGAACCCGCGGTCGACGAGACCCGCAAGGTCCGTAGCCAGCCCCGCGACCAGATGCGCCTCGCGCACCTGTACCGGATGCTCGAGCGGCACGGACTGGCCAGCCCCGTGCCGGTGGCGGGGGCGGTCGGATACGGCGGCGACTGCATCTTGGTGCACGACCTGTCCGAGGTGCTCGGAGACTACGACGAGCGGTTCGTGGACCGGATCGCGATCGCGCGCGGTGAGGTCGCCACCGCACCGGCGCAGATCGCGGAATGCCGGACCTGCCCGTGGTGGGGTCGGTGCCGTGAGCAACTCGTCGCGGCGCACGACGTGTCGCTGGTGGCCCCCGGCCAGCGGGCGACGGTACTGCGTGAACTCGGGGTGTGGACCGTCGACGAGCTGGCACGGTGGGACGGGGCGGCACCCGAAGTGTGGCCGCAGGGGTCGTTCGCGGACAGTGTGGTGTCCGCGAAGGCATGGTTGGCGGGGGCTCCGCTGGTGCGGCGCTACCCGCACGTGCACGTGCACCGCGCGGACATCGAAGTCGACGTCGACATGGAGAGCTACCACGAGCTCGGTGCATACCTGTGGGGGACGCTGCACAACGAGGGCGGTGCGGCCGTGTACCGGCCGTTCGTGACGTGGGATCCGCTGCCCACCGGGGACGAGGCCCGCTCGTTCGGTGAATTCTGGGCGTGGCTGTCGGATCAGCGGAAGGTTGCGGAGCGTCGCGGGAAAACGTTTGCTGCATATTGCTATTCACGTAGTGCCGAAGACAAGTGGTTGTTGTCGTCGGCGCGCAGGTTTCGTGGCCGCCCCGGAGTGCCGAGTGAAGCCGAGGTACGCGCGTTCATCGACTCGCCCCAGTGGGTCGACGTGTACCAGGTCGTGACGGACCAGTTCGTGTGTCCGAACGGCAAGGGGCTCAAGAAGATAGCGCCACTCGCCGGCCACCGATGGCGCGACGACGAAGCCGGTGGCGAGGCGTCGATGAGCTGGTACCGCGCGGCCGTCGGGTACGACGGGATGTCCGATCCGACGCAGCGGCAACGACTGCTCGAATACAACGAAGACGATGTCGTCGCGACGAAAATCCTGCGTGAATGGATGACCGACCGTGCGGTGCAGGAGATTCCGAACATAGACGACCTCTGACGACGCCGCGAGGCGGGTGTCCGCCGAACGAATCAATTCGCCCGGTACCTGTGGTGGACGGCGTCACATCGATATAGATTGCTGTTCAAGTGATTCGAGGTCGGTGCCGGACGATCAGCCGAAGTTCTACCGGCACTGAATTTTTCGTATCCACTGTGGATTCGGCCTGTATCGGAGGACGTATATGCTGCGCACGTCGTTGATCTCTGCCGCCCTTGTCGGCGTCGCCGTACTGTGCGCCACCGCGGCAGTGATCGCCGTATCGGTGGCAGGTGTTCCCCGTGCCGGGAGGGGCACAATCCGCTCACGTGTCGCGGATGCATTGGCCCTCCATCAGCGTTCTTTCTCGCTGCTCCCGAATTCGTACCTGTTCCCGATCTAGTCGTCGGCCGGCGAGCCGGGCTCGCCGATCCACCACGAAAGGCTCGTCAAGTTGCGTAGAACTCTGGTTGTCGCCGCACTCACCGTCGCTGTCGGTTTCGTACCGACCGCCGTCGCGGTCGCGGCTCCCGCGCCCACTCCGTCCTCGTCTGCCGTCGACTCGCTGCGACACCCTGCGTACGCGTCGGGTTGTGGGATCGGAGACGGCGGCACGGGATCGAGTGGCGCGGCCGCGTTGGCACTGTCGCTCTTGTGCGAGTTCGCCAATCGGCTCGGAACAGGATCCGCCGATACCACCAACCCCGGACTGCCCGCCGACGGTACGGGCGGATAGGCGGTCCTGGTACCGGCGACGGACACCGCTTCCTCGGGGTGTGGGAGCGGCGTCCGTCGCCGGTGGTGTTCGGGTTCGGTGGTGTTCAGATCAGCGGGGTGCCATACGCAGCGCGCCGTCCATACGGATGGTCTCGCCGTTGAGGTAGTCGTGCTCGACGATCATCTGCACGAGCTGCGCGTACTCGGCGGGCTGGGCCAGACGCGACGGGAACGGCACACCCGACTCGAGGCCCTTGCGGTACTCCTCGGTGACACCGGCGAGCATCGGGGTGTCGACGATTCCGGGGGCGATCGTGTTGACGCGGATACCGAACTGCGCGAGGTCGCGGGCCGCCGGGACGGTCATCCCGTGCACACCGCCCTTGGATGCGGAATACGCGATCTGCCCGATCTGCCCCTCGAATGCCGCGACGGATGCGGTGTTGACGATGACGCCGCGCTGACCGGCGTCGTCGACCGGGTCGGTCTTGGCGACGGCGTCCGCGGCCAAGCGCATCACGTTGAACGTACCCAGCAGGTTCACCGTGATGACCGTGCGGAACAACTCGAGGTCGTGCGGGCCGTTCTTCGACAGGATGCGCCCGGCCCAGCCGACACCGGCACAGTTGACGACGATCCGCAGCGGCACACCCGACGCAACGATCGTGTCGACCGCCGCTTGCACTTCGTCGGCGCTGGTGACGTCGGTGGCGAGCAGCGTCACACCCTCGGGTGCCTTGCCGCCGACCCGCTCGATGGACTGGGCGAGGTCGAGGCCGAACACGGTTGCGCCCGCGTCGGTGAGGCGCTTCGCGGTGGCCGCGCCGAGTCCGGAGGCCGCTCCGGTGACCAGCGCTGCGGTTCCCTGAATTTCCACTGCCGTACTCCTGTTCCGGCGCCCTGTCGGCGCACCTGGTCCTGGTTCGAACCCCAGTTTGGTTCGAACCCCAGTTTGGTCGAACCCTAGCGCGGTGGCAGGGATGCCGGGAGTTACGGGCGACTTTCGTTGGCCGACAAGGAAAGTGGTTCGAGGGCGCGCCTGCGGCCGCGCACCAGCAGTAGCGCGCCCAGTCCGGCCGCGACCACGCAGGCGAGGGCGCCGAGCAATAACCCGGCTCGGCCGCCGAACTCCTCACTGACCCACCCGGCGAGGGGACCGCCGATCGCGGTGGAACCGAGGAACGCGACCGACCACAACGCCATGACACGGCCGCGCATCGCCGGATCCGACGCGAGTTGCAGGGAACTGTTCGTGGTCGCGGTGAACGCGGTGCTCAGTCCGCCGACGAGCAGCATCGCGGCGACCATGAGGCCGAGGTTCGGTGCGGCCGCAGCGGCCGCCATGACGACACCGAAGGCGAGTGCCGTCACCAGCAGCGGTTCGATGCCGGTGCGGCCCCACGTGGCGATCACGAGCCCACCGACGATCGAGCCAGCGCCCATCGCGGCGGTCAGAAGCCCGTAGCCGCCCGCTCCGGCGAGCAGTACCTGGTCCGCGACGACGGGCAGAACGACCTGGAATTCGAAGGCGAGGCAGCCGACGAGCGCCATCATGAGCAGCGGGACCGCGAGATTCGGGCTGCGCCGCACATATGTCAGGCCCTCACGCAGTTGGCCGCGTACCCGCCGGGCTGGGGGCGTCGGGTTCAGTCGGGTCACGTCGAGACGGAGCAGCGACGTGACGACGGCGACGAAGCTGGCCGCGTTGAGCAGGAAGCAGACGCCGATGCCTCCGGCGGCGATGACCAGGCCGGCGACCGCCGGCCCGACCATGCGCGCGCACGAGGCCAGCACGGACTGCAGACTCACGGCATTGCGCAGGTCGTCGGGGCCGACCATGTCGAGCATGAACGACTGGCGGGCGGGATTCTCGAAACACTGATTCAGCCCGAGTGCCACGGCGAGCACCCACACGTGCCACAGTTCGACGGTGCCGGTGACGGTCAGTAGACCGAGGATCAGTGCTTGCACGCCCATCATCGTCTGCAGCCCGATCATGAGCTTGCGTTTGTCGACCCGGTCGGCGACGACGCCGCCGTAGGGACCGATGAGCAGCATCGGCACGGTTTGCAGTGCGAGCACCACACCGATCGCGGTGCCGGAGCCGGTCAGTTGAAGGACCAGCCACGACTGGGCGATGGTCTGCATCCAGGTGCCGATCAGGGAGACCACCTGGCCAGTGATGTAGCGGCGGAAGTTCGGGCCGCGCATCGCGGCGAAGGTCTGGCCGCGCAGGTCGGCGAGGACTGTCACGGGCGGCACCCCGGATCGGTCATGCTCGCGGCGAGGGCTTCCAGCGCGGGCAGCGCCAGGCGGATCGTTTCGCTGTGTTCGTCGGACAGTGCGTTCAGGTTTTCGGCGAACAGTGCGGTCCGGACTTCGCGTAGGTGCAGAAATCGTTCGCGGCCGGCTTCGGTGATGCGCGCCAGCACCACACGTTTGTCGTCGGCAGCGGGGGAGCGGGTGAGCAGGTCGGCGTCCTCGAGTTTGCCGAGCATCCGCGACAGCATCGTCGGGTTGAGGCCTTCGATGTCGGCGAGTTCGCGCACGCCGATCTCGTTGTGCCTGGCCACGGTGGATAGCAGCGAGAACTGGGTGCGGGTGAGGCCGTCCTCGCCGGACGAGCGACGGTCGACGCGGCGGGCGATCTTGCCGAAGGTGACGCGTAGCCGCGCGATCTCGTCGGTGTCGAATCGGGTGCCGTCGAATCGTGCGCTGTCGTCGTCCACGGTAACCTCCGAAAGTATTTGCCTATCGGCAAGCATACTCCCGTCGGTCACCGAGTTGGGCGACGTGTGATCGGTGGATCGGGTGCGGAAGCCGGCTCAGTGGTCGACGGGAACGTACGGTTCGTCGGCGCTCCGGCGCCCCCGCAGGTACCCGCGGACCACGGCGGCCACCACTGCTGCGGCGAGTGTCGCACCACCGGCGATGAAGCCGGCAGGCGTCTCCGGCGCCAACCCCTCACCGAGCATCCAGGCGCCGAATGCGAAGAACAAGGCGGCCGCGCCGAGCCGGATCGTGTTCTCCGGCAGATGCTTACCGAGCAGTGCGCCGACAACGACCGCGAGGGCGTCGGCCGCGACCATGCCGATCGTCGACCCGATCCACACGCCCGCCCAGTTGTTGTCCGCCGCCAGCGTGATGGTGGCGAGCATCGTCTTGTCGCCGAGTTCGGCCAGGAAGAACGCGGAGGTGACGGCCAGGAACGCCGACCGGGTGACCCGGGCGGCCTTGTTCTGCTCCTCCTCGTCGAGCGAATCGCCGCGCAGCGTCCACAGTCCGAAGAACACGAAGGCAATACCGCCGACGATCGCGAGGGCGGCGGACGGGATTGCGACGCCGAGATAGTGGCCGACGGCGACCGAGACCAGATGCACCGTGGTGGTCGCCACCAGAATGCCGGACAGCACCACCCACCAGCGATAGCGCAAGGCGAACGTCATCGCCATGAGCTGGGATTTGTCGCCGAGTTCGGCAACGAAGATGACTGCGAAGCTGAGTGCGATCGCGGCGAGCATCCGGCTGTCCTCCTGTCGTGATGGAGGAAATGGGCTTCCTCCGGACGCCGACGCGGGACGCATCGACGACCGAAGGTCTCGCCCACCGGAGCTGATCGGTCCGGTTCACCCGGCCGGGCCGGACCCGGGTGGGTTCGTGCCAGTGTGTCGACCGAGCGATTGGGGGCTACTCCCCTTCGCTGCGGAAACGATAGCGCGCAGAGCATGAAATGGCAAAGGACACAATAAGTTTGGAGACCCGAACTCGTGAATGCGGGAACGGGTCATGCGGCGAGCAGCATCGCCAGAATCGCGGTGTCGGGGTCGCTGTTGGGATCCACGCCCACGCGGCTGACCAGGGCCGTCACCGTGCCGTCGGCCTCCGCCTCCACCCATGCCGCGCGATGCTCGAGCCCCAGATGCGGCAGACCCGGCAGAAGCACACACCCCGAGGCGACGCCCGCATTCTCGGGCAGCGACGGCGTCGTCTCCGACGGCGGATGCAGCATGATGAGCGCGGGTGGCTGATGTACCGCGAACCGCCCCGGCTCGACGGCCGCCGCGCCCAACACCGGACCCTCTGCCACCACCAGCCCGACGGTGCCGGGCTCCGGGTCGTCGGGCAGTTCCTCGCGCACCCCGAAAACCGTGGACGTGGGCAGCAGGCCGGGAAGTGACGCGACACGCACAGTCAGCGCCAGCAACTGGGTCCACTCACGGGTCGTCTCGGGCCAGCGTCCCGAGACCACGAATCCGCGCAACGACCCGGCGGTATGGAAGGCGGCGAGCTCGATTCGTTCGTGTCCGTTCATCCCGCGACCTCCCCTGTCGAAGTTGTGTCGGCGCGCAGCGCCGATCGGTACACCTCGTTGGGTATATGAGAAGAATGACCGGTTCCCCGGCTGGCACACAAGGGGGACCGAGTGCCAGATGCCGCGCAAGGACTCCCGGCACTCACCCGACTGCTGGCGGAAGGTGAGCGGACGGGTCACATTGCGGGTGTCTCGGTGGGAGGTTCGATGACGCCGAACGGCTCACCGTCGGGACCGGTGACGACCGCGACCCGACCGAACTCGAACGCGTACGGCTCCAGGAGTACCCGCGATCCGCGGGCTTTGGCGCGCGCGATCGCCGCGTCGACGTCGGGGACGTTGAACGTCACCGACCAGTAGGGCGGCTGGTCGCCCTCGACCAGACCGATGCCACCGGCGGGCCGGTCGCCGCCGGGCACGCGGAACATCGCGTACTTCATGTCCCCGGAGGACATGTCGTCGTAGGTGTAGCCGAAGACGGTGGAGTAGAACTTCTTGCCGTCCTCGAAGTCACCGACCATCGCCTCGCACCAGGCGACCGAACCCGGCGAGTCGTAGACGTTGAAACCGGTGTGCTCGCCCGACTGCCAGACGCCGAAAGCCGCGCCGGTCGGGTCGGTGAAGACCGCCATCGAGCCGAGCGCCTCGAGCTGCATCGCGGGGACGGCGACGCCGCCGCCGGCCCCGGTGACGGCCGTGCCCACGGCCTCGGCGTCGTCGGTTCCCAGGTAGGTCGTCCAGAATCCGGGTGGCGCATCCACCCCCTCCATCGGCGGTGCCAGTCCCGCGGCGGGCTCGCCGTCCACGAGGGCCATGAAGTAACCGCCGAACTCCTCGCCCGACTCCGTGAACTCCCAGCCCAGCACGTCCGCGTAGAACGCGCGCGAGGCCTCGGGGTCGCTGATCGAGATGTCGACCCAGACGGGTGTCCCCGCGGGCCAGCTCTCCGGATGAATCGCCATCGATGACTCCTGCGTTGGTGCTGCCGGGCGCGGGCTCGCTCCCGACTTCGGTGGATCGCAGCGCGCCCCAACGGTATCGCTCGCCACCGACAAGGATCACCGGAACTTCGGGATGCCCCGCCCTTCATTGCGGGGAGCGGTCACGGACAAGGGGGACACCGGATTTCCGGTGTCCCCCTTGTGCAGAGCGTGCGGTGTGACTAGACGATCAGACCGGCGGTCTGGGTGCGGGCACGCTCGAAGCGGGCCTGGACGTCCGCCCAGTTCACGATGTTCCAGAAAGCCTTGACGTAGTCGCCCTTGACGTTCTGGTACTGCAGGTAGAAGGCGTGCTCCCACATGTCGAGCATGAGCAGCGGAACGAGGCCGATGGAGATGTTGCCCTGCTGATCGTAGAGCTGCACGATCTGCAGACGCTGACCGATCGAATCCCACGCCAGGATGGACCAGCCGGAGCCCTGGATCGAGTTCGCGTTGCCCGAGAAGTGGTCGCGGAACTTGTCGAACGAACCGAAGGTGTCGTCGATGGCGGCAGCGAGCTCACCGGTCGGCTTGTCGCCGCCCTCGGGGGACAGGTTCTGCCAGAACACCGAGTGGTTGGTGTGGCCACCGAGGTGGAAGGCCAGATCCTTCTCCAGCTTGGTGGCCTGCGCGGCGATCGTGCCGTTGTCGCGGGCCTCGGCCAGCTTTTCGAGGGCCGTGTTGGCACCGGCGACGTAGGCCGCGTGGTGCTTGCTGTGGTGGAGCTCCATGATCTTGGCGGAGATGTGCGGCTCGAGGGCCGCGTAGTCGTAGGGCAGTTCCGGAAGCGTGTAGTCAGCCACGAAGAGTTCCCTCCATCTGCGGACCGGTCCGGCCCGCTCATGTTTTCGGTACTTCTGGGTATCCACCCAAACTCATAAGTACACCTGCCGCAACCATCGCTCGCAGCCGGTTGCGGCATACCCGTGGCAGCGCCGTCGAGGGCCGTTGGGCTGTTCACCTTCCGACCAAGGCCTCCACCTGCGCAAACACCGCCCGATTCGGCCCGAAGGTAAACGAGACATTAACATTGCCGGGTGTTCCGGCCACTCTCGATCGATCCGGCACGCGGCGAACCAGCCCCGCGTGTCGAGTTCCCGGGTGTGAATCTGCTGAAAACACTCGCCGTTCTGGCCGTCGTGTATTCGCACATCTCGTTCTATCTGATCGACGATCTCGGCACCGGCTGGTGGGCGATCGACCTCGTCTACGACATACTCGTCGACGGCGCGAAGCTCAACCAGCACCTCTCGTTCCTCGGTGTTGCCGCCTTCATGATGCTGACCGGCATGCTCATCACCCGGTCGGCGATCCGACAGGACGCCCGGCCGTTCCTCATCGCGCGCGGCGCCCGGTTGCTGCCCGCATTCTGGGTCGCGATCCTGTCGGCGATCGTGCTGGTCCGGCTCGGCATCAACGGCATGTTCAGCGGCCAGACCGGCGTCTCCAACGTCGAAGCAGGCCTCAGCTTCGTCCTCGGCGGATTCTTTCTGAAACCGGAAGTCGCCGTGCTCGGCGTGACGTGGACCCTGGCCGTGCAGATCACGTTCTATCTCTACTGCGTGATCGCGCGCCCGCTGCTCCGGGCCGCACCGATCGTGATGCCGACCCTCGGCGCCGCGGTGTGCATGTTGGTGATCTTCTACAACCTGTACATCCCGCACCCGTACGCCGTGCCGTTCCTGTCGAAGATCGCCGCGACCCTCCCGACCGTCTTCCTCGGCCAGATCATCTACCTCGGCTGGGCGCGGCTCACCGGACCCCGCGGACTCGTGTTCGCGATGCTGGCGCAGGTCATGGTGGTCTGGGTGGCCACCGACTACCAGGTGTACTGGGCGGGCACCCGCTACCTCTGGACGATCGTCGTGGTCACCGCCACCGTGGTGCTGCTCGCCCGCTACGACGGCCGGCTCGCCCGCTCCCGCGTCGTGTACTGGACCGCGACCCGTAGTTTCGCGATCTACCTCGTGCACACCCTCGTGTTGTACCGGGTGTACGAGAACACCGTCGGGCATCTGGGTCCCACCGGCGCCGTGCTCGCGTTCGTGGTGGTGTGCGCCCTCGTGTCCGAGGCGCTCTACCGCTTCGTCGAGGTACCGGCAGGACGCTGGATCACCGACCGATGGGTCCGTCGCGCGCCGTCGACCGGCGCCGTCGCCGCGTCCCGGACCGACAGCGATGCGCGCGCGTAGCATCGAGGCCATGTCCTGGTTCGACGAGATCCTGTCCCGCACAACCGCCAAATCCGTGATGATCACCCGCGAGCAGGCACTGCCCGGACGACCAGACCCCGTCCCCGTTCCCGATGCCCACCACGTCAACGGACATCGCCTCACACCACCGTTCCCGGACGGTCTGCAGACCGCGGTCGTCGGGATGGGCTGCTTCTGGGGTGCCGAAAAGGAATTCTGGGGACTCGACGGTGTGTACTCCACCGCCGCCGGTTATGCGGGTGGCTACACCCCGAACCCCACCTACGAGGAAGTGTGCTCCGGACACACCGGACACACCGAGGTCGTGCTCGTCGTCTTCGATCCTCGAGTGATCGGATACGGGCAGATCCTGCAGCAGTTCTGGGAGAACCACGACCCGACGCAGGGCATGCGGCAGGGCAACGACCAGGGGACCCAATACCGGTCCGCGATCTACACCTTCGACGAAACGCAGATCGAAATCGCCGAAGCCACCGCGGAAGCATTCGGCACACGTCTGACAACTGCAGGCTACGGCGCCGTCACCACCGAAATCGCCCCGCTGACGCAGTTCTACTACGCCGAGGACTACCACCAGCAGTACCTCGCGAAGAACCCCAACGGCTACTGCCCGGTACACGCGACCGGTGTGAGCTGCCCGGTGGGCCTCGGTCTCTGACCCCGCATCGGAAGCGGCTGAACGGCCATTCTTTCGGTCGGCAGTGTGATATAAGCCCGATTTCTTGATCTCGGCCAACCGGACGATCACCCTGAAAGAGCAACATTCGTCGGGGGAAGGACCTGATTCGGGATGCGGAACAGCACGGTGGCGTACTTGCGAACGGCACGCCGAGCATCTCGACACCGGAACCGGCTCGTCCGCACCACCGATCGGATCGAGGCGCGCCTGACCACCGCGCTCGTCCTCTTCGTCGTTGCGATGATCCCCATGACCGTATGGGCGGGGGCCCGCGTCTGGGATACCCAACTCGAGTTGTCGGCGCAGCAGCTCGCCGAACGAACCCTGGTGACGGCCACAACCGACGGCACCCCGGAACTTCCCGTCGTCGTCTACAGCGAGTTCGCGATTCCCGGCCCCCTCGAGGTGCCTGCATCGTGGACGTGGGGCCACGAAACGCGGCACGGCACCATCACGGTCGATACTTCCCTGCCCAGCGGCAGCCGAACGCAGATCTGGGTGGATGCGGTCGGCGAACCGGCATTGCCGCCGATGAACGCCGCGAACGCGAAGGTGTCGGCGGTGGTGGCGGGGGCGTCCGGCTGGGTCGCATCGGTGTTGCTCGCCGGCGCTGTATTCGCTCTCGCGCGCTGGCGCCTGGACCGTGCACGCACCCGACGGTGGAGCCGGGACATCGAAACCTTCCTCGGCTCCACCAGCAGCTACTGACTGGTGAGCACCGCTCAGTTCATCCGGTGAGCACCGCTCAGCGCACCTGGTGAGCACCGCTCAGCGCAATTGTTGAGCACCGCTCAGCGCACCTGGTGAGCACCGCTCAGCGCACCTCGGGTAGTACCTCCTGCGCCACCAACTCGAGCTGATCGAGATCGGTGAGATCGAGAATCTGCAGGTAGATGCGTTGGGTACCGACCTCGGCGTAGCGCCGGATCTTCTCGGCCACCTCTGCCGGGGTACCGGCCAGCCCGTTTTCACGAAGCTCGCCGACCTCCCGCCCGATCCGCGCGGCGCGGCGCGCGATCTCCTCCTCGGTGCGGCCACAGCACAGCACAAGAGCGTTCGACCACACCATGCTCGCCGGATCCCGATTCACGGCGCGGCAGGCGTCGCGCACACGCGCGAACAACTGCGCAGATGCCTCGGCCGACTCGAAGGGAACGTTGAACTCGTCCGCGAAACGTGCCGCGAGCGCGGGGGTGCGGCGCTTACCCTTGCCGCCGATGATGATCGGCGGACCCGGCCGTTGCGCCGGTTTCGCGAGCGCCGGAGAATCAAGAATCCGGTGGTGGGCGCCCTCGTACGAAAACGTCTTGCCGACCGGGGTTTCCCACAGACCCGTGACCACCGCGAGCGTTTCCTCGAGCTTGTCGAAACGTTCCTGCAGGGGCGGGAACGGGATGCCGTAGGCGAGATGCTCCTCCTCGTACCACCCGGCGCCCAACCCGAAATCGACACGACCGCCGCTCATCGCGTCGACCTGCGCGACGGTGATCGCGAGCGGACCCGGATGCCGGAAGGTTGCGGACGTGACGAGTGTGCCGAGACGGATCGTCGAGGTTTCCCTGGCCAAGCCGGCCAGCGTGATCCACGCGTCGGTGGGGCCGGGCAGGCCCTTGCTGTTCATGGCGAGGTAGTGGTCGGAACGGAAAAATGCCCCGTATCCGAGTCGCTCGGCCGTCTGGGCGACGGTGAGAAGATCGGTGTAGGTGGCGCCCTGCTGAGGTTCGGTGAAAATCCGGAGTTCCATAGCCCGATCCTTCCAGTTCGGCTCCTTCGGTTCGATACGGCTGCGTGCGCGTCGCACACCACCGGTACTGGTGGGACGGTAGGTGCCGATGCGGCACAGCACGATTCGACTGTGCCGTGGGGCAGAGGAGCAATATGCTCCCGCTGTGTCGGCAGGAGCTGTGGATACTCCCGAAAACTGGGGATGAACCTGTGGAAACTGTGGATAACTCCGGCGCAGTGGGGATCTCGGAGTTGCTTCTCGCCTCGAATGTGGCCGCCCCGTAACGGCCGCGTGACACGGCGGTGGCACCGTGTTGCACCGACGGCTGCAACACCCGATGACGCGTGCCACTATTGACGATGTGAGCTTCTCCGATGTTCCCACCGTGTCGGTCGACGACGTTCCCGAGTCCGGTGACGGTGTGCTGCTCCTGGACGTGCGGGAAGTCGCCGAATGGGATCTCGGCCATGCACCGGGCGCGATGCACATTCCGAGCGGGGAAGTGCCCGCCCGGATCGAGGACATCGACATCGACGCCGAAATCTATGTCGTGTGCAGGCAGGGGGGACGCTCCATCGGGGTCGTCGAATACCTGAACAACATCGGGTTCGACGCATTCCAGGTCGACGGCGGCATGGTGGCCTGGCAGCACACCGGCCGGCCGCTGGTCTCCGACGGCGCCACCCCGGCGAAGATCTACTGATGCCGCCCTACCAGATCTGCGTTCGCTGCGAACACCGCTGGCCGATCACGGGACAACCGCGCCAATGGTGCCCCGGTTGCCGCGGCCTGTTGCTCGCGCCGGTGGACACACAGCGCCCGATGCCACCTTCGCGCCGCAACTTCCGCTGGGTCGCCACCGCGCCTCCCGGCACGGCGGCGCCACACCGCACCAAGGCGTCCCGGCCGGGTCCGACCCCCCGATACGACGAGATGCCACGCTGGGGGCTCCGCGACCGCCGCACGATCGCGAACGTCGACGAACCGGACCGCGCGCAGCGACTCGCCGAACTCGCACCGACCCTTCTCGTCGCGACCGCAGTGCTGTTCGCGCTCGCAGCCCTCGCGGAAACCGCCCGCTACGGCTTGCTGCTCTTCAACCGCACCCGGCTCGTCGATCCGATTACCTTGGCGTTGTCCGACGCCGCCGTCGGGTCGACGCAGGTGCTGGCACCACTCGTCGCGCTCGCTGCTGTCGTCGCGTCGGCGTTGCGACTGATCCGGGTCCGGGAGCGGGTGTACGCGGCGCGCGGAACGTCGGATCCACGTCCACCCGCGCTGATCGTTCTCGCCTGCGCAACACCACTGGTCAATCTCGCATTCCCGGGGGTGTTCCTCACCGAGATCGCCGACGGCCGTCCGCGGCTGACCCGCGCGATCCGAGCGTGGTGGGTGCTGTGGATCGTCAGCACCGTGATGGCCGTCGTCACCCTGCTGTGGCGGCAGCACGATACCGTGCAGGCCCGCGCCGACGGAGTGGTCCTGTCCGCCGCGACCGCCGCGGTGGCGGCGATCGTCGCCGTCGCGACACTGCACGTGCTCCGACTGTTCGACGACGCGGACCTGCGAGGCCGGCCGCTGAAATACCGGCAGCTCACCGTCGCGTCCGGTCCGGCGCACTCGCCGATCGCGCCGATCACCCCGGTCGCGGCCGAAAGCACCGGACCGGCCGGGCGCGCGGGGCCTTCCGAGCCGTCGACGAAACAACCGGAACCTGCTGGGGCGGCCGCGCCATGACCGAACACGAAGCGCCCCGTGTCGTCGCACACCGCGGCGCATCCGCAGCCAAGGCCGAACACACCCTCGCCGCCTACGAGCTGGCATTACAGGAGGGCGCCGACGGTCTCGAATGCGATGTGCGGCTCACCCGCGACGGGCATCTGGTGTGCGTCCACGATCGCACCATCGACCGCACGTCGTCGGGCATCGGCGTGGTCAGCGAGATGACACTCGACGAACTGTCGGCCTTCGACTACGGAAATCCGGGCGAACCGGCCGGGCTGCTGACCCTGCGGCAACTCCTCGAATTGATGCTGGACTGGACCAGCGCCCCGGTGAAGCTGTTCGTCGAAACGAAGCATCCGGTGCGGTACGGCGCGCTCGTCGAAGCGAAGTTACTGGCCGAACTCGCCCGATTCGGGCTCGCCACACCGGCATCGGCGGATTTCTCCCGAGTCGTGGTGATGTCGTTCGCGGCGAGTGCGATGTGGCGGATCCGCCGGTCCGCCCCCCTGCTGCCGACCGTACTGCTCGGCGATACGTCGCACTACCTGGGAGGCAGTGCCGCGACGACCGTCGGCGCGACCGCGATCGGACCGTCGATCGCAACGCTGCGCGAGCACCGCGATCTCGTGGACCGTGCCGCAGCGTCGGGTCGCGCGACCTACTGCTGGACGGTCGACGACGTCGACGACGTCGAATTGTGCCGTGCGCTCGGCGTCGGCTGGGTCGCCACGAACCACCCTGGACGCACCAAGCAGATATTGACGGTGCAGGACGGCGTGTAGGTTGGCGCGGTGGCAAAGAAGAGCAAGAGAAACAGTGGACCCAAGCCCGGCAGCAACCGGGCCGCGAAGCTCGAGCAGCGGCGTGCCGACCGGGAAGCGGCGTCGTCCGCGGTGACTCGCCCCTTCGAAGGGCTCGCCGCCGAATGCGACCTGGTCGCGCTCCGCGAATTCGTGCCGTCGGCGTTGGTCGAGCTGCCACTGGTGACGCCGGTGGAGGATCGCACCCTCACCCTCGCGACGGTCTTGCCCGGCGCGGTCGCCGCACTCGTCCGGGGCGAGGGCGACGAGGTCGCCGCGTATGTCGGTCTCCAGGTGGCCGCACCCGGCTCGGATCCCGCCGCCGACCTCGGCGCCGCAATCGAGTGGGCGCGCACCGCCGACACCGGCACGTCGCTGCAATCGGCCGGTTCCGACGCCGACAGCCCGCGCCTGCAGGATCTCGTCGCCGCGGACGTGGTCCCGTCGATCACCGTGCATCAGGACTTCAACTGGTGGATTCCCGAGGGCGTCGAGGTCGCCGCCGACGTCGCGCACACCGTCGCGCACGCCAACGAGGCGATCATGCCGTCCGCGCGGTTGTCCGGTGACGGACTCGTCGGTGCCTGGTGGGTCGACGCCGGCGAGAAGGCACACCTTCGGTGGGTGCGGCCGGAAGACGAAGATGCGCTGATGGCCGCGCTGTCGCGGGTTCACGCCGCCGGCGGGCTGAACCTGGGTGAGGGATCCCGGTTCGCAGGTTCGTTCCGTACCCACGGCCTGCTGGTGCCGGTGTTCGACCTCGATCCGGAGAAGCACCCCGACGAGTGGGTCGCGGCGACCGTCGAGTTCGGTGCGCGGCTCGACGAGGCGCTCGCCGACGATGCTCCGCTCACTGCGGCGGAGCGCCGTTCCCGGGACGGCCTCCGCAGTCGCCAGGTGACGTTGCGCTGACCGTGCCGCGACCGGCACCACCACGGGGGTGCCGGTCGTCTCGGCGGTGAACTCAGATGGTGCCGCCGGCCGCGGCCGGGGCGTTCACGGCTGGTGCCGCGACCGTGCTGTTGATCTCGCGGGCGACGAAGTCCTCGATGTGGAACAGGCTGGTACCGGCCCGGTCGGCGACCGTGAGCAGCGTGTTCATCGTGGCGACCTCCTCGATCTGTTCCTTGAGGAACCACTGCATGAACTGCTCGCCGAGATAGTCGCCGTCGTCGCGCGCGGTGCGGGCGAGTTCGACGATCTGCTCGGTGACCTTCTGTTCCTGCACCAGTGCGAGAGCGATGGCCTCGCGGGCACTGTCGAACATCGACTGCACGGCGTCGACACCGGTCAGGTCGACGGCCATGTCGCGGTCCAAGAAGTACTGGACGATCATCATCGCGTGGTTGCGTTCCTCGACGGACTGCGCATAGAAGAGCTTGGCCAGTTGCGGCAGATCGGCATTGTCGAAGAACACGGCGATCGCGATGTACTGGTGCGATGCGGTGAATTCGTTGCGGATCTGATCGTGCAGCAGCGAATGGAACTTGCTCTTGTTCATCGCACCCATGGTTGTCATGCGAACCACGTTAGTGCAGGTCAGAGGCTTGCGCATCCAAGTGGAGGCTACGCTCACCAAGATCAGCGTTGCCTTGGCTCAATAGAGTGAGCCAAGTCTGACCTTGCTCGAGGCCCTGTTTGTCAAGGGGTCGGCGCGAGCAATTCCGGGGGTATCGGCTGATCGTCGACGAGCGCCTCGAAGAACGGAATCGCGCGGGCACGGTCCCACAACAGCACATTGCCGGAGCCCGCGACATCCTCGAATCCGCCGACCGGCACCGTCGTGGTCACCGTCTCGCCGCGCATCGCCCACGCCAGTCGCGCCAAGTCCCACAGATGGGAGCCGTCGTCGACCTCGAGGGTCGCCGTCGCTCCGGATGCGAGCGAGACCAACCGGAACGGATTGAGCATCGTGCCGAGTCCGGTCGCCTTCTCCAGCAACGCCGCCATGAACAATCGCTGGTTGTTCATCCGATCCAGATCGGCGAGGGGAGTCGCACGGGTGCGGACGAAGCCGAGCGCCTCCGGCCCCGACAGTTCCTGGCAACCCGCGGGCAGGTTGATCCCGGCCAGCGGATCGTCGATCGGATAGGGCACACAGATGTCGACACCGCCGAGTGCGTCGACGATCGAGGCGAATCCGCCGAATCCGATCTCGACGTAATGGTCGATGTGCACACCGGTCGCGCCCTCGACGGTCTGCGCGAGCAGAGCCGGCCCGCCGACCGCGAACGACGCGTTCAACTTGTCCTGCCCGTAGCCGGGGATCGACACGTACGAGTCGCGGGGCAGGCTCACCATCGTGGTGGCGCCGCCGCCGCTCGGCACATGGATCAGGATCATCGTGTCGGTGCGTTCCGGCCCGACCTCACCGCCGGTCGCCAATTCCTGTTCCTGTTCGGCCGTCAGCCCGGTGCGACTGTCCGATCCGACCAGCAGCCAATTGGTGCCGGGTGTGTCCGCGACACGATCCGGATAGTCGGCGAGCACGTCGATGCGGGTGAGCTTGCCGTCGAGATAGACCACCCCGGCGACCGTCAGCACGAGCACGGCAACAACGGCGAGGGCGACGCGTCGCGTCCACCGGCGGATCGCTCCCGGCCGGGGTCTGCGCGGAGCGGACGAGGGCGCGGGGCGAGGTCGGCGCGGTGGCGCATCGGGCGGACTCGATGCCCGACGCTGCTGCGCTCGGGCGTCACGCTGTGGTTCGCTGAAACGCTGTGGTTCGCTGAAACGCTGCGGCGTCTGCGGTGGTGCCCAGTCCCTCTGCTGCTGCCGGGGTGCCGACCGGCCACCCGGCGGCGGTGCGATCGGGCGTCGATGAGCCGGGTCCGCGGTCTGCGACCACGCCTGTTGCGGTGCGGCACGACCGTCGCGACGGATGACCTGCGGGCCTTCGGGCGGAACCGGGCGTGACGGCGGCATGGGACGGTGAGGC
>NZ_JBAQXC010000003.1:0-9578 GCF_049299235.1 Rhodococcus sp. (in: high G+C Gram-positive bacteria) | reverse complement strand
GATCGGCGGACCAGCACGGCGGCTGCCGCCGCCGCGCCGACGAGTCCGGCGACCGCGAGCGCGGTCCGGCGGGAGGACTTCTTCACCTGTGTTGTTCTCCGATCTGGATGGGTGGCGGGTGCCGGGTCAGATGATGTGCGCGCGGCGCAGCAGCACGGTCGAGGGACCACCGATCAATCCCACACCGTCGAGGAATTCGACGGTGCGACGTGAAGCGCTGCGGATGCGGTCGTGGTAGTGGATGTTGGCCTGCGCCGCGGCCGTCGCCTCGCCGACGTCCAGTCCGGCCGCCGCGTAGACACGCGGATTCACCAGGTTCGTGACGATGAGATACGCGGAGATCCCGAGGTGCATCCGAATCCAGGCGCGGTCGATGCGGGACGCACCGCGCATGCGGCGTGCGGTCTCTTCACGGGCGTATCGGATGTGCCGGGATTCCTCGATGACGTGGATGCGGCTGACCGTCCGGGTGATCGGTTGGACGCGATCGTCGCGCAGGAAGTCACGCTGCATCGCATCGAGGATTTCTTCCGCGAACAGTGCGCCGCCGAACGCGAGTGCGCCGCCGGCGACGGCCTTGAACGCGCGACCGGATTCACGGATCCAGCGGGGCGGGCGATAGGAGGGCACGCCGAAGTGTTGCGCGGAGCGGGCGAACATCGTCGAGTGGCGGCATTCGTCGGCGATTTCGGTGAGGCCGAATTGCACGTACGGAGTGGCCGGGTCGTGCCGGTAGAGGTCGCGCACCAGCATCTGCATGAGGATCATCTCGAACCAGATTCCGGTTCCCGCGATGCTCGCGACTTCGTGCCGGGTGAGGGTCAGTCGCTGGTCGTCGGTCATCCGGTCCCAGAGTTCGGTGCCGTAGAGGCTCGACCATTCGGGGCTCATACCGTATTTGTCCGGTGGGATCGGCGCATCCCAGTCGATCTCGAGTTCCGGATCGAAGGATGATTGCGCGGCGGATTCGAGCAGTCGCGCGGCGGTGGCCTGCCGGTCACCGATATGAAAAGGCCGGGTGAGCGTCACGGCGACCACCTCGTCTCGGATTTTAGCCGTTACTCCGAGTGTCACCATCTTGTCGGCCGGTGTCAAGGACCAGCCGAATCACCAGCGCGGTCGTTGCACTTCCTCCACTCGAGGCCGCACATCCACCAAGTACACACACACCGCGACGACCGCGACGATGCCCAGCATCCCGATGGCTCCGAGGAAGAACAGCACGATCAGCGCTACCGCCAGAATCCCGAGCCACACCGGCTTGGTGAGCTTGTCGACGGCAGGAAACGCTTCCGCCGGCTGTCGCACTGCGTGAACCAGCGCGAACACAGCCCCGGCAATCGCGATGAGCTGCAGGACGAGGACGATCAGGCCCGCGAGAGAATTGACATTCGGCACGCCCCCATCCTACGAGCATCGGCCCCTGCGCACTGTCGCCCAGGGGCCGATGCCGGGGTGTTGCCGTGTATGCCTGCGGTCAGGCGCCGGTGGTCTTGCGCGGGGCCGCCTTCTTCGCGGGGGCCTTCGCCGGCGCCTTCGTGGCGGCGACCTTGGCCGGGGCCTTCTTGGCCGGGGCCTTGACGGGAGCCGTGCCGGACACCGTCCCAGCCTCGTCCGCCACAGCCTCGTCCGTCCCAGCCTGATCCGCCACAGCCTCGTCCGCCACAGCCTCGTCAGCGGCCTCCTCCGTTGCGGACTTGACTGCCTCGTCGACCTCGAGCGCGGCGATCTCGACGCGATCGGCAGCCTCGCCGGCCGCCTCTTCGGCCTGGTCAGCGAACTCGAGGACCTTCAGCGCCGCCTCGTCACCGGCGTCGGCGATGGCGTCGCCGACCTCTTCGGCCGTCTCGGAGATGCGGCCCGCGGCGATACCGGCGATCTTCGCGGCCCGCTCACCGACGGCGCGCGTCTGGCGGGCAACGGTGCCGAGCGCGTCCTCGGTGAGGTCGACGGCGTCACCGAAAGCGGCCTCGGCCCGCTCGATGCCCTCTTCGACACCGGGCTGCTTGCGGAGACGCTCGACGGTCTCCTCGCCACGCTCGGCGAGCGCGGTGTAGATGTCGGACGCGACCTTCAGGTACGCCTCGGCTACCTTACGCAGCTCTTCGGCGCTGAACTTCTCCCGCAGCTCCGCGATCTCCTCGGGGAGTTCGGCCGGCAGGCCGGCGAGGCGGTCGCGCAGGGACTCGACGGTTTCGGTCAGGTCGGTGGGCAGACCGAGCAGCTTCTCGCGAGCATTCTCGACGCGCTCGTTGACGTCGCTCCGGTTGGTTTCGGCGCGCTCGCGCATCTGGGCAACGACATCGGCGACGGCCTGGACGACGGCATCGCCCGCACCGACCGCTGCGTAGAGGGAGGTACGGATGTCGACATTGGAATCGGTCATGTCATTTCTCCTGTTCATCGAGGTCGGTCTCGTGTCGGGCGGCGCTCCCGGAGTCTGTGTCCGGCGCCTGCCCGGGTGGGGCGGACTCGTTCTCGCGACAGAACGAGTCGTAGATGTCGAGCAGAACCTGCTTCTGCCGTTCGGTGAGAACGACATCGGTCAGCAGCGCGTCACGTACCACGCTGTGCGGGCGTTGCTCGAGGATCCCGGCCCGCACGTAGAGAACCTCCGCGGACAACCGGAGGCCCTTCGCGATCTGTCCGAGCACCTCCGCAGAGGGTTTGCGTAGCCCACGTTCGATTTGGCTGAGATAGGGATTGCTGACGCCGGCGAGCTGCGACAACTGCCGCAGCGAGACCTGCGCCGCCTCGCGTTGGGAGCGGATGAACTCGCCGATGTCCTGGGCGGCGGAGTTCACGACGCGCGACGCGAGATCGCTCGGACCGGTGACGGCGGTTCCGTCGCCGGCCGGTGCGTCGTCCGGTGCGACGTCCCCTCGATTCGTGGGCATGTTCTCCAGCATACGAGCGAGTGCTAGCTACAGCAAGCACTCTGCTAGCAAGTGAGGGACCTCACGCGAACATCAGTTGGGACACCGCATAGATGGCCAGCCCGGCGAGCGACCCGACGACCGTTCCGTTGATCCGAATGAACTGCAGGTCGCGCCCGACGGCCAGCTCGATCTTGCGGCTCGCCTCGTCCGCGTCCCACCGCTCGACGGTCTCCCGGATCACCGCGGTGATCTCGTCGGCGTAGTTCGCGGCGATGTAGCGAGCACCGGCCAGCAGCCAGCCGTCGACCTTGCCGCGCAACTCGTCGTCGTCGCGCAGACGCGCCCCGAAGTGCACGACGTTCTCGGCGACCTTCGTGCGCAGGGTGCTGTTCGGGTCGTCGACGGATTCGAGGATCATGCGCTTGGCGGTCCGCCAGGTGGCAGCGGCGAGCTGGGTCACCTCGTCGCGGCCCATGATTTCCGCCTTGACACGTTCGGCCTTGGCGATCGTCACCGGATCGGTCTGTAGATCGCGCGCGTAGTCGGTGAGGAATTTGTTCGCCGCGAGCCGAACCTCATGGGCAGGATCGGACCGGACCTTCCAGGTGAATTCGACGAGTTCGCGGTGGATCTTCTCGCCGAGCAACATGTCGACGAACTTCGGCGACCACGACGGCGAGTCCCGCACAATGATCCGGTCGATCGTCTCCTGGCTGCCCAGCGCCCACTGGTGGGCACGCTCGGCGAGCATGTCGATCAGCGGCAGATGCCGTTCCTCGGCGATGAGTTCGGCCAGCACCCGGCCGAGCGGTGGCCCCCACTCCGGTTCGGCGATGCGCTTGACGATCGTATTGTCGATGACCTGCTGAATGTCCTCCTCGCGCAGCACCGTGACGATGCCACGCAGGATTGTCGAGGTTTCCTGCGCGACGCGCTGCGCGTTCTGCGGCTGCGCCATCCAGCCGCCGACCCGCAGCGGGATCTGCGCGGATTCGATCTTCGCCGACACCACTTCGGGAGCGAGGAAGTTGGTGCCGACGAACGAGCTGAGGCTCGCCCCGAGCTGATCCTTCTTCTTCTTGATGATCGCGGTGTGCGGAACCGGGATCCCGAGGGGATGTCGGAACAGGGCGGTCACGGCGAACCAGTCGGCGAGGGCGCCGACCATGCCCGCCTCCGAGGCCGCGCGCACGTAACCGACCCACTCGCCGGCTCCGCGGCTTTCCTGCCAGCGGCAGAACAGATACACCACCGTGGCGAAGACCAGGAACCCGGTGGCGACCGCCTTCATACGGCGGAGATCACCGCGCTTGGCGGCGTCGTCGTTGCTCAGAAGCTGCACCTTCGCCATTGTGCCGAAAACGCGCGAGTGCCCGCGGGACCTCCGGCGACACGCAGCCGCTCACCGTAGACTGAGCCGACGATCGAAACCGAACGGATGTGCCGACCCAGTGCCCAGCAAGAGCGCGACCTCCCCCACCTCACCCGCCGATTCCGCACCCTCCGATTCCGCACACGCCGAGCAGGCAGCTCCGCCTCAGCCTGCGCCCGCCAAGCAGGACGGACGCAAGCGGCGCTGGCACGAGCACAAGATCGCGCGGCGCGAGGAACTCGTCGACGGCACGATCGCCGCGATCCGGGTGCGCGGCCACGACATCGGGATGGACGAGATCGCCGCGGAGATCGGTGTCTCGAAGACCGTGCTCTACCGTTATTTCACAGACAAGAACGATCTGACCACAGCGACGATGTTGCGGTACGTCGAGCAGATCCTGACGCCGAAGATCTATGCCGCGGTCGCCGAAGACCTCGATGAATACGACCTGACCCGAGTCGCGATTGCCGCATACGTCGAGACTGTCGCGGCCGATCCCGAGGTCTACCTGTACGTGATGAGCAACAGCTCGTCGGCGGGCCGTGACGTGGTCGCCGATTCGGAGCGGATGATCGCCGAATTGGTGGCGACGGTTCTCGGTGAGCGCCTGCGGTCGATGGAGATGGATTCGGGCGGATCGGTGCCGTGGGCGTACGGCGTCGTCGGTGGGATCCAGCTGGCCACGCACTGGTGGATCTCGAACCGGTCGATGAGCGCGGAGGACCTCATCGACTACCTGACGATGATGACGTGGGGCGGCATGACCGGGATCGCGGCGGCGAGCGGCTCGCCGGTCACGTTCAAGTCGCAGCCGCATCCACTGCGTCGCGAGAGCGACGAGGAGCCCGGAGCGCAGTGACACACTTCACGTAACTTTAAGTTACGTGTAAATTGGCAGCATGTCCGAGGGATTCCGTGGCCGTGCCCAGATCGACGTCGGCGGCACGGTGGTCGTCGTCGACGTTCAGCTCGCCGACTGGTTCGATCCGATCAGTGGCAGGCACCGCTGGCGTGGTCGGCTACGCGACCTGGCCGCCGCGCTCGCACCGAGTGATCCGCCGGCCACCGGAACCGAACTGGCCCTGACACTTCTCGGTCCGGACCCACTTCTCGGTCCGGACCGCTCCGCCACGGCGACCGCCCGCGTGACCGACGTCGACCTGTGGGGCAGCCACATGGTCGACGGCCTCTCGGCGCCGCCCTATCGCATCGATCTCACCGACCCCGATCTGCAGGGCGAACTTTTCGATACCGACACTCGTCGCGAACACCACTGACACGACCCCGGTGTGTGGCACGCTTCGTGCCATGCCCGAGAATGACGAGAACAGCCCGTGGTCGATCCCCGCGGTCGACGCGCTCCGCGCCGACCCGACCACCCGCGTCGCAGATATCGACACGAACGCCACCCCCGGATTCGAGGGCGACAAGGCACTCGGCACGCAACTGCTCGAGGAACGCGGCGCATACCTCTCGGGACTACAGGAGAAGCTGTACGCCAACGGCCGGACCGGCGATCGACGCTCGGTGCTGCTGGTGTTGCAGGGCATGGACACGTCGGGCAAGGGCGGAATGGTTCGGCACGTGATCGGACACGTCGACCCGCAGGGCGTCGATCACGCCTCGTTCGGAGTTCCCACCCCGGAGGAGGCGCAGCACCACTACCTGTGGCGGATTTCCAAGGCATTGCCGCGCGCGGGCCAGATCGGGGTTTTCGACCGTTCCCACTACGAGGACGTCCTGGTGGTGCGCGTGCACAATCTCGTTCCGGAGAGCGTGTGGAGCACCCGCTACGACGAGATCAACCAGTTCGAACGCGAGATCGTCGCCAATGGCACCACGATCGTCAAGGTCGCGATGTTCGTCTCGCTCGACGAACAGAAGGAGCGCCTGACCGAACGCCTCGAGCGTCCGGACAAGTACTGGAAATACAACCCGTCCGACGTCAGCGAACGTGCTCTGTGGCCCGCCTACCAGGAGGCATACCAGGCGATGCTCGACAAGACCAACACCGAGCACGCACCCTGGTACGTCGTCCCGTGCAACCGCAAGTGGTACAGCCGCGTCGCCGTCGGCGAACTCCTGATCGACGCCCTCGAGCGGCTCGACCTGGACTGGCCCGCACCGACGTTCGATCTCGAACTCGAGAAAGAGCGCCTGGCGCAGTCCTGACAGACGCCCGCGCCTGACGGACACCCGCGGCCACCGGATCCGGATCGGTGCAGACCCGGATCAGAACAGCTTGGGTGTGACCTCGTGCGCCTTGTGGTCGTGATGAATGGTGCCGCCGATCATCGCCATCGCGAGTCCGACCGCGACGACGGTGCCGATACCTGCGACGACAGCCGGGCCAGTGTGGCCGGATCCGGCCGCGACGAGGAACAAGGCGAGGCTGATGATGGCGAGCAGGGCGAGTCCGTAGCCCATCCAGGCAACGAAGAGATTGAGTTTCATTGTGGAATCTCCTTCCCCGAGGACGATGTCCGAGGCTGGTGCAGCCGACGGTACCCCTCGGTGATGTAGGCCACAAGGCGGCGATGCGGAACAGGACATTCGCATCGGCGCCGCCGGGGGGCGAGAACATGGCAAGTTGGTGTCATGGCGCGCGGTGACGGATTCGACGACGAGGACGAACCATCGGCCTCCGTGTACACACGCAACGACGAAACCGACGCGCAGCGCCTCGACCGGAATTGGAACAGCCTGCTGCAAGAACTGCGCGTAGTACAGACCGGGGTGCAACTGCTGACCGGTTTCCTGATGACATTGCCGTTCCAGAGCGGGTTCGACGCCCTGTCGACGAACGAAAAGATCATCTACCTGATCACCGTGCTCGCGTCGATCGCTGCGACGATCCTGCTCGTCGCGCCGGTCAGCATGCACCGGTTGCTGTTTCGGCGCCGCCGACTGGACCGACTGGTCCTCACCGCACATCGGCTCGCGCTCGCCGGCCTTCTACTCCTCGGAGTGTCACTGACCGGCGTGGTCATTCTCGTCGTCGGAATCGTGGTGAATTCGACCGCGGCGACCGTCGCCGGAATATGCACGGCGGTACTGTTCGTCGGACTCTGGCTGGTCTACCCGTGGCGCTTCCGCCGTGACGCGGCGCGGTTCCCCGAACCCGAGCCGAGCGAGCAACACCGCGACGGGTAGCCCGGCATACGAGACGGGTCACAGCGCCCCGGCCGTCGGCGCGAGCACCTCACCGCTGTAGTAGGACGACATCGTGCCAGACGCGAAGAAGACATAGGACGGGGCGATCTCGTCCGGTTGTGCCGCACGGCCGTACGGGGTCTGTTCGCCGAAGTCCGCGACCTTCTCCTCGCCCAAGGTCGCGGGAATCAACGGTGTCCACACCGGGCCGGGCGCCACACAATTGACGCGGATTCCCCGCTCCCGCAATGCCTGTGCGAGCGAGTACGTCAACGCCAGCACGGCACCCTTGGTCGCGGCGTAGTCGATGAGCGTCTTGTTTCCGCGCAAGCCGTTGATCGACGAGGTGTTGATGATCGACGATCCGGACGGCAGATGCGCGAGCGCGGCGCGGGTGACATGGAAGAAGCTGTCGATGTTCACCGCGAACGTGCGGCGCCACTGCGCCTCGTCGAGGTCGGCGAAGTCGTCGACCGGTTTCTGGTAGGCCACGTTGTTCACCACGATGTGCAGGCCACCGAGCCGGTCGACCGACTCGGCCACCACCTCCCGGCAATGCGCCGGATCGGCCAGATCACCCGGGAGTACATGGCAGTCGCGCCCTTCGCGGCGTACCAGTTCCGCGGTGCGCTCGGCGTCCCGGTCCTCCTCCAAGTACGCGATGGCGACGTCGGCGCCCTCCTTCGCGAACGCGACGGCGACCGCGCGGCCGATACCCGAGTCTCCGCCGGTGATCAACGCCTTGCGCCCTACGAGCAGTCCACGACCTCGGTAGTCGCGCATCTCGTCCCGAGGCGCCTCGGCCATGTCCGCGGTGTCACCCGGGTAGTCGATGGACTGCGGCGCGTGTTCGTGTTTCTGGTCGCCGGTGCTCATGGCCCGCGGATACCCGCAGGCACCCGGTTCACACGCGGTGTCCCCCGGCCGGTTTCCTTCGTCCCCCGGTTTCCTTCGTCCCCCGGTTTCCTTCGTCCCCGGTTTCCTTCGTCCCCGGTTTCCTTCGTCACGGTCTCGGGTATCCGCGTTCATGTCCGTACCTGCATACGCTTCGCTGCCCAGGCCGCGCGGCGTGGTCTCCGATGTGGTGATCTCCCGGCTCACGGCGATTCCGGACGAGTCGCCGTGGCCGCGGCCGCCAACGGATGTGGATCCGTACGGTGACGACGCGCAACTGGCACTGACCGTCCTCTACGAACTGCACTACCGAGGGTTCCCCGGCGTCGATCCCGACTGGGAGTGGGCACCAGGTCCACTTGCTGTGCGGACAGACCTCGAGCGTGCGTTCCTGCGTTGCCTGCACGCCGACGTTCCGGCAGGAACCGATGTCGATGCGACGTTCGATGCGATCTGCCGGGAACCGCGGGACGCATGGAGCGTGTCCCATCACCTGGCGGAATCGGGAACGTGGGCCCAGGCGCAGGAGTATTTTGCACACCGGTCCATCTATCAGCTCAAGGAGGCGGACCCACAGGCCTGGGCGATCCCGCGTCTCACCGGTCGAGCCAAGGCAACGATGGTGGCCGTCGAGTTCGACGAATACGGGGGCGGACGCCCCGATCGGCTGCACGCGCAGCTGTTCGCCGACCTGATGGTCGCGGCCGGCTTGGACGAAACATATCTGGGATACCTCGACCGGGTGCCCGCGCTGACGCTGGCACCGGTGAACTTCATGTCGATGTGCGGGTTGCACCGTTCCCGCGTCGCGATGCTCGTCGGGCAGTTCGCAGCGGCGGAGATGACGACCGGGCCCAGCGCCCGCCGAATGGTTCGGGCGCTGCGGCGCCTCGATGCCGCCGCGCCGTGCGTGCGGTTCTACACCGAGCACGTCGAGGCGGATGCGGTGCACGAACTGGTGTTGCGGCACGATGTCGTCGGGGCACTGCTCGAGCACGATCCGGACGCGGCGCGCGACGTCGTGTTCGGTGCCGCGGCGATCGAGTTCCTCGAGGGCCGGCTCGGCAGCTATCTGCTGGACCGGTGGTCCCGCAACGAGTCGTCGCTGCTCGAGCCCGCCGGGACACGCTGAGCCGCTCGGCCCCGTTCTCGGCTCTTCGCACTTGGTAGGGGCGGGTGCCGATCGACCCCGTTGCCGTGTCGGTGATTGAAAAAGGGCCCGCGCCCTTGTGAGCTGGGTGTTCTCAGGCATCCAGGACAGCAAGGAACGCGGGCAT
>NZ_JBAQXC010000002.1:0-2681 GCF_049299235.1 Rhodococcus sp. (in: high G+C Gram-positive bacteria) | reverse complement strand
ACTTCCGGTGCGGTTCCGATGCCGCTGTCGGCGATCTCGAGCAGCAGACCACCGTCGACGGCGGCGGAGAACTCGAAGGTGACGGCGCTGTTCGGCGGGGAGGCGCGCAGTGCGTTGTCGACGAGTTCGGCGAGCATGTGGACGACGTCGGCGACGGCGCCGCCGACGAGGTATCCCTGGGGGGTGTTGCCGATCCGCACTCGCTGGTAATTCTCGACCTGGGAGACGGCGCCGCGCAGGACGTCGCCGAGTGGGGCGGGGGCGCTGCGGGTGCGGGGCCGGGTGCCGGAGAGCACGAGCAGCGAGTCGCCGGTGCGGCGCATGCGTGCGGCGAGGTGGTCGAGGGCGAACAGGCTTTGCAGGCGGGCCGGGTCTTTTTCTTCGTATTCGAGGGAGTCGATGAGGGAGAGTTGCTGTTCGACGAGGGTTTTGTTGCGGCGGGCGAGGGTTTCGAGCATCGTCGAGACTTGCTGTCGCAGGTGTGCTTGTTCGCTGGCGAGGCGCAGGGCTTCGGAGTTCATCGAGTCGACGGCGCGGGCGAGTTCGCCGATCTCTTCGGTGGTGTGCACGTCGATCGGTGCGAGTTCGACGGTGGTGACGTCGGCGCCGTCCTTGACGGCGGCGATGGCTGCGGGCAGTTCGTGGTTCGCGGCACCGAGCACGCCTTCGCGTAGACGCCGGAGCGGCACGGACAGGGTGCGCGCGACGAGCAGTGCGACCGCGAGTGCGACCGCGAGGATGACGGCGACCGCGATGCTGCCCTGGATGGCAGCGGTTCGCGCCTCGTCCGAGAGGCGGTCCACGGTGATGGAGATCTGCGCGACCGACGTTTCGTGCATCGACTGGTAGAGCGCGTAGGCCGATTTGATCTCGCCGCTCAGGACAACGGGGGACTGGCGGGCCGGATCGAAATCGGCGAACAGTGCGCGCTTGTTCGCTACCTTTCCGAGCAATTCGTCGACTTTGCCGTTGTCGATCGGGGTACCGCGCAGCAGGTTGATGGTCGATTCTTCGAGGTTCAGGGCATTGAACGCCACGGCCCGTGCGGCCTCGGGAGATTGGTAGAACATGCCGATCGAGTTGACCTGATCGAGCATCGTCAACTGTGAGTTCCACACGTTGATCACGTTGGTGCCTGCGGTCTGCATCTCGGTGTTCTCGGCGAGATCGAGCACCGAGCGGAACGTCGCCTCACACACGACCAGGAAGTCGGCGGTGCGTCGTTTGAGTTCGTCCACGGGCATTGTGCCGCCCCGAAACGTGTCGTAAAGGGCTTGTCCGTCTTCGAGGAGCTGTGACACGCGTTCCGTGACCGTCGGATTGAAGTCCGTTGCCTTCGAGAAGGCGCTGACTTTCGCACTCGACGAATCGATCTGCCCTGCGGTCGCGGGATCGACCGGGAGTCCGAGGCTGGCCGCGGTCGAGGTGCTCACGACGATGTTGGAGAATTCGAACAGGGCGGGGATCACCGCCAACTGATCGGACAGCAGGCTGAAGCGGCGATCATCATCGAGCTGGTCGGACACCCGCAGTGCCCCGAATACGGCGGCGGCGATCATCGGAATGATGAGCACCAATCCGAGCTTGTACGACAACCGCCAGTTCATCAGATTGAGGGATTTCGCCCCACGGTTCCCCATTTGATCGCGTCGTTCCTTTCGGTGCGCATTCCCCCGTGCCCGAGAGTGGGCGTGGCGCAAAACACTTGGATCATTCAGCTGATCGTTATACAGCACGTCCGAATCCGTTGTACATACGTGACCTTGGTCGTGAATGCGCCGCAACGGAGGAGAACATCGAGGGTGGTGCAGGTTCGCCGTCCGGTCGCCGCCCACTCCCGGGCGGGGACGCGGCATCTGCGAACGTGATCGCACGCACAGTAGATCCTGCAAGCGCCGGGTTTCACCGGCTGCCGCTGCCAGTGTGCGGCGAGACCGGAGAGCGGAACGCGGTGACCTCGACAAGGACTCTGATGCGGATTCGCACATCCCAGAGAATGGAATGCGGGTGACCGAGATCATAGCTGCCCGTCATGTGCGGCAAGGGCAACTACGAGGCCACCCCCGGCATCGCCGGGGGTGGCCTCGTGGAAGATCCAGGCGGGGGAGTGCCCCGCCGTCGTCAGCGGTTGGAGTCGTACATCGTCGACGAACTGTGGTGCTTCGGCCCGTTCCGGTACTGGTCCGATTGCGGAGGTGTCGACTGGGATTGCGGTGGTTGCTGCATCGGCTGCGACTGCTCCGCGGGTGCCGGACGCTGTGTCCGTACGGCAGCCTGGTCGGCGTGCCGCGCGGGTTCTTCGGGTGCTTGCAGACGACGCGGACGTTCGGTCAGTACTTCGGGGGTGCTCTGCTGAATGTCGGTGAGCAGCGCGGCGGGGAAGTAGATCGACGCGGTGATACCGGCGTTCGTTTCGGTGTCGAAGGTCGGACGCAGTCGCACGCTGATGCCGTTGCGGGCCGCGAGACGCCCGACCACGAACAACCCCATCTGCCGAGGTGCGTGGATTTCCGCGCTGTTTCCGGCGGCCAGCCGCATGTTGATCTCGTTGAGAACTTCCGGTGCGGTTCCGATGCCGCTGTCGGCGATCTCGAGCAGCAGACCACCGTCGACGGCGGCGGAGAACTCGAAGGTGACGGCGCTGTTCGGCGGGGAGGCGCGCAGTGCGTTGTCGACGAGTT
>NZ_JBAQXC010000001.1:0-15387 GCF_049299235.1 Rhodococcus sp. (in: high G+C Gram-positive bacteria) | reverse complement strand
GCCCTGCGTTCGCAGGGCCTGAAGGTGTTGCTGAGTCTCGGCGAAACAGACCCGGCGGAGTTCTTCGCCGCATTCTTCGATCTGCCGGTGGAACGACAGCGCGCCTATCTGTCCGGGCGCACCGATCCGGCCGGTGTCGCCGCGGCGATGTGGTCGTTTTTCGGTGCGGTGTCCCCCACCCTGCGCCGGACGATTCTGCGCGCGATCATCTGAGGCGAGGCGCGAATCGGGACGAGCCGCGAACTGGGTCGGGGCGACGAATTCCGGCGGTCGACTGCACGACTGTGCATCATCCCGCATGATGGGAACATGCGGTCGATCTGGAAGGGTTCCCTCGCGTTCGGCTTGGTGAATGTGCCGGTGAAAGTATATTCCGCCACCGAAAGTCACGATATCCGGTTCCATCAGGTGCATGCGAAGGACGGCGGACGGATCAGATACGACCGCGTGTGCACCGAGTGCGGCGAGTCGGTTCCGTACGCGGAAATCGACAAGGCGGTCGATGCGGACGACGGCGCTCGGGTCGTGCTGACGGACGACGACTTCGAGAAGTTGCCGGCAGCGGAGAAGCACGAGATTCCGGTACTGCAGTTCGTACCGACAGAGCAGATCGATCCGATTCTGTTCGAGAAGTCCTACTATCTGGAACCGGATTCGTCGTCGCCGAAGGCGTACGCGCTGCTCGCGGCGACCCTGGAGCGCAGCGACCGCATCGCGCTGGTGCATTTCACGTTGCGGCAGCGCACCCGGCTTGCCGCGCTGCGCAACCGTGATGGGCTGCTCGTGCTCCAGACGCTGTTGTGGCCGGACGAGGTGCGGGCGGCGGATTTTCCGGTGCACGACGGCATTCCGGCTCCGACATCGAAGGAACTGGCGATGGCCGAAACGCTCGTCGAGTCGATGTCCGAGGATTTCGATCCGGACGGGTTCACCGACGAATACCAGGTCGAGTTGCGTGCGCTGATCGACGACGCGCTCGCTCGCGGCGGCGAGAAAGTGTTTCAGGCGCCCGAGACCACCTCCGCTGGGGAGGACGCCGAGGTGCTCGACCTGGTCGCGGCATTGCAGCGCAGCGTGGACGCGGCGTCGAAGTCCACCGGGTCCGCGAAGTCCACCGGAAGCGCCAAGTCCACCGCGAATCGAACGACGGCACCGCAGGCCCGGACTCGTAAGCCCCCGGCGAAGAAGTCCGGCGCGCGCAAACGCGCCTGATCTCCGACGCTCCCGGTCACGTCGGGTCAGGTGCTCGCCGCGTCCGCTTCCGCGTCGCTGAGCTGTTCGATCCCGGTCCGAGTGTTGAGCGCGACTTCCTTGATGAACGCGATCGCAACGAACGCCAGCGCCGCGAGTACCGCCGCGATCAGGAATATCCGGGCAGTGGCGTCACCGTATGCGGCACGGACGACCTCGGCGACGGCCGGCGGCAGCTCGTTGAGGTTGGACAGGCCCGCACCGCCGGAACCGCCCGGAATAGTGATGCCCAGCGCCGCCAGTCCCGTCGCGATCAGCTCGACGATGTGGCTGGACAGGACCGCGCCGAGAACGGACACACCGGCGGCGCCACCGAGCGAACGGAAGAACGTCACCGTGGAACTGGCCGCACCGAGGTTCTGCGGGGCAACCGAATTCTGTACCGCAAGCACAAGGTTCTGCATTGTCATGCCCATACCGAGACCGAGCACGAACAGATAGCCGGACATCAGGACGATGTTGGTGCTGTGATCGATCGTCGACAGCAGCCCGAACCCGACGGTCATCGCGAACGCGCCGACGACAAGGTAGATCTTCCAGCGGCCGAATCGTGTGATGAGAGCGCCGGACAGCGCGCCGGAGATCGTCGAGCCGAGCACCATGGGCACCGTGAGCAGCCCGGCCGCGGTCGGGCTGTAGCCGCGGGCGATCTGAAAGTACTGGCCGAGGAACACAGCACCGCCGAACAGTGCGACACCGACGGCAATACTGGCGAGTGTCGCCAGGGTCGTGGTGCGGTCCCGGAACAAGTGCAGCGGGATGATCGGGTCCTTCGCTCGGCTCTCGACGAATACCGCCGCTCCCAGCACCACGACGCCGAACGCGACCAGGCCGTACGACATCGCCGACCCCCAGGCGAAGTTCTTGCCCGCCAGGGTCACCCAGATCAGCAACACGCTCACGCCGGTGGCGATGAGGGTGGCGCCGAGATAATCGATGGTCACGTCCTTGCGCACGGTCGGCAGGTTCAGGGTGCGCTGAACGACGACGAAGGCGATGACAGCGAGAGGCACACCGATGAAGAACGTCCAGCGCCAGCCGAGCCAGCTGGTGTCGACGATGACACCACCGATCAGCGGTCCGGCGACAGTGGCGACGGCCATCACCGCCGCAATCGGCCCCTGGTAGCGGCCGCGTTCACGCGGACTGAACATCGAGGCGATGACAATGACGACGAGGGCCTGCAACCCGCCGAGACCGAGTCCCTGGATCGCGCGACAACCGATGAGCATGCCGACGGACTGAGACAGTCCGGCGAGCACGGATCCGGCGGTGAACAAGATCAACGACAACTGGACCAGCAGTTTCTTACTGACCAGATCGGAGAACTTACCCCAGATCGGTGTGGTCGCGGTGGACGCGAGCAGAGTCGCGGTCACCACCCAGGTGTACTGGTCCTGAGTGCCGTGCAGATCGATGATGATCGTCGGGAGCGCGTTGGACACGATTGTCGAAGACAAGAACGCCACGAACATGCCCAACAGCAGCCCGACCAGCGCCTCGATACGCTGCCTGTGGGTCATCTCCTGCTCGCCCGGCTGTGTCACCTCGGCGCCGGACGTCGGTGGCACGGATGCGGTCATGGTCGTTCCTCGCAGATCTGTGTGGTCGGACTGGCGGCGCGGATCGCTCGCCGGCAGGGTCGGACTCCGGGGAAGCTTTCGACGGCGGCACTGAGCCGATTCAGGCGGTCGGCGAGGTCGTGGGCGTCCTCATCGGTCCAGTCCGGCACGGCATCTTGAAGCAGGCGCACGAATCGTGCCCGGTATTCCTGTAGTGCGACGGACCCCGCGTCGCTGAGGGTCAGGCTCGACGCGCGGCGATCGTCGGGATCGGCGTTGCGTCGCGCGTACCCGAGGGATTCGGCGTGGGCGACCTGACGACTCAGCGTCGATGCCGTCACTCCGAGCCGATCGGCGAGATCGCCGAGCCGGCATCCTTCGCCGTGTTCCAGGTTGGCGAGCAACGCCACCAGCCAGGCCGGCATGACGTCGGACTCCGATGCCCGGGCGCGGACGTGGAGGTTGCGGCTACGCCGGATCAAGGCGCGTAGTGCCGAGATCAGTTCTTCGGCGGTGTCCGGAGTCAGCGTCCCATCCCAACAGGTTGATTCACGCAACCATAAAGAACTTGGTTGCCCGATGCAACTATATTGCGAGAGACGGACGTGTGATTCGGTTCGGGACCGTGCCAACCCCAGCGCCGGTGTCGCCCCGCTGCCGCGTCAGTCGAGAACGGTACCGAGACGGTGCATCAGTGTCGCCAGGTGCCGAACGTCGTCCGGATCCCACACGGACAGGCGCTCACGCCACTGCCGGAACGTCTCCGTGCGCTGTTCCTCCAGTCGGCGACGTCCCTCCGGGGTCAACGCAACGAGCCGGGCCCGCGCGTCCTGAGGATCGGGGATGCGCTCGACCAGACCGAGTCGGCCGGCGCTGTCGATGCGCCGGGTCAAGGTCGACTTCTCGATGCCCAACGCACCGATCAGATCGGACATCGCGATCGCATCGGCGTCACGCAACAGCACCAAGAGCGGATAGCACACCGGATCCAGCTTCGGATCGACCGTACGCGCGCTGGCAGCCAGATAGTCGCGCCCTCGGCGCCACAATGCGAGCACTTCCTGCTCGAGGGCCGCGGCGACGACGCCCGGGACAGCCTCCCCGAACGAATCGGTACGGCCGGCCGAGGTGGAGAGCAGCGGATCGGTCACCGAAACCTCGCTACAGTGCCGCACAGTCCACGACGACCAAAAACGCTGCTCGACATGTCGGCCCCCTCTGTTGTCATGACGGCGCGAGGACCGCGCGCAAGGTCCGAGCGCGTCCAGACCCCGGTCCGGCGACGGCACCGGCATTCCCGTCCGCGTTCACGCGGTGAAACACGAACTCCCGGACGAGAATCCGGGAGTTCCTGCCCTGTAGGGCGTGAGTGGTCACACGGTGAAACCGAGCGCACGCAATTGCTCGCGACCGTCGTCGGTGATCTTGTCCGGCCCCCACGGCGGCATCCACACCCAGTTGATGCGCAGTTCCTCGCACAACCCGCTGCGCACCAGAGCGTTGCGGGACTGATCCTCGATCACGTCGGTGAGCGGGCACGCAGCCGACGTCAAGGTCATATCGACGGTGACCGCATCCGCGTCCTCGGTGATGCCGTAGACGAGGCCGAGATCGACGACATTGATGCCCAGTTCGGGGTCGACGACATCGCGCATCGCCTCTTCGAGTTCGTCGAGACGCTCGGGATCCATCGCCGGTGCGGCAACCCCCGTGGCTGCCGTGTCGGGGGCCGACGGTTCAGATGCCGGCGATTCGGGTGCTTCCGGGGCGCCGGTCTGGGAAGCCTGTTCGGTCATCTGCTCTGTCCTCCACTCGGGGCGGGTGCCTCGTCGACGATCTGCACCACGGCATCCTTGAACGCCATCCAGCCCAGCAGCGCGCACTTCACGCGCGCCGGGTATTTCGACACGCCGGCGAATGCGATCCCGTCGCCGATCACATCCTCGTCACCTTCGACGGTGCCGCGGCTGCCGACCATCTCGGCAAAACTGGCGACCGTCGCGAGCGCCTGGTCCACCGGCAGGCCGATCACCTGATCGGTCAGCACCGACGTGGCAGCCTGGCTGATCGAGCAGCCCTGGCCGTCGTAGGAGACATCGCCGACGACCCCGTCGTCGGTCACGTGCACCCGCAGGGTCACCTCGTCACCGCAGGTCGGGTTCACATGGTGCACCTCGGCACCGAACGGTTCCCGCAGACCCCGGTGATGTGGGTGCTTGTAGTGATCGAGGATCACTTCCTGGTACATCTGGTCCATCCGCATGTCAGGACGCCCCGTCGCTCGTGGTGTCGTCGTCCCCGGTGCGGTCCAGCGGCGGGTGCGTCCCGAAGAACTCTTGGGCACGTCGGATCGCCGCGGCCAGCGCACGCACTTCGTCGACGGTGTTGTACACCGCGAACGAGGCCCGAGCGGTCGCAGCAACACCGAACCGTCGATGCAGTGGCCACGCACAATGGTGCCCGACCCGGATCGCCACACCCTCGTCGTCGAGGATCTGTCCGAGGTCGTGTGCGTGGATGCCGTCGACGACGAACGACACCGCTCCCCCACGCTGTTCGGCGGTGACCGGGCCGATGATGCGGACCCCGTCCATGCCGTCGAGCAGTTCGAGCGCGAGCGCGGTCAGTTCGTGTTCGTGTTCGGCGACCGCGTCCATCCCGATCTCGTTCAGGTACCGCACGGCGGCGCCGAGCCCGACAACCTGCGAGGTCATCGGCACACCGGCCTCGAATCGCTGCGGCGGCGGCGCGTACGTGCTCGCCTCCATTGTCACGGTCTCGATCATCGACCCGCCGGTGAGAAACGGTGGCATCGCGTCGAGCAGTGCCTGTTTGCCGTAGAGCACCCCGACACCGGACGGACCGAGCATCTTGTGTCCGGAGAACGCCGCGAAGTCCACGTCCAGCGCGTGGAAGTCCACCGGCATGTGTGGCACGGACTGGCACGCGTCGAGCACGACGAGCGCGCCGACGGCGCGAGCACGACGCACCAACTCCTCGACCGGTGCGACCGCCCCTGTGACATTCGACTGGTGGGTGAAGGCAACCACCTTGACCGCATCCGTCAATTCCAGCGAATCGAGATCGATGCGGCCGTCCTCGGTGACGCCGTACCACCGCAGCCTCGCCCCGGTCCGCCGAGCCAATTCCTGCCACGGCACCAGGTTCGCGTGATGCTCGAGTTCCGTGACGACGATGTCGTCGCCGGGCCCGACCCGCAGGTCGGATCGGTCGTCACCGAGCACATGGGTGACCAGGTTCAGCGACTCGGTGGCATTCTTCGTGAACACCAACTCGTTCGCGGCAACGCCGACGAAATCCGCAATCTCCGCACGGGCGCCCTCGTACGCGTCGGTGGCTTCCTCCGCGAGCTGATGCGCGCCACGGTGCACGGCCGCGTTGCAGGTGGTGAGGAACTCACGCTCGGCGTCGAGCACCTGGACCGGGCGCTGTGATGTCGCCCCCGAATCGAGGTACACCAACGGCTTCCCCTCACGCACCGTACGGGCCAGGATCGGGAAGTCCTCCCGGATCCTGGTGACGTCGAGTTCCCGCACCGGGACAGTCATGTGTCTAGGCTCCTGCCGCAGCCTGAGTGAAACGGACGTACCCGTTGGTCTCGAGCTCGTCGGCGAGCTCCGGGCCACCGGATTCGACGATGCGGCCACCGACGAACACGTGCACGAACTGCGGAGTGATGTAGCGCAGGATGCGGGTGTAGTGGGTAATGAGGAGGACGCCGCCGTGCTCACGTTCCTGGTAGCGGTTGACGCCCTCGGAGACCACCCGCAGCGCATCGACGTCGAGCCCGGAGTCGGTCTCGTCGAGGATCGCGATCTGCGGCTTGAGCACGCCGAGCTGCAGGATCTCGTGGCGCTTCTTCTCGCCCCCGGAGAAGCCCTCGTTGACACTGCGCTCACCGAACGCCGGATCGATGTCCAGCTCGGCCATCGCCCCCTTGACCTCCTTGACCCAGGTCCGGAGCTTCGGGGCTTCACCGCGGACAGCGGTGGCGGCGGTGCGCAGGAAATTCGACATCGATACGCCGGGCACCTCGACCGGGTACTGCATCGCCAGGAACAGGCCGGCGCGGGCACGCTCGTCGACACTCATCTCCAGCACATTTTCACCGTTGAGGGTGATGCTGCCGGAAGTCACCTCGTATTTGGGGTGACCGGCGATCGCGTACGACAGGGTCGACTTGCCGGAACCGTTCGGGCCCATGATGGCGTGTGTCTCGCCGGAGCGAACCGTCAGGTTCACGCCCTTGAGGATGTTGATCGGCTCGGCGTTCTCATCGGTCTGTGCGACGCGAACGTGCAGGTCCTTGATCTCGAGGACGTTCTGGGGGGTGGACATCGGTGAATCGGTTCCTTACGACAGTGTGTGGGGTGGTCGCGCTCAGGCGCCGACGACGGCAAGTTCGGCTTCGACAGCAGCCTCGAGCCGTTCCCGGACCTCGGGGACGGTGATCTTCTCGATCAGCTCGTGGAAGAAGCCACGGACCACGAGTCGGCGCGCCTGGTCCTCGGGGATACCGCGGGCGCGCAGGTAGAACAGCTGTTCGTCGTCGAACCGGCCGGTCGCGGAGGCGTGACCAGCACCGACGATCTCCCCGGTCTCGATCTCGAGGTTCGGTACCGAGTCGGCACGGGCCCCGTCGGTGAGCACGAGGTTGCGGTTGAGTTCGAATGTGTCGGTGCCCTCGGCCTCGGCGCGGATGAGCACGTCACCGATCCACACGGTGTGGGCGTCGGGCTTGCCGGACTCGGGGTCGCCCTGCAGCGCGCCCTTGTACACGACGTTGGACTTGCAGTGCGGCTGCGAGTGGTCGACCAACAGACGCTGCTCCAGGTGCTGACCGGCGTCGGCAAAATACAGGCCGAGCAGTTCGGCGTCGCCGCCGGGCGCGCCGTACTTCACGGTCGGCGAGATCCGCACGAGGTCACCGCCGAGACCGACGGTGAAATGCCGCAACGCGGCGTCACGCCCGAGCAGCGCGTGGTGCGCGGCGACATGTACGGCGTCGTCGTTCCAGTCCTGCACGGCCACGATATTCAGGTGTGCGCTGTCGCCGACAACGAACTCGATGTTCTCCGCATACGTGCCGCTGCCCCGCTGATCCAGGATCACGGTGACCTTTGCGAAGGGTTCGAGCCGCAGCTGCAGATGCCCGTAGGCGACCGCACCCTCACCGGGGCCGGTGACGGTGACGGTGACGGGATCGGCGACCTCCACCTCTGTGCCGACGGTGACGATCGTCGCCGACTCGAACGACGAGTACGCCTGCGCGGCAATGCGGTCGAACGGGACACCACCCTGTCCGAGTCGCTCGTCGTCGCGACCGACGGTCTCGACCTGCACACCGGCAGCGGCGGAGACCTCGACGGTCGCGGTGCCGGAGGCGGCGGCGCTGCCGTCGTGCAATCCGCGCAGGCGGCGCAGCGGAGTGAACCGCCACGCCTCGTCGCGGCCGCCGGGGATCTCGAACGCGTTCACATCGAACGACGTGAACACCTCACCCTTGTTAGTGGTAGGAACTGCCTGTGTGTTCTCGCCGCGCACGGCGTCCTGCACCCCGGTGGGGGTGTGAGCGGTATTCGCAGCCATTTAGCCGACTGCCCCTTCCATCTGCAATTCGATCAGTCGGTTCAACTCGAGGGCGTACTCCATGGGGAGTTCTTTCGCGATCGGCTCGACGAAGCCTCGCACGACCATCGCCATCGCCTCGTCCTCGGTCAGCCCGCGGCTCATGAGGTAGAACAGTTGGTCGTCGCTGACCTTCGACACGGTCGCCTCGTGACCCATCGTCACGTCGTCCTCACGGATGTCGACGTACGGGTAGGTGTCCGAGCGACTGATCTGGTCGACGAGCAGCGCGTCGCACTTGACCGTCGACTTCGAGCCGTGGGCGCCCTTGTTGACCTGCACCAGTCCGCGATAGGAGGCCCGGCCACCGCCACGCGCGACCGACTTGGACACGATCGTCGAGGAGGTGTGCGGCGCCAGGTGCAGCATCTTCGCGCCGGTGTCCTGGTGCTGTCCCTCACCCGCGAACGCGATCGAGAGCACCTCACCACGGGCATGCTCGCCCATCATCCACACCGCCGGGTACTTCATCGTCACCTTGGAACCGATGTTGCCGTCGATCCATTCCATGTGCCCGCCGGCCTCGACCTTGGTGCGCTTGGTGACCAGGTTGTAGACGTTGTTCGACCAGTTCTGGATGGTCGTGTAGCGGCAGTGGCCGCCCTTCTTGACGATGATCTCGACGACCGCCGAATGCAGTGAGTCCGACTTGTAGATCGGCGCGGTGCAACCCTCGACGTAATGCACGGAGGCGCCCTCGTCGACGATGATCAGCGTCCGCTCGAACTGGCCCATGTTCTCGGTGTTGATCCGGAAGTAGGCCTGCAGCGGAATGTCGACGCGCACGCCAGGCGGCACGTAGATGAACGAGCCACCGGACCACACGGCGGTGTTCAGCGCGGAAAACTTGTTGTCGCCGGCCGGGATGACCGTGCCGAAGTACTCCTTGAAGATCTCGGGGTGCTCGCGCAGGCCCGAGTCGGTGTCGAGGAAGATCACGCCCTGCGACTCGAGGTCCTCACGAATCTGGTGGTAGACCACCTCGGATTCGTACTGGGCGGCGACACCGGCGACGAGACGCTGCTTCTCCGCTTCCGGGATCCCCAGCTTGTCGTAGGTGTTCTTGATGTCCTCGGGCAGTTCCTCCCAGGACGTAGCCTGCTTCTCCGTCGAGCGGACGAAGTACTTGATGTTGTCGAAGTCGATGCCCTCCAGGTTCGAGCCCCACCCCGGCATCGGCTTCTTGCCGAACGTGCGCAGCGCCTTGAGGCGGATGTCGAGCATCCACTCGGGCTCGTTCTTCTTGGCGGAGATGTCGCGCACGACCGCTTCGGACAGGCCGCGCTGCGCCGCGGAACCGGCGGCATCCGGGTCCGACCAACCGTAGTCGTAGTGGCCAAGGGACGCGATGGTCTCCTCCTGCGTCAGCGGCGCACTCGCGCCGGACGCCTGGTCCGAGGTGAGAGTCATGCGAGCTCCTTCCGGAGTCTTGTTCGTTGTCGGCGCCGACTGGTGTGCCGACGGTCGGGCTGCTGGTGGTTACCGTTCGCGACGGTCAGGGACCGCTGTCGGAACGGGCGTCGGCCGCCGGATCCGGCAGCAACGGAACGTGGGTGGTACAGAAGCTGTCGCCGTTGGCGATGGTCGCCAGCCGCTGGACGTGCGTGCCGAGGATCTCCACGAAGGCCTCCTGTTCCGCCTCGCACAACTCCGGGAACTGTTCGGCGACGTGCGAGACCGGGCAGTGGTGCTGGCAGACCTGCACCCCGGTGCCGACCCGTCGGGTGGAGGCCGCGAATCCGGCTGCGGTGAACGCACCGGTGATGTCCTCGATTGTTGCTTCGACCTCGTCGGACCCGGCGGCCGGTTCGACACCGGCGAGGATCGATTGCACGCGGCGGCGTGCGAAGTCCTCGATGGCGGCGTCGCCGCCGAGTTCACGCAGATGCCGCATCGCGGCACCGGCAAGATCGTCGTAGGTATGCCCGAGGCGAGCGCGACCGACTGCGGTGAGCTGGAAACGGCGTGCCGGGCGACCCCGGCCCCTGCCCTGCCGACGTGGCGGCGCCGCTGCCTGCGCCTCGCCGGTGTCGATGAGCGCATCGAGGTGCCTGCGCACCCCGGCTGCACTCAGTCCGAGATGCCTGCCGATCTCCGGTGCCGTGATCGGCCCCTGCTCGAGCAGCAATTGCACGACGGCCGCGCGCGTCTGGCCTTCGTGCTGCGGCGAAGAATCACGCGTCGAACGCACGTCGGCGAGACTTGCGTCGGGCACGCGGCCCGCGCAATTCTCGTCCACTACCGGTTCGGTCGCTGATTTCACAACACCAGTGTGACGGAATTCGGATGCACGGTCCACCAAGGGTGCCCTTCCCCACAGCCGGACCGGAGGTGGAGGTCGCTCCCGACCCGCCCGATAGGCTGCTCGGGTGCCGCCGACCCTCGAGCAACCCAGCACGGCCGGTCCGGCCCTCGAACCGAGCCGATCCGGTACCGCCGGTTCCCGGCTGATCGGCACCATCGGCGTCCGCGTCGCCGCGTTGGGCAAACGCGTGCTGGGACTCGACGGCCCGGGCCACCACGCCGACGTCGTGACCGTTCTGCACGGGGACGAACGCGAAGGTCGCGGTCTCAACGCAACCGAAACCACGCAACTGCACGGGATCCGGCTGTTCGGTGCGACCGGCACGGTGCTGATGTGCGTCGGCGCACTCGGGGCGGGAGCCCAACCGGTGCTGCAGAACCCGGTTCAGGGCGTCCGGCTGCTGGGGCTGCCTGCGCGGATGCCGAGTGCCGCGCTGGCTCTCGCAATGACCGGGACCGTCCTGGTCGTGCTGGCCTGGCTCCTGCTCGGCCGCTTCGCGGTCGGTCGGCACGACCCCGACGGGCAACCGCGCCGCCTGTCACGCTCGCAACTCGACCGCATGCTGCTGCTGTGGATCCTGCCGTTGACCATTGCTCCGCCGATGTTCAGCAAAGACGTCTACTCCTACCTGGCGCAGAGCGAAATCGCAGCGCGCGGATTGGATCCGTACGCGATTGGGCCCGCCGGGGCGCTCGGAGTCGACCACGTCCTGACTCGAACTGTGCCGAACATCTGGAGGGAAACGTCCGCGCCGTACGGCCCGGGCTTCCTGTGGCTCGGTGAGCGGATCTCCTTCCTGACCGGTGACAGCATCGTGACCGGAATCTTTCTGCACCGCCTGCTTGCGCTCGGGGGCGTCGCGCTGATCGTCTGGGCGCTGCCACGACTGGCGCGGCGCTGCGGTGTCGCATCCGTGACCGCCCTGTGGCTCGGTGCGGCGAATCCGCTCCTGCTGTTCCATCTCGTCGCCGGCATCCACAACGAGGCCCTGATGCTCGGTTTGATGCTTGCCGGCCTCGAACTGGCGTTGCGCGGCATCCACGCGGGCGGCCCCGACTCGCCGCTGCGGGGGCGGTACTTCGGGTGGCTCGTCGCCGGTGCCGCGCTGATCGCGCTGTCGTCGATGATCAAAGTTCCGTCGCTGCTCGCACTCGGATTCGTCGGCATGGCCTTGGCCCGACGCTGGGGTGCGACGGTACGGGACGTCCTGACGGCGGCGGCGCTGCTCGCGGCGGTGTCGTTGGCGGTGATTGCCGTGGTGAGCTGGGGCAGCGGCCTCGGGCTGGGTTGGACGAACACGCTGGGCACCGCGACCGAGGTGCGTAGCTGGATGTCGATTCCCACGCTGCTCGGCGTCGGAACCGGCCTCGCGGGTGTGCTGCTCGGTCTGGGCGACCACACGACCGCGATCCTGTCGATCACCCGGCCGATCGCCGCCATAATTGCGGCATTTATCACATTTCGGATGCTTCTGGCGGTGCTCGTCGGGCGGATTCACGCCGTCGGCGGGCTCGGTGTCTCGCTCGGTGCGATCGTCTTGTTGTTCCCCGTCGTGCAGCCCTGGTATCTGCTGTGGGCGGTGATCCCGCTGGCGGCGTGGGCGACCAGGCCGATCTTCCGGATCCCCACCGTCGTGTTCTCTTCCCTGGTCAGCGTCATCCTGATGCCCAACGGAGGGGAATACCAGCCGTTCATCATCGTGCAGGCCGCGATCGCGACGGTCGTCGTCGTCGGGTTGCTCATCGTCGCCACCCGCAACCGGTTGCCGTGGCGTGACGAGGAGCGCACGTCGCCGCGTCCCACCGAATCCCCCGAATCCCCCGACGCCTAGGCTGGAAACCCGTGACCTCGAGATCCCCTGCCGGTGCGGCGCCCGCGGTGCGCCTCGACGGCGTCGTCAAGAAGTTCGGCGACACCACCGCCGTGAACGGCCTCGACCTCACGGTCGAGCGTGCCCAAGTTCTGGCTCTGCTCGGCCCCAACGGTGCCGGCAAGACCACCACCGTGGAGATGTGTGAGGGATTCACACCGCCCGACGCGGGCACGGTTCGGGTACTCGGACTCGATCCGATCGCCGATTCGGACGAGTTGCGACCCCGCATCGGGGTGATGTTGCAGGGTGGCGGTGCGTACCCCGGGTCCAAGGCCGGCGAGATGCTCGACCTGGTCGCCTCGTATTCGGCGGATCCGATCGATCCTGCCTGGCTGTTGGACTGTCTCGGGCTCGACGAGGCTCGCCGTACCCCGTACCGGCGGTTGTCCGGCGGCCAGCAGCAGCGACTTGCGCTGGCATGCGCGCTGGTCGGGCGCCCGGAACTGGTATTCCTCGACGAGCCGACCGCCGGTCTCGACGCCCAGGCACGACTGCTGGTGTGGGAGTTGATCGACGCACTGCGCCGCGACGGAGTCTCGGTACTCCTCACGACACATCTGATGAACGAGGCCGAGGAACTCGCCGACGAAATCGTGATCATCGATCACGGACGCGTTGTCGCCGCCGGAACACCTGCGGAAGTGGCCCGAACCGGATCCGAGCACCAACTCTGGCTGACGGCATCCGCCGGACTCGACCTGGCGCCGCTGCGCACCGCCCTGCCCGACGGCTTCCGCGCACGCGAGGCACAACCCGGTCGCTATCTCGTCGAAGGCACGATCGATCCTGCCGTGGTCACCGCCACCGCGGCGTGGTGCGCCGACCAGGGCGCGCTGGTCAGTGAACTCCGCGTCGACCAGCGCAGCCTCGAGGACGTATTCCTCGACTTGACCGGACGGGAGTTGAGGAGTTGAGCGTGACACACGAGGAGCGGTTGGCGAGTAACCGGTTCGACATCGGCACCTTCGCTCCCGCGCCACGACCCAACACAGCGGTAGCGATGCTCGCGGCGCAGACGCGCATGGAGCTCAAACTGCTGCTGCGCAACGGCGAACAGTTGCTGCTGACGATGTTCATTCCGATCACTTTGCTGATCGGAATGACGTTGCTGCCGATCGGCGACCTCGGCGATCCACGTGTAGAGCGGATCCTGCCCGCTGTGATGATGGTTGCGGTGATGTCCACCGCGTTCACCGGTCAGGCCATCGCCGTCGGATTCGACCGCAGATACGGTGCATTGAAAAGGATCGGTGCGACCGCCCTCCCGAAGTGGGGAATCATCGCAGGCAAGAGCTGCGCGGTGGCGATCGTGGTGGCGATGCAATCGATTCTGCTCGGTGCGATCGGAATCGCCCTCGGATGGCGTCCGACACTGCTCGGGTTGTTGCTCGGTGCCATCGTCATCGCGCTCGGCACAGTCATGTTCGCGACGCTCGGTCTACTGCTCGGCGGGACCTTGCGCGCCGAGATCGTACTGGCGCTGGCGAACTTGATCTGGTTCGTGCTGCTCGGCATCGGCAGTGTCGTGATCGCCGGGGACGGCCTGCCCGATGCCCTCGTCCACCTGGCGCGGGTGACCCCGTCGGGGGCGCTTGCCCTTGGCCTCCAGGAGGCTGCGCGCGGCAGCGTGGACTGGCTCGCCGCGGCGGTCCTCGCCGTGTGGGCGACGGCCGGCGCGTTCCTGGCCCGCCGATACTTCCGATTCACGTGACCGTGACCGGCCGACAACCCAACTACACGGCGTAGTGGACCGACCCGTACCATCGTGGACGTGCTGTATCGCGGCTACCTGAACCTCGTCGATCGACTTCCGCTGCCCTCCCTGCGAACCCAGCGGTTCATCGCCTTCCTCACCATCGTCGTGCAAGGCGGCATCGCCGTCACCGGCTCGGTCGTGCGAGTCACCGCGTCGGGTCTCGGGTGTCCCACCTGGCCGCAGTGCTTCCCCGGTTCACTGGTCCCGGTCGGGGTGTCCAGCAACGTCCACACACTGCACCAGATCGTCGAGTTCGGGAATCGGCTTCTGACGTTCGTGGTCGTCGCCGTGTCGGCCGCGATCGTCCTCGCCGTCACCCGTGCGCGCCGCAGGCGCGAGGTGATCGCATGGGCGTGGCTGATGCCCGCCGGTACCGTGCTGCAGGCGATCATCGGCGGCGTCACCGTGCTCGCCGGCCTGCTGTGGTGGACCGTCGCCGTCCACCTGGTCGTCTCGATGCTGCTGGTGTGGCTCGCAACGGTGATGTTCGTCAAGATCGGCGAGCCCGACGACGGCGTGATCGAGCAGGTCCTGGCCCCACCGCTGCGATGGCTGACCGCCCTGTCCGGGGTTCTCCTCGCGGGTGTACTGATCGCAGGCACGATGGTCACCGGGGCCGGCCCACACGCAGGCGACAAGAGCCCCGAGCGGTCGGTGCCGCGCCTCGACATCGACATCACCACGTTGGTGCATCTGCATGCCGAACTGCTCGTCGGCTATCTGGCGCTGCTGGTGGGCCTCGCGTTCGCGCTGTACGCGGTCGCCGCGCCCGACGCGGTGAAACTACGCCTGAAAGTTCTTCTCGGCCTCGTCCTCGCCCAGTCCCTCATCGGTCTCGTGCAGTTCTGGACGGATGTCCCGGCGGTACTCGTGGTGATGCATGTGGCCGGCGCCGGCCTGTGCACCGCGGCGACCGCCGCGGTGTGGTCTGCCGGCCGCGTCCGCACCACGGCGCCGCAACCCGAACCTGTCACCGCCGCCTGATCAGCAT